>NZ_DASVNZ010000034.1:0-22366 GCF_036486225.1 Roseateles sp. | reverse complement strand
CAGGCCCTCGTGGGTCGCCTGTCCTCAAGTCTGCCCACGCTGCCGCAGGCCGCTGCCAACACGCCCGCCGCCATGGCAGCACACTGACCCGAGGACCACCCCATGCTCAATCGACGCTCCCTCCTGGCCGGCACCTCGCTGGCCGCGGTGTCCACCGTGGCTCTCGCGGCCCTGCCCGAGCCCGTCATCCAGACTTCGCCCGACACCCAGGTGCCCCTCGTGCCGCCCACTGGCCGGCCCTACAACCCCGTCGTCACGCTGAACGGCTGGACGCTGCCCTGGCGCCTGCGCGACGGCGTCAAGGAGTTCCACCTCGTCGCCGAGCCCGTCCTGCGCGAACTTGCGCCCGGCACCACGGCGCACCTGTGGGGCTACAACGGCCAGTCGCCCGGCCCGACCATCGAGGTCGTCGAAGGCGACCGCGTCCGCATCTACGTGACCAACCGGCTGCCCGAGCAGACCAGCGTGCACTGGCACGGCCAGCGGCTGCCCAACGGCATGGACGGCGTGTCCGGTCTGACGCAGCCGGCGA
Organism: Roseateles sp.; assembly: GCF_036486225.1. Classification (GTDB taxonomy): domain Bacteria; phylum Pseudomonadota; class Gammaproteobacteria; order Burkholderiales; family Burkholderiaceae_C; genus Roseateles. The sequence goes on along the minus strand of NZ_DASVNZ010000034.1, from coordinate 21,834 downwards.
TCAAGCCGGGCGAGACCTTCGTCTATGAGTTCGTCGCGCGGCGGCCGGGGACCTTCATGTACCACCCGCATGCCGACGAGATGACGCAGATGGCGATGGGCATGATGGGCTTCTGGGTCACGCATCCGAAGGCGCGGCATCCGCAGATTGCCGAGGTGCAGCGCGACTTCTGCTTCCTGCTGTCGAGCTACGACATCGATCCTGGCAGCTACACGCCGCGCACGATGACGATGACCGACTTCAACCTGTGGGCCTGGAACAGTCGCATCTTCCCCGGCATCGACACGCTCAACGTGCGCCAGGGCGACCGGGTGCGGATCCGCGTCGGGAACCTGACGATGACCAACCACCCGATCCATCTGCACGGGCACGAGTTCGAGGTCACCGGCACCGACGGCGGCCCCGTGCCGAAGACGGCGCGCTGGCCCGAGGTCACGACCGACGTCGCTGTCGGGCAGATGCGGCAGATCGAGTTCATCGCCGACGAGCCTGGCGACTGGGCGATCCACTGCCACAAGAGCCATCACACGATGAACGCGATGGGCCATGAGGTCGACACGCTGATCGGCGTGGACCACCGCGGTCTCGCGGCGCGCATCAACAAGGTCATCCCCGACTACATGGCGATGGGGGAGCGCGGCATGGCCGACATGGCCGAGATGGAGATGCCGCTGCCCGAGAACACCGTGCCCATGATGGGCGGGCAGGGACCGCACGGATCGCTCGAGATGGGCGGGATGTTCAGCGTGCTGAAGGTGCGCAAGGACCAGAAGCCGGGCGACTACGGGGATCCGGGCTGGTACGCGGCGCCGGCAGGCAGCGTCGCGCGACCGGTGGCAACGCCCTCAGGTGCGCCTGCCGCTCCGGTGGCCAAGCCTGCCACGGCTCCGACCGCACCCGCCTCGGAGCCGCTGCGCGTCCGCAAGCCCGATGGGCACGGTCATCAGGGGCATTGAGCCCCGAAGAAACCCATTCACGAATCCAGAAAGTCGACATCATGAACCGCATCCACACCGCCTTCGCCACCATCGCCGCCCTCGTCGTCGGCCTGGGCGCTGCCGCTCTCCCGGCACGCGCGCAGGAGCATTCGCACGAAGGTCATGACCAGCAGACGGAGGCCGCCGAGGCCCCGGCGCCGTCCTCGCAGGACTGGATCCCGGCCGAAGTCCGACGGATCGACATTCCCCAGCAGAAGCTCACGCTCAAGCATGGCGACATCCGCCACCTCGACATGCCGGGCATGACGATGCCGTTCAAGCTGGCGCCTGGCGTGGTGAGCGCCGCGCAGCTGTCCGCGATCAAGACCGGCGACAAGCTGGAGGTCCGCATCGAATCGCAGCAGGGCCAACTGACCATCGTCGAGCTGCGCCCGGCGCCTGCCGGCAACTGAGGGCAGGCTGCCTCTGGTTCGGGGACGGCAGTGCTTGAGGTTTTGCCGCTGGCCGGCAAGGCCTCATGCACTGGCGGCCAAGCGCTGGGAGGATGCAGGTGGAAAGCCTCCCGGATCGCGGACAATCGCCTGCTATGGCGATTCAATGGTTTCCCGGGCACATGCACAAGACCCGGGGCGCGATCCGCGAGCGCATGAAAAGCGGGATCGACGTGGTCATCGAGATGCTCGATGCCCGCGTGCCCGCGAGCAGCGCCAATCCGCTGCTCGCGCAACTGACGCAGGGCCGGCCGGCGCTGAAGCTGCTCAACAAGCAGGACCTGGCCGATCCGGGCCGCACGGCGGAATGGCTGGCGTTCTATCGCGCGCAGCCGAACACGCAGGCCGTCGCGATCCATCAGGGCCAGCCGGGCCTGGCGAAGATGATGGCCGCCGAGTGCCGCGCGCTTGCGCCCAACCGCGGCGGGCTGGACAAGCCGCTGCGGGTGCTGATCTGCGGCATCCCCAACGTGGGCAAGTCGACGCTGATCAACACGCTGGTCGGCAAACGCGCCGCCGCCACCGGCGATGAACCCGGCATCACCAAGATCGAGCAGAAGATCCTGCTCGACAAGGGCGTCTACCTGTTCGACACGCCGGGCATGCTGTGGCCCAAGATCCGCGTGCCGGAGGCAGGCATCAACCTCGCCGCCAGCGGCGCGATCGGTCGCAACGCCTTCGAGGAGGAGGTGGTGGCGCTGGACCTGCTCGGCTACCTGCGCCGGTACTACCCGCAGTCGTTGAAGACCCGCTACCAGCTCGAACCCGATGCCTCGCTGCTCGACGGCGAGGTGCTGCAGCTGATCGGCAAGCGGCGCGGCGCGGTGCTGTCGGGCGGACGCATCAACATGCAGAAAGCCGCGGAGGTCCTGCTGTACGACCTGCGCCAGGGGCAGCTCGGCCGCATCACGCTGGAAACCCCGGCCGAGTTCGACGAGTGGACCGCCGCCGCAGAGGCCGCTGAAGACGCCAGGATCGCCGAGAAGGAAGCCCGCGCCGTCGCCGCCAAGCGCGGAACTCGGGATGCGCAGCAGGCGGATGCCGCGGATGACGAAAACGACGATGAGGAAGAAGACCTCGACCGCGAGGACTGATCGTCGAGGGACCGAGCACGACGGCAGAAGCCGGGTGCCCCCTCGCTCATTCGCTCGCAGGCTCCGCTAAATCGCTCGGGGGCACCCGGCTTCCGCCGTCCGGACAGGTGTCTGGTGCGCTTGTCAGGGGTGCACTTGCAGCATCTGCAGCGCCGGCAGTTGCCAGCCGAAGTACAGCGCCGCCAGGCGCAGCGCGGCGACACCCACCATGCCCGTGACGAAGGCCCAGCGCATCGGGACGCCCATCGCCTTCAGCAGGAAGTACAGCGCGATGCCGCCGATCGCGGCGGTCGCGTAGATGTCCTTGCGCAGCAGCAGCGGCGCCTGACCGCTGAGCACGTCCCGCAGCACGCCGCCGCCGCACGCAGTCAGCGTGCCCATCAGCAGCGCGGGCATCGGCTTCACGCCGTGTTCCTCGGCGATCTCGGTGCCGCACAGCGCGAACAGCGCCAGCCCCAATGCATCGGCCACCTTCAGGATGCCGATGGCATGCTCGGGGAACGGGCCGACGAGGAGCGCCGCCAGCGCACTGGCGATGATCACCAGCAGGTAGCGGGTGTCCTTCATCCAGAACACCGGGTGCCGGTTCAGCAGCAGATCCCGCAGCGTGCCGCCGCCCACCGCCGTCATCGCGGCGATCACCAGCAGCCCGAACAGGTCCAGCCCCGCCTGCATCGCGGCCAGCGCCCCACTGACGGCAAACACCGCCACGCCCAACAAGTCGAACCAGTAGATCATCGGCATAGGGCGCGCAGTTTAGAGGCGCGCGCCGTCCCTTGAAATCAGGCCCGGCCGCACCCATCTATCGCCGCGATAATCCAGGCCCCATCGGGGCTCGCCCCTTCCGCGCCCCTTGGGCATCCCTTCGCATCACCGCTCTCACGAACGATGGACAAGCAAACCCATTCCTTCCAGGCCGAAGTCAAGCAGATCCTGCATCTGGTGACGCACTCGCTCTACTCGAACAAGGAGATCTTCCTGCGCGAGCTGGTCAGCAACGCGTCCGACGCCTGCGACAAGCTGCGCTTCGAGGCGCTCGACCATCCGCAGCTGTTCGAGGACCAGCCGAACCTCGAGGTTCGCGTGTCCTTCGACACCGAGGCCCGCACCGTCACCATCAGCGACACCGGCATCGGCCTGTCCGCGGAAGAGGCCATCGCCCACCTCGGCACGATCGCCAAGAGCGGCACGCGCGAGTTCATGGCCAAGCTCGAAGGCGACCAGAAGAAGGACGCGAACCTGATCGGCCAGTTCGGCGTCGGTTTCTATTCCGGTTTCATCGTCGCCGACCGCATCACCGTCGAATCGCGCCGCGCCGGCCTGCCGGCGGAGCAGGGCGTGCGCTGGAGCTCCGAAGGCACCGGCGACTTCGAGGTCGAAACCATCACCAAGCCCGGCCGCGGCACCGACGTGATCCTGCACCTGCGCGAGGGCGAAGAAGAGTTCCTCAAGACCTGGCGCCTGAAGTCGACGATCGCGAAGTATTCGGACCACATCTCGCTGCCCATCCTGATGCGCAAGGAGGAGTGGGACGCCGACAACGCCACGCAGGTGCTGAAGGACGAGTGGGAGCCGGTGAACAAGGCGTCCGCGTTGTGGACGCGCTCGAAGAGCGACATCACGCAGGCCGAGTACGACGCCTTCTACCAGCAGATCAGCTACGACACCGAAGCGCCGCTGGCCTTCACGCACAACCGCGTCGAGGGCCGCAGCGAGTACACGCAGCTGCTCTACATCCCGGCCAAGGCGCCGTTCGACCTGTGGAACCGCGACAAGCGCGGCGGCGTGAAGCTGTACGTCAAGCGCGTCTTCATCATGGACGACGCCGAGGCGCTGATGCCGGTGTACCTGCGCTTCGTGAAGGGCGTGATCGACTCGGCCGACCTGCCGCTGAACGTCAGCCGCGAGCTGCTGCAGGAGAGCCGCGACGTGAAGGCGATCCGCGAGGGCTCGACCAAGCGCGTGCTGTCCATGCTGGAGTCGCTGGCCAACAGCGAGGACGCCGGCGAGCGCGACAAGTACGCGCGCTTCTGGACCGACTTCGGTCAGGTGCTGAAGGAAGGCGTCGGCGAGGATCACACCAACCAGGAGCGTCTGGTCAAGCTGCTGCGCTTCGCATCGACGCACGCCGACGAGAACGTCTCGTTCGCCGACTACGTGTCGCGGATGAAGGAAGGCCAGGAGGCCATCTTCTACATCACCGCCGACAGCCTGGGCGCCGCGAAGAACAGCCCGCAGCTCGAGATCTTCCGCAAGAAGGGCATCGAGGTGCTGCTGCTGACCGAGCGCGTCGACGAGTGGATGCTGTCGCACCTGCACGAGTTCGAGGGCAAGGGCCTGCAGTCGGTCGCCAAGGGCGCCGTGGACCTGGGCCAGCTCCAGGACGAGGAAGAGAAGAAGAAGGCCGAGGAAGCCGCCGAGCAGTTCAAGCCGGTGCTGGACCGGCTGAAGACCGCGCTGGAAGGGCGCGCCAAGGATGTCCGCGTGACCACGCGGCTGGTGGACTCGCCGGCCTGCATCGTGGTCGAGGAACACGACATCAGCGGCCACCTGGCCCGCATGCTGAAGCAGGCCGGCCAGACCGCGCCGGTGTCGCAGCCGACGCTGGAGATCAACCCCGATCACGCGCTGGTGAAGAAGCTGGGCGCCATCGAGGGTGATGAAGCCGGCGACGCCCGCTTCGGCGATCTGGCGCAGGTGCTGTTCGACCAGGCGCTGCTGGCCGAAGGCGGCGTGCTGGAGGACCCCGCCGCGTACGTCAGGCGCGTCAACGCGCTGCTGCTGGGCTGATCGTCGCCGCTCCCCGGCTCAGGCCGCGATGGCGGTCTGGCTCGGCGACATCGCCGATGCCGCCAGGCCGTCCGCCGCCCCTCCCCCTCGGGGCGACGCGAGCGGTGTCCATGCCGGAGCGAGCGGCGGGCCCGCCGAGTCCACGACGGCGGCCATCGACTCGGAGAACTGGGCCTGCTTGAGCGCCCATCGGAGACGTCCGGCCCCGGTGGCGGATGCTTCCGCGGATCGGAGACAGGCCAGTGCGGTCTGTCCGCCCGGTTCGAGTTCCCAGCGCCCCGTGGTGTCCAGGTGGTTGGCCATCGCCGCGATGAGCTCGGCGGACAGCAACGTCAGACGCCATGTCCCGTCCGCCGCGCGCCAACGCAGCAGCGCCTCGTCGTCGCCGGACGCGGTGCGTGAGGGGCCACCCTCCTGCTGGATGAACACATCCGGCACGCGCATGCCGCTCCAGCCGTCGCCGTCGAGGATCCACAGGTCGAGTTCGTCCCGCGCCACCTCCAGCCGGGCACCGTGCAAGGTCAGCAGGGGCAGACGCAGGACCTGGTCGTCCGGCGGCCAGATCATCAGCCTCGCGCCGCCTTGTCCGGTGATCGACGCCTTGCGCAGCCAGTTGTCGTCGTCCAGCGGGAGCTCGCTGGCGAACTCCCTGGCATTGCGGATCCGGATCAATTGACCGCTTCCCGTCTGGTGGATGAGGAGGTCGCGGCCTTCATGGAAGACTTCCGGGGCGCCGGTCGCGCGATCGTCGAGATCGACGTGCCGCGGCGCGCCATCGGCCTCGTCGGCGATCACGATCTCCGCGACGCCGAGCGCCTCCGCGCCGTCCAGATCCACCGGCCGCCCGTTCCCCTGGATCACGAGCAGCCGGGGAGGGGCATGGCCGGCCAGGGCCTGGCGCTGGAAGTCCCTGAAGGACGTGTCCTCCGCCAGCTTGAACGGACTCGTGTCGCCGTCGTCGAGCGCGATGGTCACGGTGTCGTCGTCCTCCAGGCGGAAGACCGTGCCGTTCCACGCCACGGTGAAGAACGAGTCCGGGTCGAGGCTGAAGCGCCGGTACCCCGAGCCGTCGCTCGGCGCCAGACGATCGGCCCACCACTCGAACAGGCCCAGGGGGAAGGTCTGCGGTTGCAAGGCCGACGGGCCTTCCGCCAGCGCGCCCAGTTCCGCGGGGCTCAGCGATTCCGAATTGCCCAGGTAGCGCCACTCGGCATTGCTGCGTCCGTCGATCGGGAAGGAGCCGTAGGGCTTGAAGTCGGAACGTTGAAGGCGGAACAGCTCGAGCCGCCCGCTGAACGGGTTGTCGTAGAGATACACGCCGCCCGGCACCGGTGTCGGGTCCTGGGGTCGCCAGGACAGGTAGGCGGCCGGATCGAGGATCGCCGGACCCGGGCCGGGGGCGGGCTTCGGATTCAGTCCGGCATCGAAGTCCGCGGCACGGCCGAGGTAGGCCCACTCGCGGTTGCCGCGCGCCGCGGGCGCGTCGACCGGCAGGTGTGTCAGCCGGCCGTCGGTCTCTCGCATCCAGGCGTAGTGGGCGCAGCCCTTCGCATCGTCGAACCGGACGACGTCGCCGGGGCGGACCCTGTCCCGGCCTGCGATTCCGACGCGTGCGACCGGCGGAAGCAGCCGCTGAAGCGCTTCCAGCAGTTTGCGGCTCTGCAGGACATCGCCGTCCAGCGGCGCCTGCGTCGCACCGTCCCGCTCCGCGTCCGTCTGCAGGAAGATCAGACGTTCGCGCAAGGCTTCCCTGGCCGCCGTCCGCAGGCCGATCTCGGTCGCGGACCCGGGACGGGCGAACAGGGCGTACCACTCCTCCAGCCGGACGCCCAGGGTGTCGGCCTGATCGCGCCAGAGGCGCAGCGTCGCGGCGTCGATCGAGGCGAGTGTCGGACCGTCCCGCACGGCGCCGAGCTGGGTGCCGGTGGGACCGGTATCGCGCCCGTCGGGCACCTTCGCCTTGAACCAGAAGGTCAGACCCGCCCGCTCCACCTGCTGCATCACCTCCCAGGGTACATCGATCACCGCGGTGTCGGGTTTGACCGCCGCGTGTGCACCGGCCAGGCTCGCCAACGCCAGTTGCAAGGGCGTGCCCTGGGGGGCCGGCAGCATGCCGCCTTCGACGCGCCGGTTGGCCGCGGCGTCGCGATCGAGTCGATCGGACAGGTCGTGCATCAACAGCCGGAAGGTGGGCACCTGCACGTCGTAGAAGTCCTGGGTCCCGGCGCGATTCGTCGAACGGAAGCCGGGCGCGTCGACGCCCTGATCGATCAGCAGTTCGACGCCGGCATCCCGCAACTGGTGCGCCATCTCTGCGGAGGCCTGGGGGGTGTCGCCCAGCTTGATCCATTCGGGGTTGTCCGACGAATGCAGGTGCTTGTCGAACAGCCTCTGGAGACCGTCGCGCAGCATCGTCAGGCGAGTGCGCTCGTGCAGGGTCAGGGGGAGCCCCGGCGGATGCAGGTTGGACCAGGGACCGTAGGCGCCGGTGGCGTGCACGTGCTGCAGGACCAGCCACTGCCGGGCGCGCGCGGTTTCCTCCCGGGAGACGTCGCGGGGACGATCGGGAGGTGTCGCCGCCGCGTCCTCGGCGGGCCCGGGTTCGATGAATCCATCGAATCCGGCCCTGGACAGGGCCTCGACGAGGCCCGGGTCGCTGTCGAACCGTACCGGCAGGCCCGCGGGCGTTCGCTGTTCCACCCGATCGAGCCGTTCCCAGAGCGACAGCGCGACCGTCCCCTGCGTCGGACGTCGGCCCTCGGCGAGTCGCTCGTGGAAGTCGACCCGGTCCACAGGCGGCGCCTCGCCGCCTTCCGGGCCGGCGAGCTCCAGGCCGCCAGCCAGGTCCTCGGTCAGAAAGCGGCGGAGCTCCGGCCAGATCCAGCCCGGATGGGCCTCCAGCCACCGGCGCAGGGCGAGTTCCCCGGCGCGTGTCATCGCCAGCGGATCGCGGCTGAAGCGCCGCTGATCGTCGAGGTAGGTGAAGCTGATGGGGGCGAAGAACTGGCTGCCGTCATAGCGGACGACGGGTTGTCCCTGGGGGTTGAGACTGACCTGTCCGCCCTTGAGCGCATGGCGGACCCACGCGGCTGCGGGTCCTTCCGTGGGATCGAAGACCAGCAGATGTTGGGAACCATAAAGGACGGCTTTCCCGGTGGCGGGGCTGTAGACGCCCGACAGCATCTCGCCGTCCGCCGTCAACCCGGCCAGCTGGACGGGATGCTGCGGAAGGAGGAGACCCTGCCGATGGACCAGCGACGCCACCGCCGCGGACGTCGATGCGGTGGCGCCGGTGGGGGGGACGAGCAGGCGCATCGCCTCCGCCAGCAGGTGTCCCGGATCCAGGGTCGGGGACCAAGTCGGCAGGGTCAGGACCAGCGAACCGTCCTTGCGCGCCAGGTCCAGGACCAGGCGGAGGCCGGGCACCATCGGATCGGCGATCTGGATGATGGCGTTGTGCACCGCCTCGAAGTGGAAGGCCTGGCCGTTGACGCGCAGCCCTGCCATGCCGCCGCCGTCGACGAACTCGACCTCCTTTCCGCCCCGGAACAGGCTGTTCTTGAGCATCAGCGTCCAGACCTCCCGATCGGTGCCGGACGGCAGGATGCGCACCGGGTTGCGCACGGTCCCGTCGGTCGGCAGCAGCAGCGTGTAGCGGCCGCCGCCGCCGATCAGGCGGATGTGGACCTGCGATTGGTCGAGGGGCCGGAAGCTGCCGTCGTTCCGAGGCAGGTTGTCCTGGAACTGGAAGGTTTCAAACGCCGCCGTGAAGCGCTCGGGCAGGACCAGCGTCCTGTGACGATCGTCCAGGATGACCTCCAGGAGACAGGGCTTCTGGAGGATCCGCCACTGGTCCGCCGAACGCGCGAAGCTGCTGGAGCTCACGAAATCCCCGACGAAGGCGGCCCCGCTGTTTTCCTGCATCCGTTCGATCAGCGGGTCGTCGAGCAGCGCGAAGTCGCCGCCCGGCCGCGATGACGAGTAGGCGCCGTAGCGGATTTCCAGATTGGGCGCCGTCATCAGGCACAGGGCCAGGCCGGGATCTTGCAGGGTCGAGGGCAGCGCCGTGCGGGGGAACCAGGCGTCGGCAGGCCGGCGCCTGAGCGTCCACAGGTCCAGGTCCATGCCGTGTCCGGAATGGAGGCCTTGCTGATCGGCGCCGTCGAGCACCCAGACATCGTGCAGCCGGTGGCTGCCCCATTGCCAGTAGAGCTGGCGCTGGTTCAGCGAGGAGTCGCCGATGGTCGCATCCGCGAAGCTCACCGTGCCGGAGACGAAGTCGATGCGCTTCATGGGCGCCCATCCGTTGGGCAACAGCATGCGCCGTTCGGGATTCTGCGCATCCAGGGCCACCGCCGCGAGCGGCGCGACATACCCCCGTTCGATCTGCCGCAGCGGTTCCAGGTTGCGCGCCAGGCGGAGCCGTTCGCCCTCGACGGCCTTGTTGAGCGCCTGGATGCCGAGCGCCAGCCCGGTCAGCGGCACTGCGAGACTATTGATCGCCGCGGCGACCAGGGCTTCGCCGAGCATGTCCATCGCGGCGGCGGCGCCGATCAGCCCCAGCGCCAGATCATCGAGGACGACCCGCAGACCGGCGGTTTCGGACCGCAGACGGTCGCCGGAGATCGTCGATTCGATCCACTCCGTCATGTCGGCAACGAGGCTGCCGACCTGGGTCAGCCGGGTCGTCCACCGGAGTGTCTGTTCCAGGAGGCCGGCGCTGGTCATCACCTTGGCCATCGCGCCGGCATCGGGACGCGCCGCGGCGCCGCGGACGGCGGCCGCGAGGGACAGGGCATCGCCGCCCGCCTGGGCGGCGCCCTGTGTCAGGCCCAGGTACCAGAGTGCGTCCTGATAGGCGTCGCCGTCCTGGGAACCCTCGGCAAGGTCCGACAGGAGCAGCGCCAGCAGTCCGACGTTGAGCATGTCCATGTCGACGTTGGCCTGGAAGGTGTCCATCCCGAGGTCGGGCAGGCTCGCCAGACCCGATCGGATGAACCGCATACCGGCGCGGATCACCTGGACATCGGCCGCATCGACCAGCTCGTGGGTCTGGATCGCCGAGTCGGTCAGGCTCATGTAGCTCAGGGTCGCCCCGGCGCCGGCCGGGTCCGGCACCAGGGGGAGGAGGTGCATGCCGGCGGGCCGGTACTGGTTCGCGAGTCCCTGGAAACGGCGGCGCAGGAGGTCCCAGTCGTGGAGCTTCGCGCGCGCGAGGGCCCGGGAGCGGCCGGACTGCCGAGGTGGCGGCGCGGTCAGGATCGCGCAGCAGTCGCTCGAGAACGCCATGCCTTCGTCGCCGTCCGGATACATGTCCCGGACCGCCGTGCGGCCGGTGATCGGGTCGACCCGGTAGATCCAGGTCAAGCCTGCGGCCCCGCGTCGGGCCGGCGTGCCGTCGTGCAATTGGGAGCCTTCGATCAGACGACCTTGCCCCGATGTCCTCAGCACAAGCCTCTGGGAATGCACGGTCGTCTCCATCCCCGCCGCACCGAGCGGGCGCACGGCCCGGGCGAATTCCAGGCCGAAGCGCCGATGCACGGCGGGTGTCTCGAGCGCGCAGCTCTGCAGGAAGATGCGCTCCACACGCCGCCGGAATCGATTGCGGGGCGACATCTCGGGCACCGTCGACGTCAACTCCCGCGCCAGCTGCTCCGCGCCGCGGCCGCTGAGCAGTCGTTCGCCGGTCCGAGGGTCCGTGCGACCGTGACCGGTCACATACAGCCAGAGACGGACGTCCTCGCCGGCGTTGTCCAGCAGCGACTGGCCACGCACGACGCGCCAGCCTTCTTCAGGATGCATCTGTATCCACACGAGCTGTTGCGGATACTGGTTGCTGATCGCGTTCCCCAGCCAGAAAGTGACGTCGTCGTCCTCCATCTGAAGGTAGAGGCGAAGCAGGTCGCTGCGGGCGGGCGCGGGGGTGTCGGGCGCCATCCATGTGGGCCGCTCGAGGGAGGTCGGCATCCAGCGGGAGAGCGGCATCCTGCTGGGTGCCACGGCCGCATCGTTGCCGAACGTTTCCCTGACGACCTGGACGGCGTCATGATCGAAGTGCCAGCGACCGTCGGTGTCCTGCGACGCCACGGCGACCGCGCCCACGAGGCACTGCGTGCCGGACAAGCGCACTTCCGGGGGCAACTGCCCGGGCAGCAGCGGCAGGGTGCTTCCGAAGACGCTCACGATGAAGGCGTCCAGGAAATCCAGCTGCCGGTCCTGTTCGCGGATACGTGCGTCGGTGGCGTCCGGTCCGAGCGCCGGGACCGTCGCTGCGAAGACCTGCCCGCGCGAGTCGCTCAGGATCACGCGTCCGTTGACGCGGTCCAGGCTCTGACGGACGAGCGGCATCACCGACTCGAGCTGCGGCAGCGGCGATCCGGTGGCGGAGCGTGCCGGCGAGGGTACGCCCGGGGCAGCGTCCGCGACCGGCGGCTGCGTCAGGCCGAGCAACTGGCGGAACGGGACATCGTCCTCGGTGATCAGGGCGCGGATGCCGATGCGGTGCCAGCGCGCACCGTCGCGGCGAGTGCCTGACAGGTAGGTCAAGGGGCCGATGAGTCCGAGGTCCGACAACAGGCGCTGGGCGGGCCATATCGCCTTCTTGGCGGCGAGCTGCGCCTCGGCTTCGGGGGAGGTGCGCGTCTTCTCGCGTTGCAGCCGGTCCAGGTCGAACAGCAGCGGCGAGCGGGTCAGCCCGGACGCGATCGTGTAGGCGACCGACCGGGCGGTGGCAACGCGCCGCGCGATGAGCGGCGAAGGGGCTTGTCGCTGGAACATCCCTTCGACCAGATAGGCGGCGGCGAGCAATCCTTCGATCACGAGCGCGCTGGCGCGATGCACGGCTGTCTTCGCGTCGCGCAGGCGCGGCGGCGCGGCCTCGACGCCGTTGTCGCTCAGATCGCCGATGCCCCAACGGCGCAGCAGGACGGTGTTGTGCATCGGCTCCTCCGACGCCACAGCGGCGTCCTCGTCGAAGAGTCCACCGCGCAGCGTATCGGTGCGATCCGGCCCCAGCAGGTCGGGATAGGCGCCGTCCAGGACCGCGGCCACCAGTTTTCCCGCTGCGGTGTCGAGCGCCCGGTAGGCCCAGACGTCGAGCGGCTCGCCGTCGAACTGCGCGAGCAGGTGCACGAGCAGCTGTTGCCGCAGTTGAGCCCTCAGGGGCGTCGTCACGTTGGCCGGCAAGGCCCCCAGCGGCAGCATCGCCCGGTGCATCGTCCGCAGGATGACGCGCAGCAGGCCTTCCTCGGGCTCAAGAGGCGCCGACCGGTAGGTGGGCGCCGTCAGATGCAGGAAGGAGTCGATGCGGGGCCACGGCGGCGGCGGCGGCTCCTGCGGCGGCGGGAGCCCGGACGAGGGGGGTTGCTCCTGGGAGACAGGCCGCGGGGGGGTGACGAGCGGGCGGACGTCTGACGTGGAGGAGGACGCGGACATGGTGGGGCGCTCCATTCAGCCGGGCCGGCCGGTGATCGGCGAACTCGTCGGGAACGCGCCGTTGGCGTCCACCCAATGCGGTGACAGGTCGAGTTGTCCTGCCGGGATGACCGACGCCATCGCTTCGGACAGTGTCACGCCGGCCAGCGACCATCGCTGCCGGGACGCGTCGGTGCCTGCTGGCGCGACGCTTCCTTCCGTCGTTCCGGCCCCCGACGCCGCCAGGTCGTCCGGCTCGAGGAAACCCAGCCGCCTTTCGCCGTCGGGCACCAGTCGCCAGCGCCGCGAGCTGCTCGCGCCGACGGCCATCGCCGCGACGAGCGGAGCCGACAGGCGCGCCAGCTGCCAGCGCCCGTCCGGCGTCCGGAATCGCAGCAGGGCTTCGTCGTCGCCGGTCGGCGTGGTGCCGACGACGCCGTTCTCGAGCGCGAACACATCCGGCACCCGCATCCTGTCCCACTGGTCGACGCCGCCGATCAACAGGTCCAGGCCTTCCCGGGTCGCCTCCAGCGTCCGGCCCTGCAGGGTGAGCATCGGCAATCGCAGGGACATGTCCAACTTCGGCCATGCGAGCCGGCGTGTGCCGCCGAGCTGCGTGAGCTGGACATCGGTGGTCCATTCCTCATCGAAAGGCAGGGCGGTCCGGGGCTTGAGCGCGTTCCGGACGCGGACCAGACGCCCGGTCGTGGTGTCGTGGATCAGCAGATCGCGGCCTTCGTAGAAGAGTTCGCTGTCCTGCAGCGTGCTGTCGTCCAGGTCGATGCGTCGCGGTGCGTCGTCGAGCTCGTCCAGGATCACGATCTCCGGGATGCCCGACGAGCCGGCGCCATCCAGGTCCACCATGCGACCGTTGCCCTGGATGAGGAGCCAGCGCGGTGTCTCCCGGCCGCTCAGGAACTGACTGCGCAGCGCCTTGAACTCGGCGTCGCCGCCCACCTGGAAAGGCGTGGCGTCGTTGTCGTCCAACCCGACATAGAGGGTGCCGTCCTCCTCCAGCCGGAACATGGTGCTGCCCCAGGTCATCGCCTCGAAGGTCTTGGTGTCCATCCGGAAGTTGCGGTAGTCGCCGCGGCCGCCGGCCAGGCGGTCCGTCCACCATTCGAGCAGCCCCACCGCAAAGGCCTGCGGCGTCAATGCGGAAGGACTGTGCGCCAGCGCGCCGAGTTCCGCGGGGCTCAGCGACTCGGCGTTGCCGAGGTAGAGCCAGTCGGCGTTGCTGCTCCCGTCGATGGGGAAAGAGCCGTAGGGCCGTCGCCCGCCCGGAAGGACCTGCTGGCTCACGCTTTGGAGACGGAACAGCTCCTGACGGCCGGTGAACGGATTCGGATAGAGGTAGACATCGCCGAGCACCGGCGTCGGATCGTCCTGGCGCCACGCGTGGTACGCCGCGGGATCGAGCACCGCGGGGCCCGACGGCTCCGGGGCAAGGCGGGGGCGCAGGTCCTGTCCCAGCTCGTGCGTGCTGCCCAGGTAGGCCCAGTAGGGATTGGCGCGGAGCGCGGCGGGATCCCGGGGCAGGTGCATCAGATCGGTGTCGGGGCGGCGCATCAGGGCGTAGTGACCGGTCCCCTGGTGGTCGAAGAACCGGACGACGTCGCCGGGTGTCACGGTGTCGCGCCCGGCGACCTTGATGCCGGACGCGGCCGGCATCAGGCGCAGCAGGGCGGTGAAGAGTTGTCGATTCAGGACCGTGTCCGCATCCAGCGGGACCGCGTCCCGTCCTGTCGCTTCCGCGTGGTCCTGCAGGCGGATCAAGCGATCCCGCAGAACTTCCGCGGCGAGTTCTCTCAGCTCGATCTCCATCGGCGAGCCGGGCGCGGCGTGACGCGCATACCAGGCGTCCGGCAACAGGCCCTGTGTGGCGGCCTGTTGCCGCCACAGCCGCAACGTCATGTCGTCGACGGCGCCGCCGCCGTCGGACGTGAGCGTGACTTGGCCGAGCGTCATCCCGGCGAATCGTGCGGGCCCCGGCAGTGCCAGTCCCGACCTGCCCGGGCGGGCGTGAACCGCCTGTCCGGCGCTGTCCGGGCGCCAGAACGTCAGACCCGCCCGCCGCACGTGCTCCAGCAGCGCCATCGGCACCTCCGGAATCGGTGCCCGCTGCCGACGCGCGAAGGCGCGGGTGTCGGCCAGGCGTGTCAGCGCCGCCTGGAGCGGCGTGTCCGAGGGGCCGACCGGATGCAGGCCGCTGAGTTGCCGGATCGCCGCGGCGTCGCGGTCGATCCGGTCGGTGAGGTCCCGCAGGAACAGGCGCATCGACGTCTCCCGGACATCGTAGAAATCGTCGGGGCCCGACCGGTTGGCCGCCCGCACGTCGGAGGCGGTATCGCCGACGTCGATGCGGATCTCCACGCCGGCATCGCGCAACGCGTGCACCAGCGCTGCCGACGCCGCGGGCGTCTCGCCCAACCGGATCCAGGACGATCGTCCACCCTGCTTCGCGTGTTCGCCGAGCAGGGTCCCCAGCCGGTGCTGCAGGGCGATCAATCGGGTGCGCTCCTGAACGCTCAATGGCGGTTCCGGTGCGTGAAGATCGGACCAGGGGCCATATGCGCCGGTGGCCTGCGAATGACGCAGGACCAGCCATTGCTTGGCGCGGGCCACCTCCGCGGCGGTGGCGGTCCGGCGCGTGTCGACCTGTTCAGGCGACGCCCGCCGGGGGCGGTCAGGCACGCACTTGCGGAATCTCTCAAGGCCCGCCCGGGCCAGCGCCAGCGGCAGTGAGGGGTCGGCGTCGAAGGCGATGGCGGCGTCCGGCGGACTGCCCTGTTCCAGCTGATCCAGTCGCGCCCACAGCCCCAGGGGGAGAAGCCCCGCGGTGGGGCGGACACTGGTGGCGCCCCGGTAGTAGAAGTCGACGAGTTGCACCGCCTGGGTTTCTCCACCCTCAGGCCCCGCGAGCTCCAGCCCGGCCGCCAGCTCCTCGGTCATGAACCGGACGAGGGCCGTGTAGGTCCAGTCGGGATGGGTGCGCAGCCATTGCCTGAGGGCCCGCTCGCCCGCGACCGTGAGGGACAGTTGGTCGCGCACGAATCGACGCGACTCCATCAGGTAGGTGAAGGTGACGGGCCCGAAATGGCGGCCGCCGTCGTAGCGGACCACCGGCCGGCGCGCTTCGTTGAAGCTGAGTTCGCCCCCGTTGAGTGCATAACGCTTCCAGCCTGGCGACCCGCCGTCACGCCGACCCTCCCATATGAACAGATGGTGCGCGCCGGCCAGGATGGCCCCGCCGCTGGAAGGATCCAGCATGCCCGACAGCAGCTCGCCGCTCGCCAGCGAGCTGGTCAGTTGGACCAGCGCCGACGGCATGCCGGCGCCGCGGCGCCTGAACAGGGAGGACGCCGAGCCGCCGGTGATGCCGTCCGGGGGCGTGAGCCGCGCGATCGCCTCGTCCAGCGCGACGGCAGGACGCAGGCGGTCGGACCAGGGCGGCAAGGTCAGGACCAGCGATGCATCCTTGCGCTCGAGATCCAGCACCAGTCGCACGCCGGGCACGCGCGGGTCCGCGATCTGGACGACGGCCCCATGCAGCGATTCGAAGTGGAACGCCTGACCGCCGATGCTGAAGCCCGCCACGCCGCCGTCGAGGAAGGACATCGGCTTGCCGCCGCCGATCAGGCTGTCCCGGAGCAGGAACGTCCAGATTTCCCGGGTGTGGGCGGAGGGCAGGATGCGCACCGGGTTGCGCACCGTGCCGTCGGGCGGGATCGCCACCGTGTAGCGGCCGCCGCCGCCGATCAGGCGGACGTGCACCTGCGACTGGTCGAGGGGTTGCAGCCTGCGCCTGTCGAGCGGCCTGGCGTCCTCGAAGACGAAGTCGATGCGCTCGGCGTCGGAACGCTGCGGCAGTGCCAGCATCCTCGGCAGGTCGTCCAGCACGACTTCCAGCAGGGTCGGTTTCTGGCGGATGCGCCACTGGTCCGCCGATTTGGCGAAGCTGCTGGAGGAGACATAGTCGCCGACGAAATCGGCATTGCTGTTCTCCTGCATCCGCTCGATCAGCGGGTCTCCGAGGAGTGCGAAGTCGCCACCGGCCCGCGAACCTGAATACTGGTCGAAGTGGATCTCCACATTGGGCGCCGTCATCAGGGCCAGGACCAGGTCGGGACTGCGCAGGGCGTCGGACAGCCTGACCTGGGGGAGCACCGGGCGGGCGTCGCGGCGCATCAGGGTCCACAGGTCCAACTCCAGGCCGTGCCGGGCATAGAGACCCTGGTTGCCGGCGCCGTCGTTGATCCACCAGTCGTGCAGGCGGTGCTGGCCCTGCCAGTACAACTGGTGCCTGTGCAGGGAGGATGCCCCCACCGTGGCATCGGCGAAGGTCACCGAGCCGTTGACGAAGTCGATGCGCCGCATCGGGGCCCAGCCGTTGGGCAGGAGCACCGTGCGTTTGGAAGACCGCCCGTCTTCCGCCATGCTGACCGCTCGCAACGGCTCGCCGTATCCGAGATCGATCTGCCGCAGCGGCGCGAGGTTGCGGTCGATGCGCGACGCTTCGCCCTTCACGGCGCGATCGAGCGCGGCGATGCCGATCACCAGGCCCTGCAGCGGCACGCCCAGGCCGTCGGCCAGCGCGGCGATCAGCGTGGTGCCGAGCAGGTTCGCGAGCTCCTGGAGCGCCACCAGCATCAGGCCCGACGTGTCCAGCGCGACCTGCGCGGCCGCCCGGCTCACGCCCGCCTGATCCCCGACATGCAGCTCGTCGATCAATCGGGCGATGTCGGTCGTGATCGTGCCGGCCTGGGCCAGCAGGCTCACCGCGCGGAGCGCCTGCGACAGCGTTTCGGTGCTCTTGACCAGGACCGCCATCGAGGTCGTCTCGCCGCTGGCGGCGACGCGCTGGACGACGGCGGCCACCTGGGCGGCATCGTCACCCACCTGGGCCCAGGACTGCGTCATGCCCAGATAGAGCAACGCCGCCTGATAGGCGTCGCCGTCGACGTCCTGGGCGGCCAGGGACCGGGTCATCAGGCAGAGCTGGGCCAGATCGAGCATCTTGGCCCGCGCATCCGGGAAGGTGATGTCGATGCGGTGATCGCGGATCGCATCCAACCCCGTGGAGATCGATGCCAGCCCGGCGCGCAGCGTGCGGATGTCGGCGGGGGCGACGACCTCGCGCGTTTGCAGGGTACCGTCCAGCCGCATGTAGGTCAGCGTGCCCGAGCCGGCGTTCTGGAGCGCCAGCCGCGGCACCAGATGCATGCCTGCGGGTCGATACAGGCCTGCCAGCTCGTGGAACCGCTGGCGCAACGCGGCCCGGGCCAGCATGTCCGCGCGTGCCAGCCCCTGCGACCGGACGGACGGACCGGGAGGGCCGCCCGCGAGGATCGCGCAGCAGACGACGGGCAGATCGGTCCCTTCATTGCCGTTGGGGAATCTGTCGCGAACGGAGGTGACGCCGGTGACGGGGTCGGACCGGAAGACCCAGGTCGTCCCGGCGGCGCCTTGGCGCAGCGGCGCGTCATCGTGCGGTTGCGTGGCCTTGACCAGGTGGCCTGAATGCGTGTCGACGACCAGCGTCTGCGCGTAGAGGGTGGTCTCCATGCCCACGGGCCCCAGGTCGCGAGCAGCGGCGGCGAACTCCCGGCCGAAGCTGCGTTCCACGACCGGGGTCTCGAGCGCGCAACTGAGCAGGCTGATGCGCTCGATCTTCGGGAGCGGCTGCCGCCGAAGGCGGGGGATCAGGCGTTTCAATTCTTCGGCGAGGCCCCGCGCGGTGCGGCCGCTCAGCAGTCGTTCCCGGGTCAGCAGGCTGGTGTGACCGTGGCCGGACACGATCAACTTGATGCGGGCATCGGCCGGGGCGTTGTCCAGCAGGGACTGCCCGCGGATCACGCGGAAGGTCCCTGTCGGATGGGTCTGCACCCAGACGACCTCGTCAGGATGTGTCCGCGTCAGCGCGCTTCCGACCGTGTGCATGACCTCGTCGTCCTCCATCTGGAGGTAGAGGCGCACCCGGTCGCTGCGAGCGTCCGGAGCCGTATCGCGAGGCCTGCCCCGGCGCGGGGTCTGCCAGTCGGGCAAGGGCGTGTCGTGGTCCGGACGCACGGCGCCGTCGGCGCCGTGGACCGTGCGCACGACCTCGACGGCGTCCGCATCGGACGTCCAGCGCCCGTCGGGCTGCCGCTCGACCACGGGCAGCGTCCCGACCAGGAACTGCTCCTCGGTCAGCGTGATCAGTGTCGGCAGCAACTGGCGCGACATCGGCGCCTCGTCCACCAGCACCGTCGCGCTGAAGGCATCCAGGCGGGCGAGATGCTTGTCCTGCTCGAATCGTTGCTCCGCCTTCCCTGGCGGTTCGAGCGGGGGCAGGTGCAGGACGAGGAGCAGCGGTTGCCCGCGTGTCGCCAGGGTCACTTCGCCGATCCCCCGATCCAGGCGCTGCCGTACCTCCGGCATCAACGATCGCAACAGAGGGAGCGGAACGTCCTCCGCAAGCGGCGTCGCCGTCGCGGGCGGCGTCTCGGCTGATCCGGACGGTGCGCGCGCCAGCCCGATCAACTGCACGAACGGTTGCGAGTCCTCGGTCCTCAGGAGCCGCCGGCCGGTGGGATGCCAGGTTACGTTGCCGCGCTCCGACCTCGACAGGAAGGTGGGCGGCCCCGCGACGCCCAGCTCGGACAATCCGCTTTGCGTCTGCCACAGGTGCCGGGTGGCCGCGAGATGACCTTGCGCGGACGCGTCGCTCCGTGCGGCGAGGCGATCGAGCCGGTCCAGGTCGAACAGCAGCGGACGGCCGGCGAGCCCGGACGCCAGCGTGTAGGCGGCCTGGCGCGCCGCGCCGACCTGGCGCGCGAGCGCCAGGGGGGTCGTCGACCGGTCGAGCAGGCGTTCGGCGTGATACGCCGCAGCCAGCAGGCCTTCCACGAGCAGCGCGCTGCCGCGATGCACGGCCACCTTCTCTCCCCGCAGGAAGGTCGGGGCCGCTTCGACGCCGTTGTCGCTCAGGTCACCGATGCCCCAAGGGCGCATCAGGACGGCGTCGTGCAGCGACTGCCGTTCCAGGATGACCTGGCGGATGGTGTCCGCGCGGCCGGCATTCCCCGCCAGGCCTGCATAGTCGCCGTCGAGCACGGCCGACACCAGTCGCCTGGCATATCGACCCAGGAAAGCCGTGTCCGCCTCATCGAGGAGGGCCTCGCCCAGTTGTTGCGTCAGGTGCGCCAGGACGGCCTTGCGCAGCAGCGCCCGCTGCCCGGAGGCGACCCGCGGCGCATCGGTCCGCAAGGGGCGCATCGCCGCGTGCACCGCGTACAGGATCACGCGGAGCCGACCCTCCTCGGGGTGGACCCGCGGCAGGTCGAAACTCGGGCGAAGGTTCAGGAAGGACTTGATGCGCGTCTCGCGCGACGGGGTGGACGCCTGCGCAGCGGGCGGTGATGTCGACGGGCCGGCGTCGGCCGCGTCCGGCGGGGTGGGCGTCGGGGTGAGCGTCGGAAGCACGACGTGCAACGCATCGCCGGTGGTCTTGTCGGGCATGGTGCAGCTCCAGGACGAGAGGAGCTGCGTCAGTCAGGCAGTCCTCGGTCGCCCGGGACCACAATTGGCCCGCCCGAGCCGGTGAAGCGGGGAGCGGCGGCTGACTTGGATGCGAGGAACGGCCCCGAAGCCGGTCAGCGCTGCGCGGCGCGTCCGACCCCGCGCACAGCGCGCACGGATCAGCCGTGCCAGCCGTCGGCGGGCCGGGCTTGCGTCTGCATCGCGTCGAGCTGCTCCCGCAGCTTCACGACCTGGTCGCTCCAGTAGTTGGGCGTGCCGAACCAGGGGAAGGCCGCCGGAAAGGCCGGATCGTCCCAGCGGCGCGCCAGCCAGGCGCTGTGATGGATCATCCGCTGCGTGCGCAGCGCCTCGACCAGCTTCAACTCGCGCCAGTCGAATTCGCGCACGCTCTCGTAGCCGTCGAGCAAGGCGTCGAGCTGGCGACGGGCTGCCTCGGGCTCGCCCGACAGCATCATCCACAGGTCCTGCACCGCCGGGCCCTGCACGGCATCGTCGAGGTCCACGAAGTGCGGGCCCCTGTCCGGCGTCCACAGGATGTTGCCGGGATGGCAGTCGCCGTGCAGACGCAGTGCGCGGCGATCGGGGAGCGCCTCGAAGGCCGCGTCGATGGCGTCGATGCAGCGCGCGGCGGCGTCATGCCAGTTGGCCGCGACTTCAGGCGCCAGGATGTCGTGGGCGCGCAGCCAGTCGCGCGCTTCCCGCGCCGGCGCGGCGCTGTTCCAGGAGAGGCGATGCTCGAAGGGCTTGCGCTGGCCGACCTCGTGCAACCGCGCGAGCAGCCGGCCGATCCAGCGCAGCACGTCGGGGTCCTCGAGCTCCGGCGCGCGGCCGCCCTGGCGCGGCGTCACCGCGAAACGCTGCCCCTTGAAATGGCCAAGGGTTCCGGTGACGCCGTCGGTCGTCAGCGGCAACGCCGCGACGACCGGCACCTCGGCCTCGGCCAGCGCCTGGGCGAAGGCGTGCTCCTCCAGGATCTGCGCGTCGCTCCAGCGGCCGGGCCGGTAGAACTTCGCGACCACCGCCGCCCCGTCCTCCAGATGCGCCATCAGCACGCGGTTCTCGTACGAGTTCAGCTGCAGCAGGCGGCCGTCGGGTCGGAGTCCCGCGTGCTCGAGCGCGTCGAGCATCAGTTCGGGGGTCAGGAGGCCGAAGCCGGCCGTCATGTCAGTCATCGGAAGCGGCGAGGGCAGCAAAAACGGCGCCGGAGCGCCGTCGTGTCCTCGAAGAGCGGGCAGGGGCGTAGCTTAGCGCCGCCCGTAGCGGGGCGAGTCGACGACCACGCCGCCGATGTCCGGGTCCGGCAGCTCACTAGGCAGGGTCGGGAAGTCGCGACCGAACTGCGAGTCGCGGAACTGCGCATCGCGCGCATGCGGGTCCCGCAGCTGGGAGTCGCGGAAGCCGGGCGCATCCTGCGCGCCGGCGCGCGGACGGTAGCCGCGGGTCCGCGGTTCCGCCGGCGGCAGCGGCGCCTGCATCGACTCGCCGCTGAAGGCGTCGTAGCGGCTGTCCGGTGCGAAGAACGAGTCGCTGAACACCGGCGAGTCGTTCCAGAGCGTGTTGCGCGACGTCGCGGGGGCGGCCGGCGCC
>NZ_DASVNZ010000003.1:0-17948 GCF_036486225.1 Roseateles sp. | reverse complement strand
AAGGCCTGCGCGCGGGCCTGAGCAACGAGGGGATCGCGATCCAGCTGGGCATCAGCATGTTCACGGTCAAGAACCACGTGCGCAAGATCCTGCGCAAGCTGGGCGCGAACAACCGCGCGCAAGCGGTGGCGATCGCGATGTCGCGCCGGGAGCTCAGCGAGCCGGAGACGCCCGCGGCGTGAGCACGCGCAGGAGCAGCGCGTGCGCGGCCACGCCGATGACCGCGCCGATCATGTCGGCGAGCACGTCCTGCGCGTCCGCGTCGCGGCCGGGGATCTGCGACTGCACCAGCTCGATCAGGATGCCGTAGGCGAGCAGCACCGCCAGCACGATCCAGCGGCGGCGCGGGCCGGCGGCGAAGCACTGCAGGCCGATGACGGCGAGCGTGCCGAAGGCGGTGAAGTGATTCGCCTTGTCCCAGCCGAGGTCGGCCGCGGGCGGCGGATGGGGCGAGAACGCCAGCCAGCTGGCGCCACAGACCACCGCGAGGAAGAGCAGGCGCCAGGCGTTGCGCCAGCGCGGGTCATGCAGGACTTCAGACATGCGGGGCAGTGTGCCATGCACGTGTGAAGCCAAAGTGAGGGCTCCTCACTCCAGGTTTTCGTGATGATGGCTGGCGCCGCGCTTCCAGTAGGCCGCTGCGCGGATTGCGTGGCGGTCGTGGCCTTTCTCGTCGACGAGGATCTTGCGCGCCGCGGCCATCGCCGCGGCCTCGCCGGCGCACCAGGCATAGCCCTCGCCGGACGGCAGCGTCAGCGCGCGGACGGCGGCCAGCAGGGCGTCGTCGCCGTCGACCCAGCGCAGGTCCAGGTCGGCCTGGGTGTCGAAGGCGCGGCGATCGCTTTCCGGCACGTTCAGCAACGCAACGACGCGCGCGCCGGCAGGCAACTCCTCGAGGCGGCGCGCGACGGCGGGGAGGGCGGTCTCGTCGCCGACCAGCAGGTGCCAGGCGAAGTCGGTCGGAATGATGAAGGAACCGCGCGGCCCGCCGACGGTCAGCGTGTGTCCCGGTTGCGCCTGCGCGGCCCAGGCCGCGGCGGGGCCGTCGCCGTGCTGGGCGAACTCGATGACCAGTTCGCGGGCCGCGTTGTCGAAGCGGCGCGGCGTGTAGTCGCGCATGACCGGCGTGCCGTCGGCGTCGGGCGCGAAGATCAGCTTCACGTGGTCGTCGAAGGAGGCGCTGACGAAGTCGGCCAGCGAATCGCCGGTCAGGGTCACGCGGCGGAAGTTCGGCGTCACGTCGTCGACGCCGGTCACGGTCAGTTCGCGACGCTTGAGTTCATGGCGCACGCGCTGGACGCGGCTCGTGGGGGAACTGGTCGATGTTGCGGCTGCAGTCGTCGTGGCGGCAGCGGGGAGGGCGGTGTTCAGGGTGTCGGGCTTCATTGCGGCTGGGTTCGATATCGTTGACAATGTCATCCATCTTGCGACGGAACGATTGACAATGTCAACTAACACCACTGGCCGAAGGGGCAAGGACGAGGACGTGCTGGAGCTGGTGCATTCGGTGATGCATCGCTACCGTTCGCTGCAGTACCGGTTCCTGCGCGACGGTCCGCAGGACATCACGCACATGGAAGGCAAGGTGCTGTTCTTCTTCGAACGGCACCCCGACGCCACGCAGAGCGATCTGGCGGTGCACAGCGGACGGGACAAGGCGCAACTGGCGCGCTTGATCAAGACGCTGCGCGACAAGGGGCTGCTCGACGCGAAGACCGACGAGGTGGATCGCCGCCAGGTGCGGCTGAGCGTCAGTGACGCGGGCCTGACGGTGCAGCGCGAGCTCAAGCGCCAGGCGAGGCAGGTGTCGGTGCAGGCGCTGGCAGGCTTGAGCGCGGAGGAGCAGACGCAGCTCGCCGCGCTGCTGAAGCGCGTGCAGGAGAATCTGGGCGAGGAGTGAATCGGCCGCGGGCGTTGTCTCGGTGCGACGTGGGCTCAGAAATTGTCGACCTCGAAAATCTGCGCTATAGTCGCAGACTCTGTTGTTCGCGACAGCGCCGATGTAGCTCAGTTGGTAGAGCAGCGCATTCGTAATGCGAAGGTCGGGAGTTCGACTCTCTTCATCGGCACCAATCTGAAAAGCCGCTTGGGTTCTCCCAAGCGGCTTTTTCTTTGGCGAATGCGTCACGCCGCCGTTGCGCGCCGACGGTGGCAACATGGCGCGCCATGAGCCCACACGACCACGACGACCAGCCCGGCAGCGCGCCGGTGACGCTCACCCTGGCAGCCCTCGAGGCCGAGCCGCTGCCTGGCACGCTCAAGGGACTGCCCGCGGTTGCTGAAGGCGTGCCGCTGGACGGGCTCGGTGCGCTGGGCCTGTCGCTGCTGGCCGGCGACCTGCCGTTGCCCGCGGCGATCCTGAAAGACTCCGCGCTGGCCCACAACGCGCGCTGGATGCGCGAGTTCACGGCACGCGCCGGCGTGAGCCTCGCACCACACGGCAAGACGACGATGGCGCCGCAGCTGTTCCAGCGCCAGTTCGACGAAGGCGCCTGGGGCATGACGGCGGCGACCGCGGCGCATGTGCGCACCTACCGGCGCTTCGGCGTGCCGCGCGTGCTGCTGGCGAATCAGTTGATCGGCAAGGCCGACCTGGAGCTCGTCTTCCGCGAGTTGGAAGCCGATCCGGATTTCGATTTCTATCTGCTGGTCGACTCTGCCGCGGGCCTGGACCTGCTGCGCCGTGCTGCCGTCGAGCGCGGGCTGCAGCGACCGCTGCAAGTGCTGCTGGAAGTCGGCACGCCCGGCGGGCGCACCGGCGTCCGGACCTTGGAGGAGGGCATCGCGCTGGGGCGCCTCGTCCGCGATGCGGCGCCGACGATCGTGCTGCGCGGCGTGGAGGCCTTCGAAGGCGTCTACAGCGGCGACGACACGGCGCGCGTGGAGCTCGGCGCGCTGACGATGATCGAGACGGTGGCGGAACTGGCGCGTCTGGGTTGCGCCGAAGGCTGGTTCGCTGCGGGCGAGGTGCTGCTGACCGCGGGCGGCTCGGCGTTCTTCGACATGGCGGCGAAGACGCTGGCGTCGGTCGAAGCCGCGGGCACCGGCCACGCGCTGCGCGTGGTGTTGCGCAGCGGCTGCTACCTCAGCCACGACAGCCTGCAGTACGAGCGCATGCAGGACCGCATGCGGCAGCGCGCCGGCGCGCTGTGGGGCGAGGGCCCCGGCCTGCGCAACGCGATCGAGGTCTGGGCGTACGTGCAGTCGGTGCCCGAGCCCGGCCGCGCGATCTGCACGGCGGGCCGCCGCGACCTCAGCTACGACGCCTGCCTGCCGCAACCGCTGTGGTGGTACCGGCCGAGTCTGCATGACGCGCCGCGGGCGACGCCCGCCCACTGGGCCGTCACGAAGCTCAACGACCAGCATGCCTATGTCGATGCGAAGGTCGACGGCGCGAATGGCGCGGACGGCGCTGACAGCGGCGCGCTGCTGCTGCAGGTCGGCGACCTGATCGCCTTCGGCGTCGGCCATCCGTGCACGACCTTCGACAAGTGGCCGCTGCTCTACACGGTCGACGACAGCTATCGCGTCATCGGCGGCGTGCGGACGTTCTTCTGAATCGATGACCGCGCTGGTACTGCTGCCCGGCATGGATGGGACCGGCGATCTGTTCGAGCCGTTCCTGCGCGCGTTGCCGCGGAGCCTGCGGCCGGTCGTCGTGCGGTATCCCGTGGACCGCTGGCTCGATGACGACGCGCTCCTCGCGCATGCGCGCCGTGCGCTGCCCGGTGACGAGCCGTTCCTCCTGCTCGGGGAGTCGTTCTCCGGGCCGGTCGCACTGATGTTGGCCGCCGAGCATCCGCCCGGCCTGTGCGGTGTCGTGCTCGCCGCGTCGTTCGCGCGATACCCGAGACGCGCGGTGGCGCTCTTCAAGCCTGTAGCGAAGTGGGTACCCTTGCGCACGCTGCCGAAGGCCGTGATGAGTGCGCCGCTGCTGGGTCGTTTCGCCACCGGGGCGTTGCAGGAAGAGCTGCATCGTTCGGTGAACCGCGTGGCGTCGTCCGTGATGGGGCATCGGGCGCAGCAGGTGTTGTCCTTCGACGCGACCGAGGCCGCGGGCCGTGTCGCAGTGCCTATCCTCTGCCTGCGGGCAACGCGGGATCGCGTCGTCGCGGCGAGCGCAGCCACCGAGATCGTCGGTCTCAATCGACTGACGACGGTCGTCGACATCGAGGCGCCGCATATGCTGTTGCAATGCGCGCCCGCCACGGCGGCGCGGACCATCGTCGACGTCTTTGAAGAACAAGAGAAGGGGAGTCCCCATGCATGAAATCATCTGCCCGCACTGCGGCAAGGCCTTCAAGATCGACGAGGCGGGGTATGCCGACATCCTCAAGCAGGTGCGCGACACCGACTTCGAGAAGCAGCTGCACGAGCGGCTCGCGCTGGCCGAGCAGGACAAGCGCAATGCCGTCGAGCTGGCGCAGGCCAGGACTGCCGGCGAGCTGCAGAAGGCCGCCGCGCTGAAGGACGGCGAGATCCAGGAATTGAAGGCGCGGCTCGATGCCGGCGAGGTGCAGCGCAAGCTGGCGGTCTCCGAGGCGCTGGGCGCGCTGGAGAAGCAGGCGCAGCAGGCCGCCGCGGCGAAGGATGCCGAGATCCAGAGCCTGAAGGCCAAGCTCGACGCGGCCGGGGTGTCTCAGCAGCTCGCGATGTCGCAGGCCGTCGGCGCGGTGGAGAAGGAACGCGACCAGCTGCGCAGCGGCCTGGAACGCGCGGAGCTGGAAAAGCAGCTCGCCGAGAAGTCGCTCAAGGACAAGTACGAGACGCAGATCAAGGACCGCGACGACGCCATCGAGCGCCTGCGGGACATGAAGGCGCGGCTGTCGACCAAGATGGTCGGCGAGACCCTCGAGCTGCATTGCGAGACCGAGTTCAACCGCATCCGCGCGACCGCGTTCCCGCGCGCCTACTTCGAGAAGGACAACGACGCGCGTTCGGGCAGCAAGGGCGACTACATCTTCCGCGACGCCGACGAGGCGGGCACGGAGATCGTCTCGATCATGTTCGAGATGAAGAATGAGAACGACCGCACCGCCACGAAGAACCGCAACGAGGACTTCCTGAAGGAGCTCGACAAGGACCGCGTCGAGAAGGGCTGCGAGTACGCGGTGCTGGTGTCGCTGCTGGAGCCGGAGAGCGAGCTCTACAACACCGGCATCGTCGACGTGTTCCACCGCTATCCGAAGATGTATGTCGTGCGGCCGCAGTTCTTCCTGCCCATCATCACGCTGCTGCGCAACGCGGCGATGAACTCGCTGAGGTACAAGACGGAGCTCGCGCTGGTGAAGGCGCAGAACATCGACATCACCCACTTCGAGGCGCAGCTCGAGGGCTTCAAGTCGGCGTTCGGGAAGAACTACGAGCTGGCGTCGCGGCGCTTCCAGACCGCGATCGACGAGATCGACAAGTCCATCGACCACCTGCAGAAGACCAAGGAGGCGCTGCTCGGCACCGATCGCAACCTGCGCCTGGCCAACGACAAGGCCCAGGACGTGACGATCAAGAAGCTGACCAAGGGCAACCCGACGATGGCCGGGAAGTTCGCCGAGCTGAAGAGCGACGACAAGCCTGCCGCCGCCGATCGCGGCAACGACGGCAACGACCGCGGCGACGACAGGCGCGACGAAGGCAGTCTGTTCTGAGGGTCGAGCGCAGAGAGGCCCAGAAGCAAGAAGGCCGCTCATCGAGCGGCCTTCTGCTTGCGTGGGCGGGTTACTTGGCCTTGTCGGCTTCGAGGTGGTACTGCGTCACCCGCTCGACCTCGTTCTTCGAGCCCAGCACGACCGAGACGCGCTCGTGCAGCTTGCCCGGCTGCAGATCCATGATGCGCTGGCGGCCGTTGGTGGCCGCGCCGCCGGCCTGCTCGACCAGGAAGGCCATCGGATTGGCCTCGTACATCAGGCGCAGCTTGCCGGCCTTGTTCGGCTCGCGCTTGTCCCACGGGTACAGGAACACGCCGCCGCGCGTCAGGATGCGGTGCACGTCCGCCACCATCGACGCGATCCAGCGCATGTTGAAGTCCTTGCCGCGCGGTCCCGTCGTGCCGGCCAGGCACTCGTCGATGTAGCGCTTCACCGGCTCGTCCCAGTGCCGCATGTTGGACATGTTGATCGCGAACTCCTTGGTGTCCGCGGGGATCTTCACGTCGTCGGCGGTCAGCACCCAGGAGCCCTGCTCGCGGTCCAGCGTGAACATCGCCACGCCGTCGCCCACCGTCAGCACCAGCGTCGTCTGCGGTCCGTAGACGCAGTACCCCGCCGCCGCCTGCGAGGTGCCGGGTTGGTGGAAGTCCTCCTCGCTGACGCCCTTGCTGCCTTCGACCTTCTTCAGCACCGAGAAGATGGTCCCGATCGACACGTTCACGTCGATGTTGCTGGAGCCGTCCAGCGGATCGAACATCAGCAGGTACTCGCCCTGCGGGAAACGGTTGGGCACCAGGTGGATGCTCTCCATCTCCTCCGAGGCCATCGCGGCCAGATGGCCGCCCCACTCGTTGGCTTCGATCAGCACCTCGTTGGCGATGATGTCCAGCTTCTTCTGGACCTCGCCCTGCACGTTCTCGGACCCGGCCGTGCCCAGCACGTCACCCAGCGCGCCCTTGTTGACGCTGATGGCGATGCGCTTGCAGGCCCGCGCGACCACCTCGATCAGCAGCCGCAGCTGCTGGGGGATGTGGCCGTGCAGCCGCTGCTGCTCGACGAGGTATTGGGTCAGGCTGACGCGTTGACTCATGAAACGACTCCGATGGTTGCAAATCTCGTGCGCCGCGGAACGGCCCGGCGCGCGGACCGCTCCGTGCGCTGAATCAGGACTGCGGCGAATCCGCGTTGACCGCGGTGGCCGAGGTGTCGGACGCCAGCGCGCGCTCGATGATCTCGCGCACGTCGTTGGACAGGTCCGGCTTGGCGGCGACACGGGCGATGGCTTCGCGGGCGGCGCTGCGGTACGGCTGGGCCAGCGCGGTCCAGCGGTCCATCACGCGGGCCAGACGGCCAGAGACCTGCGGGTTGATCGCGTCCAGCGCCAGCACCTGCTCCGCCCAGAAGACGTAGCCCGCCGCATCGGCGCGGTGGAAGGCGGCCGGGTTGAACATCGCCAGCGAGAAGATCAGGCTGCGCGCGCGGTTCGGGTTCTTCAGCGTGAAGTCGGCGTGCTTCATCAGCTGCTTGACCTTGGCGAAGGTCTTGCCGTCGCGCTCGGCCGCGCGGCCTTGCAGCGCGAACCACTTGTCGATGACCAGCGCCTCGCCCTTGAACTGGGCGTGGAAGCGCGCCAGCGCGCTGTCGGCCAGCTCCGCATGCGCATGCACGAGCGCGGACAGCGCGCCCATGCGGTCGGTCATGTTGGTCGCGTCCTTGAAGCGCTGGTACGCGCGGCCCGGCCACACGCCGTCGCCGCCGCGGGTGGCGTTCAGGACCAGCATCGCCAGCGACAGGTTCACCAGCGCGCGCTTGCCGCTCTGCACCGGATCCGGGTTGTAGCCGGTGGTCACCTGATGCGCGTCGAAGGCCCAGGCCCAGTCAGCCTGCAGCGCCGAGGCCAGCTGCGTCTGCGCCGCTTCGACCGCGGCGTGGATCGCCTGCGGGTCGACGACGTCGAGCTGCTCGGCGATGTAGGCCTCGTCGGGCAGTTGCAGCGCCAGCGCCTTGAAGGCCGGATCCAGTTCCGGATGACGCAGCACGGCGCGCATCGCGTCGATGTAGGCGGCATCCAGCACCAGCGGCTGGCCCGAGCGCACCGCGCCCAGGATGCGGTTCAGCGCCAGACGCTGGCTGGCTTCCCAGCGGTTGAACGCGTCGCTGTCGTGCTTGAGCAGCACCAGCAGCTCGGCGTCGCCCAGGCCGTCGTCCAGCACCACCGGGGCGGAGAAGCCGCGCAGCAGCGACGGCACCGGCTCGGACGGCACGTTGACGAAGACGAAGGACTGCTCGACCTGGTCCAGCACCAGCACGCGTTCGGTGTCGGTGGCGCCGGCGGCGCCGTCCTCGCCCTGCTGCATCAGCGGCAGCGCCTGGCCGTCGCGCGACAGCAGACCCAGCGAGACCGGGATCACCTGCGGCAGCTTGGCGGCCTGGCCGGCGGCCGCGGCACTCGATTGCGTCAGCGTCAGCGTCCAGGTCTGACCGGCGGCGTCGTACACGCCGCGCGCCTGCAAGCGCGGCGTGCCGGCCTGCGCGTAC
Organism: Roseateles sp.; assembly: GCF_036486225.1. GTDB lineage: Bacteria > Pseudomonadota > Gammaproteobacteria > Burkholderiales > Burkholderiaceae_C > Roseateles. The sequence continues at coordinate 9,765 of NZ_DASVNZ010000003.1, read as the reverse complement.
CAGCGCTTGAACGCATCGAGGCGCGTCGTCAGCGGCGAGCCCGGGTTGGCGTCCGCGATCGCCTGCGCGAAGTCGTCGCAGGTCACGGCCTGGCCGTCATGGCGCTCGAAGTACAGGGCCATGCCCTTGGCGAAACCGTCGCGGCCGACCAGCGTCTGGTACATGCGGACGACTTCCGCGCCCTTTTCGTAGACGGTGGCGGTGTAGAAGTTGTTGATCTCGACGTACTCGTCGGGACGCACCGAATGCGCCATCGCGCCGGCGTCTTCCGGGAACTGGCGGGCGCGCAGCGCGCGCACGTCCTCGATGCGGCAGACCGCCCGCGCGCTCGGCGTGGCGGCCATGTCCTGGCTGAATTCCTGGTCGCGGAAGACGGTCAGGCCTTCCTTCAGCGACAGCTGGAACCAGTCGCGGCAGGTGACGCGGTTGCCGGTCCAGTTGTGGAAATACTCGTGCGCGACGATGGACTCGATGCGGGCGAAGTCCGCGTCGGTCGCGGTGGCGGGGGAAGCCAGCAGCGCCGAGGTGTTGAAGATGTTCAACCCCTTGTTCTCCATCGCGCCCATGTTGAAGTCGGACACGCCGACGACCATGAAGCGCTCCAGATCCAGCGGCAGGTTGAAGCGCGCTTCATCCCACACGACGGACGCGATCAGCGAGTTCATCGCATGCTCGGTCTTCTCCAGGTCGCCCTGGCGGACGTAGACCTGCAGCAGGTGGTCCTTGCCGCCGCGGGTGCGGATGCGCTGCTCGCGCGCGACCAGGTCGCCGGCCACCATCGCGAAGAGGTAGCTGGGCTTGGGGAAGGGATCGTGCCACTTGGCCAGGTGGCGGCCGTTGTCCAGCGTGGCCGACTCGACCAGGTTGCCGTTGGACAGCAGCACCGGGAATCTGGCCTTGTCGGCGCGCATCGTCACCGTGTAGACCGCCATCACGTCGGGGCGGTCCAGGAAGTAGGTGATGCGGCGGAAGCCTTCGGCCTCGCACTGCGTGAAGAAGCTGCCGCCCGAGGTGTAGAGACCCGACAGCGTCGTGTTCTTCTCGGGGCAGCAGGTGTTGCGGATCTCGAGCGTGAAGTCCGCGTCCGGCACGTTGTCGATGATCAGCTCATGGCCTTCCTGGCGGAAGGACACGCTCTCGCCGTCGATCAGCACGCGCAGCAGGTTGAGTTCCTCGCCATGCAGGCGCAGGGGGCCGTGAGGCACCGCGGCGTTGCGTTCCAGGCGCATCTTGCTGGCGACCAGCGTCTTCACCGGATCGAGGTCGAAACACAGGTCGACGGTGCGGATCCAGAAGATCGGCGCGACGTAATCGGCGCGGCGGATCAGGGTGGCAGTGCCTTCACGCATGGCGGGCTTCCTTATGGGAATTGATTTTGTCTCTTAGCGTGTTGAGGACATGGGAAGCCCGTAGCGAGCGGCCCGAGGTTGCGTCGAGCACCGGAGCCGTACTTCTGTACGGCGAGGAGCACAGACGCAAGATCGGGCCGCGCAGTAGGGCGGCACATGTCCTCAGACGCCCTGCTTGAGGGAGGCGGTGATGAATGCGTCGAGGTCGCCGTCCAGCACCTTCTGGGTGTTGGAGATCTCGACGTTGGTGCGCAGGTCCTTGATGCGGCTCTGGTCCAGCACGTACGAGCGGATCTGGTGGCCCCAGCCCACGTCGGTCTTGCTGTCCTCGAGCTTCTGCTGCTCGGCCATGCGCTTCTTCATCTCATGGTCGTACAGGCGCGAGCGCAGGCGCTTCCAGGCGACGTCGCGGTTGCTGTGCTGGCTGCGGCCGTCCTGGCACTGGACGACGATGCCGGTTGGGATGTGGGTCAGGCGCACCGCCGAGTCGGTCTTGTTGATGTGCTGACCGCCGGCGCCGGAGGCGCGGTAGGTGTCGGTGCGCACGTCCGACGGGTTGATGTCGATCTCGATCGAATCGTCCACTTCCGGATACACGAACAGCGAGGCGAAGCTGGTGTGGCGGCCGCCCGAGGAGTCGAACGGGCTCTTGCGCACCAGGCGGTGCACGCCGGACTCGGAGCGCAGCAGGCCGAAAGCGTACTCGCCTTCCACCTTGATGGTGGCGCTCTTGATGCCGGCGATCTCGTCGTCGGTCTGCTCTTCGACGTCGGCCTTGAAGCCCTTGCGCTCGCAGTACTTCAGGTACTGGCGCAGCAGCATGCCGGCCCAGTCGCAGGCCTCGGTGCCGCCGGCGCCGGCCTGGATGTCGATGAAGCAGTTCAGCGGGTCGGCCGGGTTGTTGAACATCCGGCGGAACTCGAGTTCCTCGACCTTCTCGGCCAGCTTGACGGACTCGGCCTCGATGGTCTGGATGCCGGCGATGTCGTTGTCGTCCTTGGACATCTCGTACAACTCGAGGTTGTCGGTGATGTTGGACGTCAGGTGGTTGATCGTCTCGACGACCTGTTCCAGCGTGCGCTTTTCCTTGCCGAGCTCCTGGGCCCGCTTGGGGTCGTTCCAGACGTTGGGGTTCTCCAGGGCGGCGTTGACTTCATTCAACCGCAGCGCTTTGCGGTCGTAGTCAAAGGTACCCCCTTAGCGCGTCGGTACGCGCTTGCAGATCGGTCAGCGTGTTGCCGATCGCATTGATGTGTTCGATTTCCATGATTCGCTCGAAGCGTTCGTAGGGTGGAGCCCCCGACAGGGGGACCCGAAGCCGGGTATTTTCTCATGCTGAGGCGAACGGGCTCCCTAAGATGCCGGGATGCGTCCGAAACCGCCTGTCCCCGATGCGGGTTACCCCTCCGGCAGCCCCGTCGGCACCCCCTCCGGCACGTTCCGCGCCCGGCGTCGCTGGGTGCGACGGGGGAACTGGCGTCTCACGCTAATGCTGCTGGTGGTGTGGGCGCTGGTCACATTCGGGGTGGCCTACTTCGCCCGGGCGCTCAGCTTCGATTTCTTCGGCTGGCCGTTCAGCTTCTGGGTGGGATCGCAGGGAGCGCTGATCGTCTACGTCGCGATCGTCGTGATCTACGCGACCGTCATGAACCGCCGGGAGGCGGAAGCCGGCGTGCAAGACCCGGCACCGTATTTCGATGAGGTGGAATCGCGACGCCCGGAGAAGGAGCGCTCCGGGCCGATCACGGGGTTCTGAAGGTCAGAACGGCGACGAGTCCTGCTTCGCGGCGGCCAGTTGCGCCTGAAGGTCCGCGACCTGCGCGCGCAGCTTGATGTTCTCGTCCTGCAGCGCGCCGACTTGCGCACGCAGCAGGGCGACTGCCGGATCGGCTTCGAGTTCGCCGTCCTCGTTCGTCGGCACGTCCAGCAGCGCGACCGCCACTTCGGCGACCGCATCGCCCGCGGCCTTCTTGCCGACCTTGGACTCGCGCACGCGCTTGGCAGCCTGTCGCAGTTCCTTCTTGCCGCCAGCGGCGGCAGCGGCCTGCTCCTCGGCGGGCAGGTCGGAGATGACGGCAGCGGCGCTGATCGACACCTCGCCCGAGCGCACGGCGGCCACGAGTTCGGGTGCTGCGGCCTTCTGGATCTTCTCGATCTGCGTGACCGTGGCGCTGCTGATGCGCGCGGCGCGCGCGATGGCTTCGCGGCTCTTCAGCGGCGGGGCGTCAGGCACGGGTGTGCCGCTCGTGTCTGCGGCGGGGGCTTCCGGGGCCGGGTCGTTGAGCACAGCCAGCCGGCGCGCTTCCATGATCTCCTTCTTGCGCAAGGCGAGCACGCCGCGCTGGAAGTCGGAGACGCTGCGACGACCCAGATGCTGGTCGATCATCCACAGGTGGACGTCTTCCATGGACTTGAAGCGGGTGTTCTGGACCGTCTGGAAGGGGATGCCGTGCTTGGTGCAGATGCCGTGGCGGTTGTGACCGTCGACGAGGATGTCGCCCCAGAGCACGAGCGCGTCGCGGCAGCCTTCGGCGAGGATGCTGCGCTCGAGCGCGGCGTGTTCGTCCTCGGTCAGGGGATCGATGTAGGCCTTGAGTTCTTCGGTGACGATGATGTTCATGGGGACGGGCAGCGGGACGGCGGGGAGGCGGAGTCGATCGGGTGGGGCCCGGTCGACGAGGTGTTCAGGAGGGGCGGATTGTGCGAAGTGCGCGCAGGTCGCGCGGGCGACGGACGACGCCGGAAAAGGGCGGCATTCTGCCTAACTCGCGACGCTAACCTGTCGCACCCAGAGCACGAGCGTCGGATATCCCACGGAACCCACCCCCAGATGAGCGCCCCCCGATGAGCGAGATGACCGAGATGAGCGAAGCGATCCCCGCGCCGTCCGATCCGCTGTCCAGCGGCTGGGACTATCCGTCCCCCCATCGCTTGGCGGTGAGCCCCCAACCGGCGGACATCGACGGTTTGAATCACACCAACAACGCGGTGTACGTGAGGTGGTGCGAGCAGGTGGCGTGGTCGCACTCGGTGGCGCTGGGGCTGGACATCGAGGACTACCGCCGGCTCGACCGCGCGATGGCGATCCGCCACGGCGGCTACGACTACCTGCTGCCGTCCTTCGAAGGCGAGGCGCTGGTGCTCGGCACGTGGCTGACGTCGGGCGACGGCAAACTCGCGATGGAACGCCGCTTCCAGCTGCGCCGCGCGAGCGACGGCCAGACGCTGATGCGCGGCCGTTGGGAACTGGTCTGCATCGACATCAGCGGCGGCCGCCCGAAGCGGATGCCGCCGGAGTTCATCGCGGCGTATCAAGCAGCGGTGGTCTCCGCGGAATAGCTGCCTTGTGGCTTGAGGAATTACTCCCTCTCCCGCTTGCGGGAGAGGGTAGGGGTGAGGGCCGGGGTCGTGGCAGTGAGAAGGGCGGCGACTAGCCGAGAAACTCTTGTACCGCGCGGGCCAGTGCCTCGGGTTGATCGTGATGCATCATGTGCGCCGCCTGCTGGAGCGTGACGCGACGCAGGTCCTTCACGACGCCGAGCCGGCTCTCGAAGTCCTCACGCGGATAACGATCGCCCCACCATTGCGAGAGCTTGGTCTCGCTGCCCTCGACCCACAGCGTGGGCGCCTCGATGCGCGACCAGCACGCAAGCGCCTCGGCCTTCTTGTAGAGCACCGGATTGGTCCGCTTGTGCGCGGGGTCGCCGAGGATGTGCCAGCGCCCGTCCTCGCCCTGTTTCGACCAATGCGGCGCGAGCCACGCGGCCTTGTCGGCCGAGAGCCTCGGATTCGTCTTCATCAGCCGCTGCGCGACGCCTTCAACGCTGTCGTAGGTCTTGAGGCTCTGCGGCGCCTTGAGCTCGTCGAGCCAGCTCGCGAGCCGCGTCGGCGCCATCTCGGGCGTCGTCTCCGGCAGCCCGAATCCTTCGAGGTTCACGAGCTTGCGCAGCCGTTGCGGCCGGACGCCCGCATAGGTCATCGCGATGTTGCCGCCCATGCTGTGGCCGAGGAGGTCCACAGGCGCATCGGGACTGATGGCGTCCAGCAGCGCATCCAGATCGCCGAGGTAGTCCGGGAACCAGTACGCGTCGCTTCCGTTGGAATCGGTGAGTCCAAAACCGCGCCAGTCGATCGCGACGACGCTGCGCTCCTCGCGGAAGGCGTCGACCATGAACTGGAACGACGCGCCGACGTCCATCCAGCCGTGGACCATCACGAGCAGCGGCCGCTGCCCGTCCGGCTCCGGACCCCAGCGCAGCACGTGGTGGCGCAGGCCGCGTAGCGTCAGGAACCCGCTGCGATGCGGGCGGCGGACGGCGTACTTGGGCTCGGAAACGGAACTCGGTGCGGTGCTCATCAAGCGACTGTAGTGTGAGGACCGGCAGGACGCTTTCGCCATGGAGACAATGGGTGCGACTTCCCGGAAGAATCGATATGACCCTCTCTACCGACGCCTACACACTCCGCCCTGCGCGCCCCGACGACCTGACCGCCATCGTCGGCCTGATCGGCGAGCTTGCCGACTTCGAGCACCTCACGCACCTGATGGACGTGACTCCGGAAAAGCTGCTCCCGCATCTCTTCGGCGAACGCCCCGTCTGCGAGGCCATGGTCGCCGAGCACGACAGCGGCGCGGTTGTCGCCTTCGCGCTGACCTTCACCAACTTCTCGACCTTCCTGGGCAAGCCCGGGATGTACCTCGAGGACCTGTATGTGCAGCCCGCGCATCGCGGCGCGGGCCTGGGCAAGCGCATGCTGACGCGCCTGGCGCAGATCGCGATCGAGCGCGACTACGGCCGCTTCGAATGGTGCGTGCTCGATTGGAACGAGAACGCCATCCGCTTCTACGAGAAGATGGGCGCGACCATCATGCCGGACTGGCGCTTGTGCCGCCTCGCCGGCGACGCGCTGGCGCGCTTCAAGGGCTGATCAAGGGTTGATCCAGGCCGCGCTGGACGTCACTTCAGCCAGTCGTTCAGCAACTCCGGCGGACGCGCGATCAGCGCGCGGTCGCCTTGCACGACGATCGCCCGCTGCAGCAGCTTCGGCCGGTCCGCGACCGCCTGCAGCAGCTGCGTGTCGGTCAGCGACTCGTCCGCCAGATTCAACTCGCGATAGTCGTCCTCGTTGTCGCGCACCATCGCTCGCACCGGGGTGCCCAGCTGCCGGTGCAGCGTCTGCAGCTCGGGCAGCGTCAGTGGCGTCTCCAGGTACTCGACGACCTCGGGCGTGAGGCCACGGGACTCCAGCAGCGCGAGCGCCTCGCGCGACTTGGAGCAGCGGGGGTTGTGCAGGATCTTGAGCGTCATGCGGACCAGTGTAGGAGGCGCGATCCGACTATCGATATGCGGATCGCCCACCGCCCGCCCATGCACCTCTGACGGGCATTGCCGTCCACGCCAGGCACCGACATGGCGCTACGGGCTTTCCATGACGACCGCCCCGGACCCGGTCGCTAGCATCCACGCTCTTGTTCCAGTCCAGGATGGAGACACGATGAGCGGCAAGACCGCCAAGGACGCCGGCCCGGCCGATGGCATCACCGTGCCCTCCGCGGCGACGCGTGCCGCGCCCGACGCCTACGCGCTGATCCACGGCGCCTTCCGCTGGCAGGTGCCGGAACGGCTGGCCATCGCCGAGCTCTGCTGCGGCCGCTGGGCCCGCGAGACGCCCGATGCGCCCGCCGTCTTCTTCGACAGCGACAGCGGCTGCCGCGCCCAGTACTCCTTCGGACAACTGCAGCGCGCGGCCAACCGGCTCTCCAACGCGCTCAAGCGCCTGGGCGTCGAAGCCGGCGACCGCGTTGCGCTGGTGCTGCCGCAGCGCTTCGAGACCGCCGTCGCGCACATCGCGATCAACCAGCTCGGCGCGGTCGCGATGCCGCTGTCGATGCTCTTCGGGCCCGATGCGCTCGAGTACCGTCTCAAGGACAGCGACGCCAGCGTCGCGATCGTCGAAGGCGGCGCGCTCGACGCGCTGCGTTCGGTGCGCGCGTCGTGCCCGACGCTGCGCCACGTGCTGGTCGTCGGCGAGTCCGATGCCCACGAGGGCGAAGCCGGCTGGATGGCCGCGCTGCAGGCCGAGGACGCGCGCTTCGCCGCGCGCGACAACGCGGCCGAGGATCCCGCGATCCTGATCTATACCAGCGGCACCACCGGTGCGCCGAAAGGCGCCTTGCTGCCGCAGCGCGCGCTGCTGGGCAACCTCACCGGCTTCATCGCGAGCCAGAACTGGTTCGGCTTCGACCCGCACGATCCTTCCGTGCGCAGCGAGGCGGTGTTCTGGAGCCCCGCCGACTGGGCCTGGACCGGCGGCCTGATGGACGCGCTGCTGCCGTCGCTGTGCTTCGGCCGTCCCATCCTCGGCTACCAGGGCCGCTTCTCGCCGGAGAAGACCTTCGAGCTGATGCAGCACTACCGCGTCAGCCACACCTTCCTGTTCCCGACCGCGCTGAAGGCGATGATGAAGGCCGTGCCGCATCCCGCCGAGCACTACACGCTGCATCTGCAAGCCATCATGAGCGCGGGCGAGGCCGTCGGCGACGCAGTGTTCGACTGGGGCCGGCGCGAACTCGGCGTGACGATCAACGAGATGTTCGGGCAGACCGAGATCAACTACGTGGTCGGCAACTGCGCACGGCTGTGGCCGGCCAAGCCCGGCAGCATGGGGCGCGCCTATCCGGGCCATCGCGTCGCGGTCATCGACGACGAAGGGCAGGTCTGTCCGCCCGGACAGATCGGCGAGGTCGCCGTGCATCGCCGCGACGCGCAGGGCACGCCGGATCCGATCTTCTTCCTCGGCTACTGGCGCAACGAGGCGGCGACCGCCGCGAAGTTCACCGGCGATCCGGCGGACAGCTGGTGCCGCACCGGGGACCTGGCGCGCGCCGACGAGGACGGCTACCTCTGGTACCAGGGCCGCGACGACGACCAGTTCAAGGTCGCGGGGTATCGCATCGGTCCAGGGGAGATCGAGAACTGCCTGGTGCGCCACGAGGCCGTGGCGAACGCCGCCGTCGTGCCCAAGCCCGATGCCGAGCGCGGCGCGCTGGTGAAGGCCTTCGTCGTGCTGGCGCCGGGCCGGCAACCGTCGGCCGCGTTGACCGCGGAGTTGCAGGACTTCGTCAAGCAGCGGCTCGCGCCCTACGAGTATCCGAAGGAGATCGAGTTCCTCGACGCGCTGCCGATGACGACCACCGGCAAGGTGCAGCGCCGCGTGCTGCGGCAACTGGAAGCAGACCGGGCGACGGGACGCGTGGTCTGATCCCTTGACTGCCGTGGCCGCTGGCCCTCACCCCCGCCCTCTCCCGCAAGCGGGAGAGGGAGCAAGTCCGATCAGCTCGCGCGCGTGTTGCGCAGCTTGACGTAGAGCTTGGTGTTGGCGCCCGGCTGCGGCTGCAGCAGCGCCGCGTCGGGCCACTGCTCCTGACCCGTCAGCACGGTGCAGGCGCGGGACGGCTTGTCCTTGGGCGTCTCGGGCTCGCGCTGCTGTGCTTCCGACGGCAGCGGCAGGCGCAGGTGCTGGCCGCTCTCCATCCAGTCGAGATTCCATTGCGGCTGGTCGCTGCACACGATGACCCCGTCGATCTGCGGGAACATCCAGCGCACGTACCAGGGCAGCAGCTCGGTGCGCAGCCGCTGGCCGACCGAAACGATGCGGCGCACCGTCGCCATGTCCAGCATCTCCGGCGGCGTCGCGAGGTCGATGCTCAGCCGAACCCCCAGTTCGCCCTTGGGCACGTTGGTGCCGAAGTCCATGTCCTTGGCCTGCTTCTCGGAGAAGGTCGGCAGATCGAAGCGGCCCTTGTCGTCGATGGGAATCGGGATGTAGTCGTCGTCGCTCATCAGCGCGAGCTTGGTGCCGGCCGGCGGCGGCTTGGACGTGTCCTTGGGATCGGTCAGCACGAAGCGGCTCACGAACAGACCTTCGCCCTCGGTGCGCAGCTTCTGCAGCAATTCGTTGAGCCGCTTGTAGGGGAAGGAGGCGCCGCGCTTCATGTCGCTCTGCACGGTGGGCAGGGCGACAGCGCTCGAAGCCGCGTTCGAAGTCGCGTTTGATGCCGTGGCCGATGAAGCGGCCGCGCCGGCCGGCACCGGTTCAACACCGCTCGCCGCGGCGACCGGATCGCAGGCGGCAAGAACGCTGATCACGAGGACGGCGATCGCGGCGACTGGGACGCGGCGTACCGCGCGGGGAAACTGCTGGGGCTTCACTTCGACTCTCTCCCTGTGTCGCAAGACCTGTGTCGCCAGGCTTGCGTCGCGAATGCGATCTGCGCTGAACGGTGCGCGGCCGGTATAGGTTGACGACGCGTGTCCCGCATCGGGGTGTCAGCGGCGGCACTTGCCTCGCGCCTCGGCGAGCAGCCAGAACGGCAGACTGAGCAGACCCGCGCCGCCGCCCGCGAACTCGCCCT
>NZ_DASVNZ010000425.1:0-3239 GCF_036486225.1 Roseateles sp. | reverse complement strand
GACGCAGCGTCAGGGCGTGCAGCTCGTAGCGGCTGTGATAGCGGCGGTTCCACGGCTGCACGAGCTGGCGCTGCAGCGCCTCGCGCAGGCGCTGCGCCACCTGCGGCAGCAGGTGCACCGGGCGGCCCAGGCTGCGCGGATCGAGCGCCGCGGGCCGGTGCGGCTGAGCGGTGAGTGGCTGGTTCATCCGTGGTTCCAGATATGAAGGGACGTTGTTAATGGCAGGCCTGGCACGCCATAACCATCGAATTCTAGGAATCGACAGTGATTCCGGCCAGCATTGGAACTGCTGGTTTGGAACATGCGGGGAATAAATCACAAACCACCGGATGCGAATCGCACATCACGGGAATGAGTGGTTTAAGTCGTGTCGCGAGTCGGTCGTTAATACCCCGGCGGGCACGAGGTGAATTGTTTCTCTCATATTTATCAGTACCGAAACAAAACCGACTTATTCAGAGGCGGATGCGCGAATAGCGGATCACCAGCCTGGGAGTATTGGCGGCAGTTCGTGACATCCGTCACACTGTCGTACGCTGTTTTGGTGCGGTGCAAAATGGGTTCTTGTTGCGCACGCTCACAGTGGCTACAGTCCGGACACATCAGGGCACACCCGAGCGAAAGCCGGGGTCGCAAAGCCTCCGGTCTACCGTCGGGCGCTCGCTGGAAACTCTTCCAGCCGAACGCCGGACCACGATAGCGGGGTTGCCAGACCTGAGTCTGCGAGCCGCGTGACGCGTGGTTCAAAGGCGCTCGCCTGCCAGGCCCCACCCGGGCCTGTTGTGACCCTGCCTGCCCTCGCCGAGGTGCGCCCGTCTTGCGAAGAGAGGACGGACATGGTCATTCACAGACATCTTTTCATTCCCTGAACCGGCCCGCGACGGTGCCGTCGGACGCTCGTCCGCCGGTGTCGCCGAGCTCGATGCGGTGGCGCTGCCGCATGGGTTCCGGATATTCCCCGAATACTTGAAGATTCAATATCGCAGCCGATCCGGCGCGAGGGAGTTTCTTTGTCTGAATATCGGCGAATGAAACTGTCTGTAAATATCAAGGAAATGTCGCGACAAGAATACGCATCGCCAACGCGGTGACAAAAAGAACAGCGACATTCGGTGCCGTCGTGAATCTCCGCAACGGAGATTGAAAGATATCGCCGCCGAGGCCACGCCATGAACCAGAGGGAATGGGTGGATGAGGTGAATGAATGGTCACGGGACAACCCGCGCCCTCCGGCGTGGTCAGGTCTCTTATTGCCTGGAGCAAAGGTATGTCCGCCACGATGCTCAACGCCGCCGTCGGTCAATCGACGATGGAATCCCTGCTGAAACAGGACAGCGTCCGGATGCAGCAGGACGCGCAAGCGCTTTCACAAGGCGTTGGTCCAGGCGCGATCGATAACCTGCCATCGATGGGTTTCGAGCAGATGCTGCGCCGCGTGGACGACCGCGACCAGGCCGCCGCCGCCCGCATGGAAGCGGTCGAGCGCGGCGAGAGCGACGACCTCGTCGGCGCGATGCTCGCCAGCCAGGAAGCCAGCCTGTCGTTCTCGATGCTGATGCAGGTCAGGAACAAGGTCGCCGGCGCCGTGGACGAGCTGATCAAGATGCAGCTCTGAGGCCTGCGGGACAAGCACGATGAACGAACTGCAGACCCTCCAGAGCGCGAACGACGCGGCCGTGCCCGTCTGGCGCCGCCGCCTCGGTCAGGTGCTGGGTGGCTTGAACAAGGCCGCGCCGACGGCAGGCGCCGGCCAGAGCCTGCTCAAGTCGGCGGCGCCGCTGCTGATCCTCGCCGCCGTCGTCACCGCGCTGGTGCTGATGCTGCTGTGGCGCGACCAGGCCGGCTACAAGCCGGTCTTCGGCCAGCGCGAGCATGTGCCGACCGCCGACGTGCTGTCGGTGCTGGACGCCGAGCACATCGCCTACCGCCTGCATCCCGAGAGCGGCCAGGTGCTGGTGCCCGACTCGGACCTGGGCCGCGCGCGCATGCTGCTCGCCGCCAAGGGCGTCGTGGCCAAGCTGCCCGCCGGCCTGGAGCTGATGGACCAGAACGACCCGCTGGGCGTGAGCCAGTTCGTGCAGGACATCCGCTTCCGCCGCGGCCTCGAAGGCGAGCTCGCGCAGAGCATGATGGCGCTGGACGCCGTCGAGGGCGCGCGCGTCCACCTGTCCGTCGCGAAGAGCAGCTCCTTCGTGCTCAACGACGGGCAGAAGAGCTCGGCCTCGGTCGTGCTGACGCTCAAGCCGGGCCGCTCGCTCAACCACGAGCAGATCGCCGCGGCGATCAACCTGGTCGCGGGCTCGGTGGCCAACCTCGATCCGTCGCGGGTCAGCCTGGTCGACCAGCAGGGCAACCTGCTGTCGGCGCGCGTCGACATGAGCGAGGGCTTCGACGGCGGCGCGCAGGGCAACGAGGCGCAACGCCGCATCCAGGACGACATCCGCCGCAACGTGCACGAGCTGCTGGCGCCGGTGCTGGGCGAGCAGAACTATCGCCTCAGCGTCACCGCCGACGTCAACAACGACCGCATCCAGGAAACGCGCGAGCAGTACGGCGACGCGCCCAAGCTGACCAACGAGGCGATGCGCGAGGAGCAGGACCGCGAGCGCATCGCGCTGGGCGTGCCGGGCTCGCTGAGCAACCGCCCGCCGGCGGCGCTGGCGGCGGCGGCGGCGTCCGCGGCGCAGGGCGAGGATCCCGGCGCGGCCAATGCGGCGAACGCCAACAGCAACACCGCGCGCAAGAACGCCTCCACGCGCCAGTACGCCTACGACCGCTCGATCACGCAGGTGAAGAAGAGCCGCGGCCGGCTGGAGCGCCTGAGCGTGGCCGTGCTGCTGAACACCGCGGCCGCGCCCGGCGGCGCGAAGGACTGGACGCCGGCCGACCTGCAGAAGGTCGAGAAGCTGCTGGGCGGCGGCCTGGGCATCGACACGCAGCGCGGCGACAAGCTGAGCGTCTCCACGCTCGCCTTCCCGGCGCCGCCGGTGGTCGAGCCCTGGTACCAGCAGCGCGACACGATCGTCGAGTTCGGCGGCTGGGGCGCGTACGCGCTGGCCGCGCTGCTCGGCTACCTGCTGCTGGCGCGTCCGCTGCTGCGCATGGGCCAGCACGCGCTGGGCATGGGCGGCGCGCGGAAGAAGGACAAGCGCAGCGAGGGCCGCAACGACGGCCGCGCGGACCGCGCCGATCGCAGCGGTGGTCCCGAGATCACGCCGCTGGAGCCGTTGCCCGGCGCG
>NZ_DASVNZ010000087.1:0-6843 GCF_036486225.1 Roseateles sp. | reverse complement strand
CGCCCAGCCCCGCCGCTCGCGCGCTGCCTGCGACGCAGGCGTCGAACAGCCGCGCCGCCGTCGACGGCTGCCGTCCCGGCCGCGCCGACACGTTGCGACGTTGCAGGCCCAGGCGCTGGCCGTACTCCAGCCAGCGCAGTTCCTCCACCCAGCCACGGGTGACCTGGCTGTCCGAGCCCACCGTCAGCGGCACGTCCGCCGCCAGCCAGCCGGGCAGATCCGCCAGCCCGTCGCCGAGGTTGCCCTCGGTCCCCGGGCAGATCACCACGCCCGCGCCGCTCGCGGCGATGCGCGCGATCTCGTCGCGCGTGCTGTGCGTGGCATGCACCAGATGCCAGCGCGGGTCCAGGCCGTAGTCGGCCAGCAGATCGATAGGCCGCTTGCCGGTGGCCGCCAGACAGTCGTCGACTTCCTGCTGCTGTTCCGCGACGTGCACATGGATCGGGATGTCCGCATCGCCGACGAGCGCCTGCAGCGCGCGCACGTCCTCGGCGTGCGCCGCACGCAGCGAGTGCACCGCCACGCCGGCGCGCACCAGCGGCAGGCCCGCCGCATTGATGCGCTCGCAGGCGCGCCAGACCCAGTCGGCATCGGTGCGGAAGCGCCGCTGCGTGTCCCGCAAGCCCTTTTGGGTGAAGCCGGCATGCGCGTACAACACCGGCAGCAGCGTCAGGCCGATGCCGGTCTCCTGCGCGGCTTCGGCCAGCGCCATCGCCATGGCGAGCTCGTCTTCGTACGGCGTCCCGTCCTCGCGGTGATGCAGGTAGTGGAACTCGCAGACCTGCGTGTAGCCGCCGGCCAGCAGCTCCGTGTAGAGCTGGGTGGCGATGGTCTTCAGCTGCGCCGGCGTCACGCGCAGCGCGACGCCGTACATGCGGTCGCGCCACGACCAGAAGTCGTCACTGTCGCTGTCGCGCTGCTCGGCCAGCCCGGCAAACGCGCGTTGGAAGGCGTGGCTGTGCGCGTCGACGAGCGTCGGCAGCACCGGACCGTCCAGCCGGATCGCGTCGGACGGCGCCGGCTGTCCGGCGGTGAGTTCGACCCAGTGGCCGTCGCCGCCCGCACGCATGAGCACGTCGCGCTGCCAGCGCCCGTCCAGCCACGCCAGCGGCGCATGGAAGGTCCGGGGAGAGCCGGCCGTGCCGGACGCCCTCGCGCCGGCCTGGATGGCCACATTGGCGGCGGTGAAGATGGCGCCGAAGCTGGCGGCGCTCATGCCGCGCTCCGGACCGGATTGGCCAGCAGGTAGGCCTGCAGCAACGTCGTCAGCACCGGCCGAACGCCCTCCACACAGGCGGGATCCAGCTCGTATCCGGTGAAGCCCATGTCGTTCTCGACCATGTAGCAGCGGTAGCACATCTCCAGCTGCACGGCCTGCTGGCCGAGCTCCGGGCGCCCGTACTGGCGCGTGATGTAGCCGCCCTTGAAACGGCCGTCGACCACCCAGCTGAACCGGTCCTGCGCCTGCAGCGCGATCTCCATCGCCTGGCGCGTGACCTGCTTGCAGGCTTTGCCCTCGACGGTGCCGATGTTCAGGTCGGGCAACCGGCCCTCGAAGAGCCACGGCAGTTCCGAGCGGATGCTGTGCGCCTCGAACAGCAGCGCGAAGCCGTGTTCCTGGCGCAGGCGCTGCAACTCGCCCTGCAGGGCCTGGTGGTACGGCGCCCAGTAGGTCTCGATGCGGCGCTGCTTCTCCTCGGCATCCGGCGCGAGGCCGTCCTTGTAAAGCGGCTCGCCGGTGAAGAAACGCGTCGGGCACAGCTCGGTGTTGGATGCGCCCGGGTACATCGGCGTGTCCTCGGGCGGGCGGTTCAGGTCGATGAGGTAGCGTGAGAAACGCGGCACCAGCAACCCGGCGCCGAGCTGCTCGGCGATCGGCGCGTAGAGCGGCTCCAGGTGCCAGTCCGTGTCCTCGCTGCCGAGCGCGCGCTCGACGTAGCGGTGGTGCTGGTCGGCCGGGATCTCGCGGCCCACGTGCGGCATGCTGATCAGCAGCGGAGTGCGGCCGCGCCGCAGTTCAAAGACGTCGTGCTTCATCGCTCGTTCCTCGTGTCTCCAGGAGGTCTCGGCGCGCCTCTGCGGCGCATCGTGACTCCTCGTTCTTGTCTCAGCCGCGCTTCAATCGCGCTTCAATCGCGCTTCAATCACGCGTCAGCCGCGCGGTCGCCCGCCGACGACCGTCTGCCGCAGCGGATTGCGCCCGAACCAGTAGGCCAGCTCGCGCGGATGCGCGGCGTCCCAGATGCAGAAGTCGGCGCGCTGGCCGGCGGCCAGCCGCCCGCGGTCGGGCAAACCGAGCGCCCGCGCGGCGTTCGTCGTCAGGCCGCGCAGCGCCTCCTCCGGCGTCATGCGGAAGAAGGTGCAGGCCATGTTGAGCATCAGCAGCAGCGACAGCCCCGGCGAACTGCCCGGGTTGTGGTCGGTGGCCAGCGCGATCGGCACGCCGGCATCGCGCAGCGCCTGGATCGGCGGCAACTTCGTCTCGCGCAGGAAATAGAAAGCGCCGGGCAGCAGCACCGCCACGGTGCCGGCGCGGGCCATCGCGGCGATGCCCGCATCGCTCAGGTATTCCAGGTGGTCGCAGGACAACGCGTTGAATTCGGCCGCGAGCGCCGCACCGCCCTGGTCGCTGAGCTGCTCCGCATGGAGCTTGACCGGGAGGTCGAGCGCGCGGGCGGCCTCGAACACGCGACGGGTCTGGTCGGGCGTGAAGCCGATGCGCTCGCAGAAGGCGTCCACGGCGTCGACGAGTCCCTGCTGATGCAGTTCCGGCAACCACGCGCAGACGGCGTCGACATACGCCTCCTGGCGGCCGTCGAATTCGGGCGGCAGCGCATGCGCGCCGAGGTAGGTCGTCTTCACCGTCAGGCCGAGTTCCGCCAGTTGGCGGGCGACGCGCAGGCACTTGGTTTCGTCGGCCAGCGACAGCCCGTAGCCAGACTTCACTTCCAGCGTCGTCAGCCCTTCGGCCATCAGCGCACGGGCGCGCGGCACCGCGAGCGCGTGGAGCTCGGACTCGCTCGCCGCCCGCGTCGCGGCGACCGTCGAGCGGATGCCGCCGCCGGCGCGCGCGATCTCTTCATAGGTCGCGCCCTGCAGGCGCAGCTCGAATTCCGCCGAGCGCTCGCCGCCATAGACCAGGTGCGTGTGGCAGTCGATGAAGCCCGGCGTCACCAGCAGGCCGCCGAGGTCGCGCAGCTCGACCGCGCTGTCGCGCAGATCGGCCGGCAGGTCGGCCATGGTTCCGACCCACCGCAGTTGTTCGCCCTCGACCAGCATGGCGCCGTCGCTCACCAGGCCCCAGTCGCGGTCGCCCGCCAGGGTGGCCAGCGTCGCATTGGCGTACAGCACGCGCCGCGGCGTCGATGCCACTGCCGCTGCTGACGCCGCGCCTGCCGTCGAGGACTTGTCCGTCATGACTCGCTCCAGATCAGCCACCACGCGGGGCCGTGTTGATCGCCGTCGTCGAACACGCAGCTTTGCGAGGCCGGCGACTCGCACCAGGCGAGCGTGTGCGGCGCCAGCGGCACCGAGCGATGGCCGTGGATGATCATCCCGCCCTCCTGCGTGAACAGCCCCAGCCACTGCGCCCCGTGCGGGATCACCGGCCGGTCGGCGGGCTGGACGCGGAACACGCCCGCGTCGCGCCGGTGCATCGCGTTGAAGTCCTGGGTCGGGCCGTCGATGAGCACGCAGTTCGGCGCGTCCTCGCCGGGGAACTGCACGATGCCCTCCTTCGGCTTCAGCGCCCGGCCGCGCAGGATCACGCCGCCGCCCGACAGCACGCCGAACCAGCGGTCCACGCCCGGGAAGGCCGAGAACGGTCCGTCGCGGTCGATGTCCGCGATGCTGACGCGGACCTTCCAGTCCGCCACGTGCGGCCAGGCGAGCAGCTCGCGCGTGCGCCCTCCCCCGTTGCGCCACGGGGTGGGCGCGACATCATCGGCGGTGATCCTCATCCAGCTCATGTCCGGCAGCTTGTTGGTTTTTGTGGAAGCCCGGGATTTTCGAAGACTCATCCATCTCGCCACGTCACGAAACGTCACATCCGCCCTCCTGCCACAACTGGCACGCCAACTCGTGAACAGCGTCACGCCTGGAAGCTGCCTTCAAGAAAATATCGGCTGGCCGGGTGTACCAGCCGCACCGCCGTCACCGTGCGGCCCAGGCTCGACGTCGCGCGCTTCACCACGAGGCAGGGTTCGCCGCGCGGCATGCCCAGCAACTTCGCCTCGAGGGCATTGGGCATGGCCGCCTCGATCGTATAGCGCGCCTCCGACAGCGGGGCGACTTCGAGGAGGTAATGCGTCGGCGTCACCCGCTCGAAATCCTGGTCCATGTAGGCCGGTGCGCAGGCCGGATTGACGAGGCGGTCCTCGCACTGGATCGCGATGCCGTTCTCGCGGTGCACGATGACGCTGTGGAACAAGGTCGTGCCGGCGCGCAGCCCCAGCATCGCGGCCTGCTCGGCGCTGGCCTTCAGCGTCTCCAGCACGTGGACCCTGGCCTCGTGGCGGTGGCCGCGCTCGGCGATCTCCTCGTGGACGTCGCGCACCGTCAGCGTCGACGCGATCCGGTGCAGCTGCGCGACGAAAGTGCCCACGCCCTGCACCCGCTCGATCATCCCTTCCTGATGCAGCTCGCGCAGCGCGCGGTTCACCGTCATCCGGCTGACGCCGAAGGTCCCGGTCAGTTCCGCCTCGGACGGCAGGCGCTCGCCCGGCCGCCAGCGGCCGCCGGCGATGCCTTCGCGCAGATGCGTCTTGACCTTCAGGTATTGCGGCGACGGACCGTCGCCGGCCGCGCTCGATGAGGGGGTCGCCATGGCCCGGAATCCTACTTGACTATACTTGTATAGACAACCAGGAAAACCGCTCCTATGATCGCGCCCCATCGGACCCCGACGAGCCCCGGGGGCCCTGCCTCGCAGACCAGGAGACATCGATGACGACGACCACGACCACCGCCCCCTCCGCCCAGCCGCGCCCGGTGCGCGCGCCCACCGGCACCGCGCTGAGCTGCAAGAACTGGCTGATCGAGGCCGCCTACCGGATGATCCAGAACAACCTGGATCCGGCCGTGGCCGAGAACCCCGATGCGCTGGTGGTCTACGGCGGCATCGGCAAGGCGGCGCGCAACTGGGACTGCTTCGAGCAGATCCTGACGTCGCTGAAGCACCTCAACGAGGATGAGACGCTGCTGATCCAGTCGGGCAAGCCGGTCGGCGTCTTCCCCTCGCACGTGGATGCGCCGCGCGTGCTGCTGGCCAACTCCAACCTGGTGCCGGCCTGGGCCAACTGGGAGCACTTCAACGAACTCGACCGCAAGGGCCTGATGATGTACGGCCAGATGACGGCCGGCTCGTGGATCTACATCGGCTCGCAGGGCATCGTGCAGGGCACCTACGAGACCTTCGCCGAAGCCGGCCGCCAGCACTTTGGCGGCGACATGGTCGGCCGCTGGGTGCTGACCGCGGGCCTGGGCGGCATGGGCGGCGCGCAGCCGCTGGCGGCGACCTTCGCCGGCGCCTGCTCGCTGACCATCGAGTGCCAGCAGTCGCGCATCGATTTCCGCCTGAAGACGCGTTACGTCGACGAGCAGGCGACCGACCTGGACGACGCGCTGGCGCGCATCGCGAAGTACACGGCCGAGAAGAAGGCTGTCTCCATCGCGCTGCTGGGCAACGCGGCGGAGGTCCTGCCCGCGCTGGTCGCCCGCGTGAAGGCCGGCAGCGCGATCAAGCCGGACCTGGTCACCGATCAGACCTCCGCGCACGACCTGATCAACGGCTACCTGCCGGTGGGCTGGAACGTCGAGCAGTGGAAGGCCGCCGCGGCCGATCCGGCGAAACACGCCGACCTCAAGGCCGCCGCCGCGCGCGGCTGCGCGGTCCACGTGCAGGCCATGCTGGACTTCCAGTCCATGGGCATCGCCACCGTCGACTACGGCAACAACATCCGCCAGGTCGCCTTCGACCAGGGCGTGAAGAACGCCTTCGACTTCCCCGGCTTCGTGCCCGCCTACGTGCGTCCTCAGTTCTGCGAAGGCCGCGGTCCGTTCCGCTGGGTCGCGCTCTCCGGCGATCCGGAGGACATCTACAAGACCGACGCCAAGATCAAGGAACTGTTCCCGCACCACGCCGGCGTGCACCGCTGGCTGGACATGGCGCGCGAGCGCATCGCCTTCCAGGGCCTGCCCGCCCGCATCTGCTGGCTGGGCCTGGGCGAGCGCCACAAGGCGGGCCTCGCCTTCAACGAGATGGTCCGCACCGGCGAGCTGAAGGCGCCGATCGTGATCGGTCGCGACCACCTGGATTCCGGCTCCGTGGCGAGCCCGAACCGCGAGACCGAATCGATGAAGGACGGCTCCGACGCCGTGTCCGACTGGCCGCTGCTCAACGCGATGCTCAACACCGCCGGCGGCGCGACCTGGGTCTCGCTGCACCACGGCGGCGGCGTGGGCATGGGCTACTCGCAGCACAGCGGCGTGGTCATCGTCTGCGACGGCAGCGAAGCGGCCGACAAGCGCATTTCCCGCGTGCTGTGGAACGACCCCGGCACCGGCGTCATGCGCCATGCCGACGCGGGTTACGAGCTGGCGCAGCAGACCGCGCAGGAGCGCGGCCTGAAACTGCCGATGCTCGGCCGCTGAACGCGCGTTCTCGCGCCCGCCCTTCCCCAGACACCCGAATCAGACTTCGATCCGAGTTCCCATGACGACTTCCCTCGAACTCATTCCCGGCCAGCTCTCGCTGGAGCAGTTGCGCCGCATCCGCGCCGGCGGCGTGACGCTGGCGCTGCACACCGACGCCTGGCCGGCGATCCGCCGCGGCGCCGCCGTCGT
>NZ_DASVNZ010000420.1:0-19049 GCF_036486225.1 Roseateles sp. | reverse complement strand
GAGGCCTTCGGCGAGGGCGGGACGCTGCCCGTCCGCGCGCAGGCCGTCGAGCAGCACGGCGAGGTAGCGGCGCCAGAGTTCCGGCTTGCCGGGCGGGCTGAGGTCGATGACGGTGCGCAGCATCACCAGCATCGGTCCGATGTCGGTGGGAGAAGCGTCCGCGCGGACCACGGCGGCCTGCTGGGCGCGCTTGAAGAGCAGGACGACCGCGCCCTCGAATCGCCGCTGCACCTCGACGCTGGCGATGCCGTCGCTGGCGGACAGGTGGTGCAGTCCGCGATGGCGGGCCTGGGAGGCGACGACGGTCTCGAAGAAGCCGGCGAAGCCCGCCCAGGGATCTGCAATGGCGAGCGCCGCTTCCGCATCGGCGGCCAGTTGCTGCATGGCGCCCTCCAGCACTTCCGAGGCCAGCGCCTGCTTGTTCGGGAAGTGCCGGTAGGCGGTGCCGACGCCCACGCCGGCATGGCGGGCCACGTCGTCCAACGTGGCGGACAGGCCCCGTTCGGCGAACACCACATGCGCGGCGGCCAGCAACCGCTCGCGGTTCTGGGCGGCGTCGCTGCGCAGGCGCTTGGCGGGTGCCTCAGGCGGCGCAGGCGCGGCTGTCGCGGCAGGGTCTGACTTCTTCATGCGACTTTCCATTCGAGGAGGCTGAGCGGCCTCCAAGGCATCCATTCAATAAACGGAGACTTTATCTCCGTTTAGTGTCGGATGCAAATGCGTGGGGTCGCCGGACGGCGCGGGATCGACGCTTGCCTCAAGGGCCAGGATCTATTCCCACTGCTTTGGAGTTCCGCATGGCCACCAAGAAGAAGTCCGTCCCGAAGGCTGGTCGCGTCGACGCCGCGCACGCGGCCACGACGCCGACCATCGACAAGTCCGTCAAGAACGGATCACAGGAGACGCAGCGCTTCGGCGAGGTCATCAAGATGCCGCACGGGCTGGCCGAGGCGGTCGTGAAGAAGAGCGTGGCCTCGTTGAACCAGGTGCTGGCCGACACCATCACGCTGCGCGACATGTACAAGAAGCATCACTGGCAGGTGGTCGGGCCGACCTTCAACCAGTTGCATCTGCTGTTCGACAAGCACTTCGAAGCGCAGGTCGAGCTGGTCGACCTGCTGGCCGAGCGCATCCAGATCCTCGGCGGCGTGTCGCTGGCGATGGCCGCGGACATCGCGGAAGAGACGCGCATCCCTCGCCCGCCCCGCGGCCGCGAGCCGGCGACGGTGCAGTTGAGCCGGCTCATCGAGGCGCACACGATGATCCTCACATACGCGCGCGAGCAGGCGGAGAAGGCCAGCGACGCCGGCGACTCCGGGACGGATGACCTGCTCGTCAGCGACGTCGTGCGGACCAACGAGCTGCAGGTGTGGTTCCTGTCGGAGCATCTGGTGGCGGCCTCGCCGATCTGACGGACGCTGAGGTGGTGACGCCGTGATCGTCGCCACCTGGAACGTCAACAACGTCCTGAAGCGACTTGATCAAGTGCTCGATTGGTTGGCGCGTCGCCAACCCGACGTCGTTGCGCTGCAGGAGCTGAAGACGCCCACAGAGGACTTCCCCATCGAGGCCCTCCGTGAGGCCGGCTACGACTCCCTCGTGGTCGGCCAGAAGACGTGGAACGGCGTCGCCCTGCTCGCTCGCGGGCACGCGCCATTGCCCGTGATGAAGGCGCTGCCCGGTTACGCGCGCGACAGGCAGGCCCGCTATGTCGAAGCCGCCATCAACGGCGTGCTGGTCGCCGCGATCTACCTGCCCAACGGCAACCCTGCGCCCGGCCCGAAGTTCGACTACAAGCTGGCGTGGTTCGAACGCATGCGTCAGCGCGCCGATGCCCTCTGGGGATCTGGTCATCCCACGGTGCTCCTGGGCGATTGGAACGTCGTCCCCACGGACGCCGACATCTACAAGCCGGACTCGTGGAGAGACAACGCGCTGCTCCAGCCGGAAGCGCGCGAGGCATTCGCGGCCATCCTGGAACAGGGCTGGACCGATGCGCTGAAGCGCGCGCATCCCAAGGACACGCCGTTCACGTTCTGGGACTACCGCCGCAAGCGCTGGGAGCGGGATGCGGGGCTGAGGATCGATCACATCCTGGTGAGTTCCGCATTCAAGGTCGTGGCAGCAGGCGTCGACCGCGAAGAGCGCGGGAAGGGCAGTCCGAGCGACCATGCGCCGGTGTGGGCGGACCTCCAGGCGGCGAGGTCGAACAAGAGGACGTCCAGCAAGGCGGCCGCTTCATCGGCCTGAGCAGATCAGGTCACGTCGGCTCGCGACACGCGCGACGCGATCAAGTCAGATGCTGCCGCAGCCACTCCGGCAACGGCACCGACTTCTGGATCGTCGCGTCCTGCCACACGGTCGTGGCACCGCCCGACGCATAGATGACGCCCGGCTCATCGAGCCGCTCCAGCGTGATCCACGTGTCGAAGCTCGATCGTCCTGGATTCGACACGTAGTGCTTCGCCAGGATCTCGCCCGGATAGGCGAGCTGCTTGTGGAAGTTGCAGAACGCGTTGACGATCACCGGTCCCTGGCCATCGGGGCTGGGCGGATGGCCGAGGCTGTCCAGCCACTCCACGCGCACGATCTCCAGGTAGCGGAAGTAGACCGTGTTGTTCACATGGCCCATCGCGTCCATGTCGCCCCAGCGGATCTGGATGCGCGTTTCGTGGACGAGCTTCTTGTCGTCGGGCAGTTCGAATCGCATGCGGCTGACCGTTCAGAGGAAGGTGAGGTCGTCGCACGCCGCCACGCGGCTGATGCGGGGGAAGATGTGCTCGAACGCGAAAGCGTTCATGGCCGTGGAGAACGCGGTGGTCGCATCGGAGACCACCACCACGTCATAGCCGTGCTCGTGAGCGCTCCGGACCGTCGACTCCACGCCCATGTTCGTGGCGATGCCGCCCACCACGACGGTCTTGATGCCGCGTCGGCGCAGCTCCAGATCCAGCGTCGTGCCATGGAAGCTCCCCCAATGGCGCTTGGTCACGACGACGTCTTCGGCCGGCAACGGCTCGTCGGGGAACTGCGAGAAATCGGCAGGACGCGCTGATGACGACGGCTGATCCACGAGTCCCGATGGCGAGAGCCTGCCGTTGTCGCCGAAGTCGACCTTGACGCGGACGACCTGGCCGCCGGCGGCGCGGAGTCGCGATGCCAGCTGGAGGCCTCGATCAAAGACCTGCTGGCCGGTCCATGGCGCCAGCGACAGGCTCAGGATGCCTCGCTGCAGATCGACAAGCACCAACGCGGTGGTCTTGGCTGAGAGTTCAATCATCGGCTGTCTCCAGGTCGCTTCGTCACGACGCCGCCCTGCACCATTGGAATCGCTGTCCGCGTCCCATGCCAGTCATCCGTGCTTCAGTTGCGCGCGCAGCGGACGGAAGAACGCGCGGATCTCTGCGGCCAGTAGCTCGGGCTGTTCCAACGCCGCGAAATGCCCGCCACGCGGCATCACTTCCCATCGCTGCACGTCATAGGCGCGCTCCACCCACGAGCGCGGCGGCGTCGGCAGTTCCTTTGGGAACAGCGCCATGCCCATCGGCGGCGTGACGCGCTCGCCGGGCTCGAAGACATGCGGTCGCGCGCGGTTCTCCTTGTAGAGCCGCAGCGACGCCGTGATGCTGTCGTTGAACCAGTACAGCGAGATGTCGGTGAGCAACTCGTCCATAGCCACGACGCTCTCAAGGTCGCCGCCGCAGTCGCTCCACGAGCGGAACTTCTCGGCGATCCACGCCGCCAGGCCCACCGGCGAGTCCGCCAGCGAATACGCCAGCGTCTGCGGCTTGGTGCCCTGCAGCGCCGCGTAGGCGCCCTCCTCCGCGTACCAGCCGGCCGCCATCGTCTGGAAGGCGCGTTCCTCATCCGTGACAGGCGCGTGCTGCTCATCGACATGTGGCCGGAAGCCGCCGGGGATGTAGTTCAGGTGAATGCCGGCGACGTCCTCCGGGAAGCGCCGCGCGAGCCACGTTGACACGCCCGCGCCGATGTCGCCGCCCTGCGCGCCGAAGCGCCCGTAGCCGAGACCCTGCATCAGGCCGTGCCACAGGCCGGCGATCTCGCGCGATCCAACGCCCGTCGTCGTCGGCGCAGGAGAGAAACCGTAACCCGGCAGCGACGGCACGACCACGTCGAAGGCATCCGCGGGATCGCCGCCGTGCGCGGCCGGATCGGTGAGCAAGCCGATGATGTGCGTCATCTCCACGACGGAGCCCGGCCAGCCATGCGTCAGCACCAGCGGGAAGGCATCCGTTGTCGCACTCTTCTGATGGATGAAGTGGACGTCGGCGCCGTCGACGCTCGCCATGAAGTGGCTGAACGTGTTGAGCTTGGCCTCCTGCTCCCGCCAGTCGAAGCGATCCCGCCAATGCGCGACGAGGCGCTGCATGAACGCCAGCGACGTGCCGTCCGCCCATCCGGCCTCGTCCAGCGACGCGGGCCAGCGCACCCGGGACAAGCGCTCGCGCAGGTCGCTCAGTCGCTCTTCGGGAACCTGGATCTTGAAGGGGACAACGCGCATGGGATCTCCGAGCCCTTACATCGGAAGGCAAGCGGAGATTGTGGCGCCAGGACCGGAATGGTCTGTCCCTGTGGGTCATTGGCTGGCTGCGCGAGGGCGCGCCGTTCGGCGACCAGCCTCGTGCGTTGCTGCAATCCGGTTTCGTCAAGCAGCCCGCTCAACGGCAGCAACGCGACGGCAAGAAGGCTCATCCCGCCTCCCAGCAAGTCCGTGCCGCACAGTTCAAATCGCTTCGACATCATCGCCTCCCTGGGAACAGGGGACCGGTCGCGAACTGCGTCGCTTGGACCGACCCCAACGGCAATGCCCGAGCAGTCATTCTGGATCGGTTTCCCCGGGCAGGGAAGCTCAGGGTTTGCCGCTAGCGCCCTGCCCTCCCATTCGTAGGAGCATCCTCCCGCGCCGCGCTCGGCCAGTTCAGGCGCATGTCCCCAAGGGAGGCCGCCATGATCCGTGCCCGGTCGACGCTCGCCGTCGCGCTTTCAATCCTCATTCCCCACGCCGCGACGCTCGCCGCGGACGCCACGCCGCCGCGCGAGCTGCGCCGCTTCCACGAGATCTTCAAGGAGCTCGTCGAGACCAACACGACGAACTCCTCCGGCAGTTGCACCGTCGCCGCCGAGGCGATGGCCAGGCGCCTCAAGCAGGCCGGCTACGCGGACGGCGACATGCAGGTGATCTTCCCGCCCGACGCGCCGACGAAGGGCAACCTCGTCGTCCGTCTCAAGGGCAGCGGCGAGAAACGTCCGCTGCTGCTGGTCGCGCACCTCGACGTCGTCGAAGCGAAACGCGAGGACTGGACCCGCGATCCCTTCAAGCTCATCGAGGAGAACGGCGTCTACTACGGCCGCGGCACCTCCGACGACAAGTCGCAGGTCGCCACGCATGTGAGCAACCTGATCCGCTACAAGGAAGAGAAACTCGTCCCCAAGCGCGACATCATCATGGCGCTCACCTGCGACGAGGAGATCATCCCGTCGAAGTGGGACGGCCTGGACTACCTGCTCAAGCACCACCGTCCGCTGATCGATGCTGAGCTTGCGCTCAACGAAGGCGGCGGCGGGACGCTCGACAAGGACGAGCGGCCGGTGTCGTACAGCCTGCAGATCGGCGAGAAGGTCTTCGTCGGCTACGAGCTCGAGGTGACGCACCCCGGCGGCCACAGCGCCGTGCCCGTGCGGGACAACGCGATCTACCGGCTCGCCGAAGGTCTGACGCGATTGGCGAAGTTCGACTTCCCCATCCAGTTCAACGACACGACCCGCGCCTACTTCGAACGCGTCGCGAAGCTCGACGCCAACAAGGACATCGCCGCGGACCTGCGCGGCCTGCTCGCGAAGCCGACCGACACCGCGGCGCTGGAACGCCTGTGGGCGAAGTCGCCGGTCTACAACTCGAGCGTGCGCACGACCTGCGTGGCGACGATGGTCGACGCCGGTCACGCGACCAACGCGCTGCCGCAACGGGCCCGCGCGACGGTGAACTGCCGCATCCTGCCGGGTCAATCGGCCGACGAGGTGCAGAGGACGCTGGTGAAAGTGATGGCCGATGAGCGCATCACCGTCCGCGCCACCAACGAGGCGCTGGCCTCGCCGCAGCCGCCGATGTCGCCGCTGGTGATCCAGGCCGTCGAAAGCACCGCCGCCGAGTTCTGGCCCGGCGTGCCGGTGATCCCGACGATGCTGGTCGCGACCACCGACGGCCGCTTCCTCAACAACGCCGGCATCTGGACCTACGGCGTCGGCACCTTCTCCGGCGTGGAGCCCAGCGGCGTGCACGGGCTCAACGAACACATCCGCGTGAAATCGCTGAACGACTTCCAGGAATTCATGTACCGGTTGGGGAAGAAACTCTCGTCATGACGCTGAAGCTCCCCGCCCGTCCGCACTTCGATCTCACGACGGTGCATCTGTTCATCGCCACGGCGGAACTCGGCAGCGTCACGCGCGCCGCGGAGCGCCTGCACATCGCGCCGGCCGCGGCCTCGCGGCGCATCGCCGAGCTGGAGGCGCAATTCGGCCTGCCGCTCTTCCTGCGGCGTCCGCACGGCATGGCGCTGACCGACGCCGGCCGCGCGATGCTGGCCCATGCCCGCAACATCACCCACACCGTGCTGCGCATGCAGGACGACGCCGCGTCCTTCGTCGGCGGCGCGCAGGGCGTGGTGCGGCTCGCGGCGCCGAAGTCGGCCGTCCTGCAGTTCGTCCCCGCCGACATCGAGCGCTGCGCCGCCGCCTGCCCCGGCGTGAGCATCGACCTGCAGGAGATGAACAGCCTCAACGTCCAGCAGGCGCTCACCCGCGGCACCGCCGACATCGGCATCTTCGAAGCCTCGCTCGGCGCCGTCGACCTGCCCACGATGCCGTATCGAGGCGACGAACTCGTGCTGGTCGCGCCGCGCGGTCATGCGCTGTTCGCACACGCCCCGGCCACGCTCGACAACATCCTTTCCTGCGACGTCATCGGGCTCGGCGAAGGCTCGGCCATCTCGGCCCTGCTGGAGAAACTCGCCAACGAGTCCGGCCGCCTGCTGCGCATGCGCATGCGGGTGGGCGGCTTCGACAGCATCGCGGCGTTGATCGCGCAGGGGCTCGGCGTCGGCGTGATGCCCAAGGCCGTCGCGAAGACCGTCGCGGGCGGCGCCCGCTTCCTGCGCGTGGAGATCCCCGAGCCCTGGGCGCAGCGCCAGTTCGTCCTGTGCTGCCGGCCCGCCGCCAGCCTGTCGCCGGCGGCCGTCAGCGTCGCCGAGGTCTTCGCGCGTACGAATTTCGCGAAACCTGGTCCGCCGAATTAGCGATGGCCGGCGGCCCCCTCGTTGCTCAATAGTCGTCCCCACGGATCCCCCACGGATCGCGACGACACCAACGACAACGACGGAGACAACGATGCGCCGCAGAACCTTCACCAGTGCCGGGATAGGCGCCCTCGCGCTGCCCGCGCTCACGCTCGCGCCCAGCCTTCTGCGCGCGGCACCGCTGCCTACCACCCCCGTGCGGATCATCGTCGGCTTCGCCGCCGGCGGCGGCACCGACGTGCTGGCGCGCGTGCTCGCGCAGAAGCTCAGCGTCATGTGGGGCACGCAGGTGCTGGTCGAGAACAAGCCCGGCGCCACCGGCGTCATCGCCGCCGACTACGTCGCCAAGCAGCCGGCCGACGGCACCACCCTGCTGATGGCCCATGTCAACAGCAACGCCATCGCGCCGGCGCTGATGACCAACGTCAAGTACGACCCGCGCCGCGACTTCTCCCCCATCGTCATGGTCGGCGTCACGCCCAACGTGCTCACCTGCGTGGACACGCAGAAGGTGCGCACGGTGCCGGAGATCGTCGAGCTCTGCCGCAGCAAGCCCGGGCAGGTGTCATTCGGCTCGTCGGGCATCGGCTCGGCGCAACACCTGGCCCTCGAGATGTTCATGCTCGCCACCAAGGTCAAGGCCACGCACGTGCCCTACAAGGGCTCGTCCGCGCTGCTGGTCGACCTGATGGGCGGCCAGATCGACTTCGCCTTCGACACGATGACCGCGGCCACGCCCTTCATCAAGCAGGGCAAGGTCACCGCGATCGCGCAGACACGCATCAAGCGGGCCAGGAGCTACCCCAACGTCCCCACGCTGGCCGAGTCCGGCTGCCCCGGTCTGGACGCCGCATCGTGGTACGGCTTGGTCGGTCCGAAGGGCATGCCCGCGGAGATGGTCCAGCGCATGAACCAGGACGTGAACAAGGTGCTCGCGCTGCCCGAGATCGCCGCGAAGCTCGATGAATTCGGCGCGGAAGACGCCGGAGGCAGCAGCGAGAAGTTCGGCGCCTACATCCAGGCCGAATGCACGAAGTGGGCGAAGGTCGTGAAGGACGCGAACGTCCGCGTCGACGCTTGAAGGGAGTACCGATGACCGCATCGACTGAATCGACCGCATCGACCGGATCCGCGCGGCCGCTGCCGCTCAAGGGCGTGCGCGTCCTCGACATCACCCAGGTCATGGCCGGCCCGTATGCCTGCATGCTGCTGGCCGACCTCGGCGCCGACGTCGTGAAGATCGAGCCGCCCGAAGGCGACCAGACCCGCGGCGCGATGGGTTTCAAGATGAAGGGGCCCGACAGCATGGGCTTCCTCAACATGAATCGGAACAAGCGCAGCGTGACGCTCGATCTGAAGACCGAGGCCGGCAAGGAAGTGCTGCGCCGCATGGTCAAGGACGCCGACATCCTGCTGGAGAACTACCGCCCCGGCGCGATGAAGCGCCTGGGCATGGACTACGAGACGCTCAGCGCGATCAATCCGGCGCTGGTGTACGTGAGCATCTCGGGCTTCGGCCAGTCGGGGCCGTGGGCGGAGCGACCCGGCTTCGACCTGATGGCGCAGGCGATGTCGGGCGTGATGAGCGTGACCGGGTATGCCGACGGTCCGCCGGTGAAGGCCGGCGTGCCGGTGGCCGACATCGGCTGCGCGCTGTTCGCGGTCTACGGCGCGCTGTCCGCGTACATCGGCGCGAAGGCCACCGGGCGCGGGCAGTACGTGGACGCGTCGCTGTTCGACTCGGCGCTGGCGTTCTCGATCTGGGACACCTGCGAGTACTGGGGCACCGGCCGCGAACCGACGCCGCTGGGCACGTCCAACCGCATGAGCGCGCCGTACCAGGCGGTGAAGGCCTCGGATGGCTACTTCGTGATGGGCGCGACGAATCAGAAGTTGTGGACGAAGCTCTGCACGCTGCTGGAGCGGCCCGACCTGCTGGCCGAGGAGCGCTTCGGCTCCGTGGCCTTGCGGCTCGCGAATCGCGAGGCGCTCATCGAGTCGCTGGAGCGCAGCTTCGTGGAGGACACCACCGAGCACTGGATCGACCGGATGCTGGCGGCGGGCATCCCGGCGGGGCCGATCCTGACGTATCCGCAGGCGTTCAACAGCGAGCACGGCAAGCATCGCCAGATGCGCATCGAGATCGAACACCCGAACGAAGGCAGCGTGCCCAACATCGGCTTCGCGGTGAAGCTGCTGGGCACGCCGCAGGAAGTGCGTCATCCACCGCCGCTGCTGGGGCAGCACATCGACGAGGTGATGGCGGAGTACGGCATCGGAGCGGCGGAGCTGCGCGCGCTGGCGGAGGCCGGCGCGTTCGGCGAGAAGCGCGTGAAGGCGAACGCATGAGCGAGGGCACAAGCCAAGGCGCCACCCGACTGAGCCGCGAGGGCGCGATCGCCACGATCATCTTCGATCGGCCCGAGGCGCGCAATGCGATGACCTGGGAGATGTACGGGCAGTTGGCCGCGCACTGCGAGGCGCTGGCGCGCGATCGTGAGATCCGCGTCGTGGTGTTCCGCGGCGCGGGCGGTCAGGCCTTCGTCGCGGGCACGGACATCGCGCAGTTCCTCGCCTTCCGCGACGGCGAGCTCGGCGGCGACGACGGCGTCGCCTACGAGCGGCGCATCGACAGCGGCATCCAGCTCGTCGAGCAACTACCGATGCCAACGGTCGCGGTGATCGAAGGCTGGGCGGTCGGCGGCGGTCTCGCGATCGCGACGGCCTGCGACTTCCGCATCGCGACGACGGATGCGAAGTTCGCCGTGCCCATCGCGCGTACGCTGGGCAACACCTTGTCGGCGGCCAACATCGCGCGGCTGCAGGCCGCGTGGGGAACGCAGCGGGTGCGGCGCATGCTGCTGCTGGCTGAATCGATGCTCGCGGATGAAGCGCTCTCGTGCGGCTATCTGCATGCGGTCTGCGCCGCCGAGGAGCTGGACGCGGCGAAGGACGCGCTCTGCGACAAGTTGAGCCCGCTCGCACCGGTGACGCAATCGGCCAGCAAGGAGATCCTGCGTCGCCTCACCTCGAGCAACCTGCCCGACGTCGACGACCTGATCCGGCAGTGCTATGGCAGCGCGGACTTCCGCGAAGGCGTGGGGGCGTTCACGGAGCGGCGGAAGCCGGTGTGGCGCGGGGAACAGCCTCCGCCATCAACCACGCCTTGAACGCCGCCACCTTCGGCAAGCTCGCGCACTCGGAGCGATAGACGACGAAGTAGGCCAGCTCCGACTCGACGGAGATCTTCGGGAACAGCCGCACCAGGCGGCCGGCATCGAGGTCGTCGCGCGCCATCACGCTGCGCGCGAGTGCGACACCCTGTCCGTCGATCGCCGCCTGCAGCACGGCGGCGGAGCTGTTGATCTTCATGCCGCGTTTGGCGGACACCTCGGTCGCCCCTGCCGCGCGCAGCCAGGCACCCCAGGAAGGAAAGCCGGCATCGGCATCCATCGACAGGTCGTGGATCAGGGTCTCGTTGGCGAGGTCGGCAGGCTTGCGCAGTCGGCCCCGGTCGCGCGACAGCGTCGGGGAACACACCGGGAACACGTCCTCGTCCATCAGGTGCTCGGCGGAGAGCCCGGGCCACGTACCCTTGCCGTAGCGCACGCCGACATCGATCCGCTGCGCGGCGAAATCCACCGGCTTCAGGCTCGTGTCCAGCCGGACATCCAGATCCGGCCACGCCGTCTGGAAGCGATCGATGCGCGGCAGCAGCCATTTCGACGCGAAGGCCGGGCTGACCGTGACGGTCAGCACGCCACCCGTCGTGTCTTCCTTGAGCCGCGCCAGACCGGACGCCAGTCGCTCCAGTCCCGTCCGGATGTCGGGCAGCGCGCGCTCCGCGGTTTCGGTGGGAACGAGACGCGCGCGCCCCGCGCTGCCCCGCACGAACAGCGGCGTACCGAGCCAGTCTTCCAGCGTCCGCACCAGTTGGCCCACGGCTGCCGGCGTGACGTGGAGTTCCTCCGCAGCGGCGGAGAAGCTTTGGAACCGGGCGCTGGCCTCGAAGGCGCGCAGCGCGTTCAGGTGGACGAGGGACTTCATCACGGAGAAGTTTTTCTATCAGTGGCGGACACTTTATCTGGTTTGCCCTCGGAATCTGTTGATTGAAGAATTCTCTCCAGGCGCGGTCGGCCAAGCTTTTCTTCTCCGCCCGCTTCGTTCAAACGTACCCGCCGGCGCGCGGGTGGAGAGACTTCAAATGGATCAATCGTTCAAGGGCAGGAAGCTGCTGGTCGTCGGCGGCACCAGCGGCATGGGACTGGAGACGGCGCGGCTCGTACTCGCCGGTGGCGGCAGCGCTGTGATCGTCGGCCATCGGGCGGACAAGACGGAAGCCGCTCGGCAGGAGTTGGCGAAAGCGGGAGCGGTGGTCGCGTTGACGGCGGACCTCACCAGCGACGAAGGCCGCGCCGCGTTGATCGCGGCCATCGACGCCCAGCATCGGGATATCGACCTGCTCGTCAACGCCGCGGGGGTCTTCTTCCCGAAGCCCTTCCTCGAGCACGGCGACGCCGACTACGACCAGTACATGGCGCTGAACAAGGCGTTCTTCTTCATCACGCAGAAGGTCGCCGCCAACCTGGTCGCCGCGGGGCGTCCCGGTGCGATCGTCAACATCGGCTCGATGTGGGCCAAGCAGGCCATCGCGGCGACGCCGTCGTCGGCGTACTCGATGGCCAAGGCCGGGTTGCATGCGCTCACGCAGCATCTGGCGATGGAGCTCGCGTCCAAGGGCATCCGCGTCAATGCGGTGTCCCCGGCCGTCGTGCAGACGCCGATCTATGAAGGCTTCATCCCCAAGGACGAGGTCCACGGCGCGCTGCAGGGCTTCAACGCTTTCCATCCGATCGGGCGCATCGGGACGCCGCAGGATGTGGCCGAAACGGTCACCTTCCTGCTGTCCGACAAGGCCAGCTGGGTCACCGGCGCGGTGTGGGATGTCGACGGCGGAGTGATGGCAGGAAGGAACTGAGGTCAGTCGGAAATACCCAGCTCCGACTGGATGCGAGCGACTATCGCCTTCAGTTGATCGACCTCGGCGCGCAGCGCGGCGATCTCTTCGTCGCGCGCGCTGTTCGAGGACGAGCTTGAGCCGCCACCCGACGAGGAGGCGGACGGCACGTAGACCGGCACCGCCGGTTCACCGCTCAACAGGTGCGCCCATCGCGCCTCGCGCGCGCCGGGCGCCTTCGCCAGCTTCACCGCCAGCGCGGGCTCGCGCGCCGCGAGTTCGTCGAGGAATCCCTCCACCGACGACACGTCCGCGAAACGATGCAGGCGTTCGCAGTTCAAGCGCAGTTCCGCCGAAGTCTGCGGGCCGCGCAGGATGAGCACCGCCAGCAGCGCCTCCGCCTGCCCCGGCACTCCCAGCACCCGCTTCATGTTGTGCTCGAACCGCGCCACGCGGCTGCCGCTGACCGTGTTGACCAGGCTCATCGCCTTCAGCTCGTCCAGCACCGCGGCCACGTCCGACTCGCTCGCGTTCATCACCGGATCGCGCGCGGTCTTCTGGTTCACGCCCAGGGTCAGGCTGTTCAGCGACATCGGGTAGCTGTCCGGCACCGTGGACTCCTTCTCCACCAGCACCGCCAGCACGCGCGCTTCCAGCGCGCTCAGTTCTCTCACAGCCATCGGCTCGCTTCTTTCCTCAAACTCCGAATCCGTCGTCCGCCTGGATGATCGCGCCGTTGATGAAGCGACTTTCCTTCGCGCACAGCATCAGCAAGGTCGTGTCCAGGTCCTGCGGCGTGCCCACGCGCTTGCGCGGCAGCAGCTCCACCAGCTTGCGTCCCTGGTCGGTCTGCCAGTGGTGGTGGTTGATCTCCGTGTCGATGTAGCCGGGGCAGATGGCGTTGACGTTGATGTCGTACTTGCCCCACTCCAGCGCCATCGCCTTGGTCATGTGCACGACCGCCGCCTTGCTCATCGCATAGACGCCGATCTGCGACAGCACCCGCAACCCCGCCATCGACGCGATGTTGACGATGCGGCCGCCCGTGTAGGTGCCCGGCGCCGCGCCGCGCGCCCGCGCCAGCATGCGCTTGCCGACTTCCTGCGCGACGAAGAACGCGCCGCGCACGTTCGTGTCCATCACGAAGTCGAAATCCTCCGGCGACACGTCGACCAGACGCTGCGTCGTGCTGACGCCGGAGTTGTTGATCAGGATGTCCAGCGTGCCGACCTCCGTCTCCGCCCGCGCCACCGCCGCGGCGATGCTCTCCAGGTCGGTGACGTCCATCTGCACCACGTGCGCGTCGCCGCCGCCGGCCTCGATCTCCGCGCGCAGGTCCTTCAGGCGGTCCACGCGTCTGGCCGCCAGCACCACGCAGGCGCCCGACTTCGCCAAGGTCCTGGCGAACTGCGCGCCCAATCCGCTGGACGCGCCCGTGACGAGGGCCACGCGGCCCTCCAGATCGATGCTGTAGCTCATGGCAAGGTCTCTCGCAAAACTTCTCGTGTGACCGGACAGGTGCCGGTCACGATAGCACGCAAGACCCGCCCCACGATGACGCCGCCATCCGTCGGCGTCTACCGGAGATCAGCCGGCGTCAGCCGACCATCGGCGAACCATCAGCCGGCCATCACCGTCTCGATCTCCGTCTTCACCTGCGTCATCAATTTGTGCACCGGGCACTTGTCCGCCACCGCCAGCAGCTGCTGACGTTCCTCGTCGCTCAGGGTGCCGACGAAGGTCAGCGAGGCCTTCAGCTTGTAGAGCCCCTGGCGCTCCTGCGAGCGGTCGCTCTCCACGTCCACCAGCACGTCCTCCAGCGCCATGCCCTTGCGCCGCGCGTACCAGAGCACCGTCAGCGCCTTGCACGACGCCAGCGCGGCGTCGTAGAGCTCGTGCGCGTCGGGGCCGGCGTCCTCGCCGCCGCCGTCGACCGGCTGGTCGGCCGTCAGCACGTGATTGCGGATGCTCACCGTCTGGCGCATCGGGCCGGTCTTGTCGCGTTGAACGTGAATGCTCATGGGGTCCTCGGTTCGAAGGCTTGAAAGATGAATCGCTTCGCAGCCATGGTACGGCGCGTGCCCCTGGCGAAGGAGCCCCATTCGGGTCGTCCCGGATGAAGCTCGCGCTATCGACACCCCTCTCTATTTCATAAATAGCACGACCGTTCTTTTTTCCGTTCACGCGGCTAGAATGCGCCGCAAACCGCCCCAGCCAGACAGCGAGCCGGCCCTGCCGCCTCGCCGGTGCACGGCCAGGACTCCGACTAGAACGAGCAAGGATGACCATGACCTCCGAAGAACTCATCGCCCAGTACGGTCCGCGCGACAGCATGGACTACGACGTGGTTGTCGTCGGCGGCGGTCCGGCCGGCCTCGCGACCGCGATCCGCCTGAAGCAGATCGCCGCGGAGAAGGGCCAGGAGATCTCGGTGGTGGTGCTCGAGAAGGGCTCGGAGGCCGGCGCGCACATCCTGTCCGGCGCGGTCATGGATCCGCGCGCGATCACCGAACTGTTCCCCAACTGGAAGGAACTCGGCGCACCGCTGGGCCAGCCGGTCACCGGCGACGAGGTGCTGTTCCTGTCCGAATCGGGCGCCCAGGCCACGCCGCAGTTCTTCATCCCGCGCTGCTTCCACAACCACGGCAACTACGTCATCTCGCTGGGCAACGTCACGAAGTGGCTGGCGCAGCAGGCCGAGGCGCTGGGCGTGGAGATCTTCGCCGGCTTCGCCGCCGCCGAGATCGTCTACGACGAGCAGGGCCGCGTGAAGGGCGTCGCCACGGGCAACGTGGGTCTGGGCAAGGACGGCGAGCCGCATGAGGGCTTCCAGCTCGGCATGGAGCTGCACGGCAAGTACACGATCTTCGCGGAAGGCGCGCGCGGCCACCTGGGCAAGCAGCTGATCGCGAAGTTCCAGCTCGACGCCGGCAAGGATCCGCAGACCTACGGCATCGGCATCAAGGAACTGTGGGAAGTGCCGGCCGACAAGGCGAAGCCCGGCCTGGTGGTGCACACCGCCGGCTGGCCGCTGGACAACGCGACCTACGGCGGCGGCTTCCTGTACCACCTCGAGGGCAACAAGGTGACGCTGGGCTTCGTGGTCGGCCTGGACTACCAGAACCCGTGGATGTCGCCGTTCGAGGAGATGCAGCGCTGGAAGACGCATCCCTCGATCCGCAAGCACATCGAGGGCGGCAAGCGCCTGGGCTACGGCGCGCGCGCGATCACCGCCGGCGGGCTGCTGAGCCTGCCCAAGCAGGTGTTCCCGGGCGGCGCGCTGGTCGGCGACGACGCGGGCTACCTGAACGCCGCGCGCATCAAGGGCAGCCATGCCGCGATCAAGTCCGGGATGATGTGCGCCGACGCGATCGCCGAGGCGCTGGCCGCCGGCCGTTCGTTCGACGAGTTGAGCGCCTACCCGGCCGCGTTCGAGAAGAGCTGGCTGCGCGAGGAGCTGGATCAGTCGCGCAACTTCAAGGCCTGGTTCAAGAAGGGCACGATCGTCGGTTCGCTGATGACGGGGATCGAGCAATGGCTGCTGCCCAAGCTCGGCATCAAGACGCCGCCGTGGACGCTGCACCGCGACAAGCCCGATCACGTCTTCCTGCGCCCCGCGTCGGAGATGCCGAAGATCGAGTATCCGAAGCCCGACGGCAAGCTGACCTTCGACCGGCTCTCGTCGGTGTTCGTGTCCAACACGAACCATGAAGAGAACCAGCCGGCCCACCTGACGCTGAAGAACGACGGCGTGCCGGTGCAGGTCAACCTGGCGAAGTACGCGGGTCCCGAGGCCCGCTACTGCCCAGCCGGCGTCTACGAGTTCGTCGGCGATGCGGGATCGCAGCGGCTGCAGATCAACGCGCAGAACTGCGTGCACTGCAAGACCTGCGACATCAAGGACCCGACGCAGAACATCGTCTGGGTCACGCCGGAAGGCGGCGGCGGTCCGAACTACGTGAGCATGTGATCGGCGGCGGCCCCAACGCCGCCCTCGCCCCACAAAGAGAAGGCCCGCTTGCAGCGGGCCTTCGCGCTTCTGGTCGACGCCTTGTCAGGTCAGGATCGAATCCGATCGTTTTCGCCAGGGTCTTTTCGCCCGTCCAGTCGTCGTTGCCGCCACGTCACGATCAAGGCTTCAAGGACGAGCACGGCACACCCGATGCCGCTCACCGCGAAGAAGACTCGCGGGTTCCTGCCCTCAAACAGCGCCCAGGTCACAAACGCGTTGGCGAAGATCACCCAAGCGCAACGGAGTGGAAGCGTCTTCCAAAGTCGCTTGGGTGAACGATCCCGAACCTTGCCTGCCATGCGCCTTGTCCTTGCTGATTGCGAGGCGCAAGACTACGAAGCCGTCCGTTGAAGATCACTGACCCATACTTGCTGGGCGTGTTCGGGAAATTCCCAGATGGCAGATCGGGCGTGATCAGGCAAGACCTGACCCCGTGAACGATCCCGCGTTCAGCGCGGCGCCAGCTCCCGCACCCATCTCGCGAGGATCTGCTCCTCCAGCGAGCCGTGGTGCTCCTGGTGCGCCAGGATGCGCTCGCGTTCGGCGGCGCTGCGGTTCTGGCTGATCTTGGCTTTCATGGTCCAGCGATCGACCGGCACGCGGAAGCCGACGATCGCGCCCAGCATCTTGCGTTGGAAGTCCTCCGGCAAGCCACGCCACGTCGCGGCGTAGTCGGGCTCCTGCGTCGCGATGAGGCGCTTGAGCAGCGCGTCCTTGGCGTGCTCCTCGTCGATGATCTGCACGCGGCCATGGACCTGCAGGGTCAGGTAGTTCCACGTCGGCACCGACAGCGGCGTGTCGTAGTGGCTCGGCGAGATGTAGGCGCCCGGACCGTTGAACTGCACGAGCACTTCGCCGAGCTCCGGCGACTTCAACGCGGCCACATGGGGGTTCGCGCGCGCTAGGTGGCCTTCGAGCCACCAGCCCGAGCCGTCCGCCGAATCGGCGGCATCGGTCGGCGCACCCCAGATCATCGGCACCGGCGTCGCCGACAGGCCGTGCGTCGGATCGATCAGCATCAGCGTGGCCAGCGGATGCTCCTGGATCATCAGCCGGGCATGCGACAGGTCCGGCAGATCGAAATGCTTGGGCGTGTACATGCGATGACTTTAGGACACATCACCGAGAGGCCGCTGAAAGTTTTCCTGACCCACTGCAGTAGTCTGGAATGCACCTCCTGGCCCAGAAATGCAAAAACCCCCGCAACTTGCGCTGCGGGGGTTTGCATCTGGTTGGCGGAGACGGAGGGATTCGAACCCTCGATGCAGGTTTTGCCCACATACTCCCTTAGCAGGGGAGCACCTTCGGCCACTCGGTCACGTCTCCAACCGGAGAAGCAGCGACTATAGCATGGCTTTTTGACCCCTCGACCAAAACTCCGGTCGATTCAGCCGCTCGCCGCGCGACAGTCGCGCTCCGGATTTCAGGCCTCGATGTCCTGGTCCAGATCGAACGCGCGATGCAGCGCGCGCACCGCCAGCTCCATGTACTTCTCGTCGATGACCACGGAGGTCTTGATCTCGCTGGTCGTGATCATCTGGATGTTGATGCCCTCTTCCGACAGCGAGCGGAACATCTTGGACGCCACGCCCACGTGCGAGCGCATGCCGATGCCCACGATGGACACCTTGCAGATGCGCTGGTCGCCGGTCACCTTGGCGGCCTGCACCGCCGGCCCGACGACCTTCTCCAGCAGCTCCATCGCGCGCTGGTAGTCGTTGCGGTGCACCGTGAACGAGAAGTCGGTCTTCCCGTCCTGTGACACGTTCTGGATGATCACGTCGACGTCGATGTTGGCGTCGGCCACCGGGCCCAGGATCTGGAACGCGATACCCGGCTTGTCCGGCACGCCCAGCAGCGTCACCTTGGCCTCGTCGCGGTTGAAGGCAATGCCGGAGACGACGGCTTGTTCCATTTGTTCGTCCTCTTCAAAAGTGATCAGGGTGCCGGACTTGGCTTCTTCTTCGATGTCGATGTCCCAGGGCGTGAAGCTGCTCAGCACGCGCATCGGGACCCGGTACTTGCCCGCGAATTCCACCGAGCGGATCTGCAGCACCTTGGAGCCGAGCGAGGCCATCTCCAGCATCTCCTCGAAGCTGATGGTGCTCATGCGGCGCGCTTCGGGCACGACGCGCGGATCGGTCGTGTAGACGCCGTCGACGTCGGTGTAGATCAGGCACTCGTCGGCCTTGATCGCCGCGGCGATCGCCACCGCCGAGGTGTCCGAGCCGCCGCGTCCCAGCGTCGTGATGTTGCGGTCCTCGTCCACGCCCTGGAAGCCGGTGATGACGACCACGCGGCCGGCGTCGAGGTCGGCCTTGACCTTCGCGTCGTCGATGCTCTCGATGCGGGCCTTGGTGTAGGAGTTGTCGGTCGACACGCCGACCTGCCAGCCGGTGTAGCTGACGGCGTCCATGCCCTCGGCCTGCAGCGCGATCGCCAGCAGGCCGACGGAGACCTGCTCGCCGGTGGCGGCGATGGCGTCCAGTTCACGCAGCAGCGCGGGCGTGTGCTTGCCAGGCGACAGCTCCTTGGCCAGGCCCAGTAGGCGGTTGGTTTCGCCGCTCATGGCCGAGGGCACGACCACCATCTGGTGGCCGGCACGCACCCATTTGGCGACGCGCTTGGCGACGTTGCGGATGAGGTCCGTGGAACCCATCGAGGTGCCACCGTATTTGTGGACGATCAGAGCCATGAGATTGACGAAGGCTGATGACGGAGCCGCCGGGACGGCATGCTCGCAAACCCCTGATTTTATGCGCCG
>NZ_DASVNZ010000083.1:0-2833 GCF_036486225.1 Roseateles sp. | reverse complement strand
ATCCGGACAGCTTCCACGAATGGCTGCCGCCGCAGGAGCGCGTGATGAGCCCGCATCTGGCGCAGCTCGGCGTGCCGTCGGCGTTCGACGACGGCGTCGCGATCGGGCGCGCCACGCTCCTGGGCCGGCCGATCTTCGTGGCCGCGCAGGAAGGCGCGTTCATGGGCGGCGGCGTGGGCGAGGTCCACGGCGCCAAGCTCGTGGGCCTGCTGCGCCGCGCGCTGCACGACCGCCCCGCCGCGGTGCTGCTGCTGCTCGATTCGGGCGGCGTCCGTCTGCATGAGGCCAACGCGGGCCTGATCGCCGTCTCCGAAGTCATGCGTGCGGTGCTGGACGTGCGCGACGCCGGCATCCCCGTGATCGCGCTGATCGGCGCGGCCAACGGCTGCTTCGGCGGCATGGGCATCGTGGCGCGTTGCACCGACTTCGTCGTCATGAGCGATCTCGGACGGCTCGCGATGTCGGGGCCTGAGGTCATCGAGGCGTCCAACGGCGTCGAGGAATTCGACGCCCGCGACCGCGCGCTGGTCTGGCGCACCACCGGCGGCAAGCACCGCTGGCTGAGCGGCGACTGCGACGCGCTGGTCGAGGACGACGTCGCCGCCTTCCGCCGCGCGGCGATCGCGGCCATGGACACGCTGCCGACATCGCGACCGGTCACGATCGACGCGTTGGAGACGGAGCACGCGCTGCTCGCTCATCGGCTGTCGCTGCTCGACGCCGCGGTCGCCGGCGACGACGCGCAGGCCTTGTGGACCCGGCTCGGCGTCGCGCAGGCCGCGCAGGTGCCGGACCTGGAGGTCGCCGAGGTCGTACCCCTGCGCACGCTCGCCGCCGCGCCCCAGACCGTCAAGCGGTTGCACGGCTGAACGACTGGACGACTGACGGCTGAGCCGCTGGAAGACTGAGCTGCTGGACGGCCGAACCGACGAGCCTCGAAGGAGATCCGAAGATGGACTGGAAGACACTGACCGCGACGCTGTTCGGTGCCGACGTCGCCCTGACGCAGGACGGCGATTTCCTGCACGGCACCGTCGAACTCGACGGCGAGCCGCTGACCGTCGTCGGCACGACGAACCACGCGCCGATCGGCGTGAAGCTCGCGCTGGCGCAGGCGCGCGTGGTGCTGGACACCCTCGCCCGCCATCCCGGCCGGCCGATCCTGCTGCTGATCGACACGCAGGGACAGCAGCTTCGACGCCGCGATGAGCTGCTCGGCATCAACCGCGCGATGGCGCACCTGGGCATGACGATCGATCTCGCGCGCAGGCGCGGGCATCGCGTGCTGGGGCTGGTCTACGACCAGGCGTTGTCGGGCGGCTTCATCACCTCGGGCCTGATCGCCGACGCCTGCGACGCGCTGCCCGAGGCCGAGATCCGCGTGATGCGCATCCCCGCGATGTCGCGTGTGACCAAGCTGCCGGAAGAGATGCTCACCGCGCTGTCCGAGACGAATCCCGTCTTCGCGCCCGGCGTCGACAACTACGTCGCGATGGGCGGTGTGCGACGGCTCTGGACCGGCGACCTGCAGGCCGCGCTGCGACAGGCGCTGGTCGACGCGCCGCACGAGGACCGTCGCGCAATCGACGGCGCCGAACGCGGTGGGCGCCGCCTTGCCGCAGACGTGATGCAGCGCGTGCTCGACGCAGCCTGACCTCGATCGACATCAGTCAGGCCTTCTCCGCCTCTGGATCGCCTCTGGATCGCCTCTGAACGCAACATGCCATGGCCCGCCTTCACCGCCATCAACTCGTGCACCTGACGCCCGCGGCCTGGGACCGGCTGCGCGCCGTCGCGCGCGACGCCGTCGAACGCGAATGCCTCACGCTGTGGGCCTCGCGCGGGCTGCCGCTGGTGGTGAC
This sequence comes from Roseateles sp., assembly GCF_036486225.1. Classification (GTDB taxonomy): domain Bacteria; phylum Pseudomonadota; class Gammaproteobacteria; order Burkholderiales; family Burkholderiaceae_C; genus Roseateles. Next base: position 971 of record NZ_DASVNZ010000083.1, on the reverse strand, counting down.
GCAGCAGCGCTGCGATGCGGGCGGCGAGCCGGCCTCGATCGCGATGGGCTTGTCGGCGCCGCTGCGCTGGGAGTCGCGCCGCATCGGCGTCAGCGTTGCGCGCAGCGAGGTGATGTTCTTCGACGAGTTCCCCGCCGCTCGCGCCGTTGCGAAGCTGCTGCCTGCGTCGGCACGCGCCGCCTGGGACGAGCTGTGCCGCGCAGCCTTCGCCTGTGGCGTCCAGCCGCGCGTCTACGGCAGCTACGGCTGGCAGGCGCTGTCGGCAATGGTCCACGTCCGGGCCGACTCGGATGCGGACCTCTGGGTCGGCGTGACCGACGCCGAGCAGGCCGACCAGGTCGCCGCGCTGCTGGCGGGCGCGGAGATTCCCGGACTCCGGCTGGACGGCGAACTGGTCTTCGATGGCGACAACGCCGTGTCCTGGCGCGAATGGCTCACCTGGCGCGCGGGCGGCGTGCGCTCCATCCTGGTGAAGTCCATCGGGGGGAGCCGGCTCGCGACGGACCTCGGCGAGATCGTCCGGGACGTCAAGGCGGCCGCATGAACATCGACGACATCGGCCGCGCGGCGACGGTCGCGTTGCATGACGAACTGGCCTTGTCGCCCAAGCCCGGACTGGTCACCTTCACCAGCAACGGCAGCCACCGCGACATGGATGCGCGGACCTTCATGCGCAGCATCTCGGCGCTGCGGCCGTACTTCGTCCGGATCGCCCATCTCGGCGCGACCGGTGCGGACTTCCCCGCGCTGGAACGCGCCGGCATCGAGGCTGAAGCCCGGATGCTCGAAGCGACCGGCGGCATCAACACGCATCGCGGCGCGATCTTCCTGCTGGGCCTGCTCTGCGCATCCGCCGGCGCGGTCCTCGCTGCTGGACGGCGACCGACCCCGGCGGCCCTCCGCGCCACGCTGATCGAGCGTTGGGGCGCGGCGCTCCGGCAACGCGCGCTGCGGCCGTCCTCGCTGCCGGG
>NZ_DASVNZ010000398.1:0-3227 GCF_036486225.1 Roseateles sp. | reverse complement strand
CCAGAACGACAGCGCCTATGGCGGCCTGAGCGCCTTCGGCGCGCTCGGACCGGGCGCCATGACCCGCTCCACCGGCCGGGGGAATCGTGGCTGAGTACGCACCTTCCCAGCAGGCACTGGACGCCTCTCCGCCGTCGCCGCGGGGAGCCTGGCAGCGCCCGTTTAAGTTCCGGCTGCTGCCGGTCGCCCACCACAAGGGAAGTCTCAACCCCGGACCTTGTGGAGGAGCCCGCCATGGCGACTAGTTTCGATCCGACCTCGACGGCCACCAGCCTGGCCACCGCGTACACGCAGCCGGCGCAGTCGCTGCTGGACGCGCAGACCAAGGCCGCGCAGGCCGCGTCCAGCGGCCTGACCAAGCTGCAGAGCGCGCTGAGCGCGTTCAAGACGGCACTGGCCGCCTTGTCGTCCAAGCCCGGCCAGGCGGTCACGCAGTACAGCGCCACGCCCAGTGACAGCACGGTCATGACCGCGACCGCCGCATCCGGCGCGCAGCCGACCAGCACGCCGCTGTTCGTCGAACAGCTCGCGACGACGAACCAGGTGGCCTTCCAGGACCTGCCGGCGGTGCCGGCCGGGCCGGGCAGCATGTCGGTGCAGCTGGCCAACGGCTCGAGCTTCAACGTCGACCTCGCCAGCGCGGACGGCGACGGCGACGGAACGCTGTCGCAGACCGAGATCGCCCGCGCGATCAACACCGCGGCCAGCGGCAACGCCACCGCGATGGTGGTGACCGTCGGCGGCGCGACGCAGCTGGTGCTGACCGCCGGCGTCAGCGGCGCGGGCGGCAAGCTCACGATCGACACCTCGGGCCTGTCCGGCCCGCTGAAGACGGCGCTGGACGACACCAGCAAGCGCAAGGAACTGGTCGGCGCGCAGGACGCGGTCGTCTGGCTGGGCGCGCAGGGCACCGGCGTGCGGCTGCAGCAGGCCAGCAACACGGTGACCGCGATCCAGGGCGTGTCCATCACGCTGAAGAAGGCGCAGGCCAGCGGCGAGTCGCCGGTCACGCTCACCGTCGCCCGCGACGACACGGCCACCAGTGCCAAGCTGCAGAGCTTCGTCGATGCGTACAACGTGCTGGAGAAGGCGCTCGACGACCTGACCGTCGTCGGCAAGGACGGCACGGCCAACGGCGCCTTCGCCAGCGACGCCGGCGTGCGCGCGCTGCGCGACCGCATCGGCAACGTGCTGCGCAACGACTACGCCGGCGCCAACCTGCGCACGCTGGGCGTCTCCATCGAGCGCGACGGCAGCGCCAAACTCGACGGCGCCAAGCTGGCCAAGGCGCTGTCGGCCACGCCCGACGCGCTCGACAAGGTGCTGGGATCGACCGCGCTGTCCAGTTCCTCGGGCCTGCTCGGCGCGATGGACAAGCTGGCCGACACCTGGACCAACAGCTCGAGCGGCCAGATCAAGCAGCGCCAGACCTCGATCCAGTCGCAGCAGAAGAGCATCAGCGACCGCCAGACCCGGCTGGACCAGCAATACAACCAGGCGTACACGCGCTACCTCCAACAGTTCACGCAGCTGCAGAACCTGCAGACGCAACTGGGTGGCACGGGCAGCCTGTTCGACGCCGTCTCGGCCTGAGCGCCGGGGACCTGGACACGACCACCCCATGAGCCACGACGCCTACCAGAGCTACCAGTCCGTCCACCTGCAGGCGCAGACCGCGCAGGCCTCGCCGCTCCAGCTCGTGCTGGTGCTGATGGACGGCCTGCTCGACGAACTGGCGCGCGCCCGCGCCCACATCGAGGCGCGCCGCTTCGAACTCAAGGCGGCCAGCCTGGACAAGTGCGTGGCCATCATCAACGGCCTGTCCAGCGCGCTGGACCTGGACACGGGCGGCGAGGTCGTCGCCAGCCTCGCCCGGCTCTACGACTACTGCGCCGAGCGGCTGTACCGCGCCGGCGTCGAGCTGGACGTCGCGCTGGTCGACGAGGTCCGCCGCCTGCTCGCGCAGATCCGCGGCGGCTGGCAGGGCGTGCTCGCCCGTCACGGCTGAAGGAGGACGACGATGCCGCAGTCCCTGCGCAACGTCCCGGTCACGGCCCGGCTGCAGATGCTCGGCGAGCGCCTGCGCGACGCCTGCGCGCAGCGCAACTGGCCCGCGCTGGCCCGCGGCGACGCGGAGCTGGCCCAGGTGCTGGGCGGCCTCGACGTCGCGACGCTGACGCCCGGCGAACGCGCCGCGCTGCAGCAGCTGCGCCGGCTCCACCAGCAGATCAGCGGCGAATGCCAGCGCGAGCTCGAACGCGTCGGACAGACGCTGGCGCAGATGCGCCAGCAGCGCCAGGGGTGGTCCGCGTACGCGGAGTCCGCCGACTGGGGCACGGAGGCGCAAGCATGACGATGACGATGAATCCCTTGGCGGCCACGGCCTCCGCCAGTGCCTCCACCCCGGCCGCTCCGGCCACGCCGCTCCACGCGGGCGGTGTGGACAGGACCGGCAACGCGGACAAGTCGGAGGCGCCGGTCGTGGTGCTGCCCTTCGCGCCGCTGATGGCGCGCACGGGTGAGCGCGATGCCGCGCAGTCTCGGGCCGCCGATGGCCACGGCGACAGCGCCGATGAGAGCGTCGATGAGAGGGTCGACGTGCTCGACGCCGCGCTGATGCAGGCGCTCGACGAACTGCTGGGTCGTGGTCCGGCGGTGACCGCCGGCACCGACGCGATCGGCATCGTCGCGGGTGGCGTCCGGCCCGGGAGCGAGGACGCCGATCCCGACGCGACGACCTCGCGGGACGACGCATCGTTGCCCGCGGCCGCGAGCGCGCCGCTGATGGCCATGCTCATGCCGGCGCTGAACCCCGTCGCGACGCCACCGGCTCCGGCGGCACGCAACGCGACGGGAACGTCGGGAAATACCGGCGATGCAGCCAACCCGGCCGGCGCTGCCGCCGTCCCGCAGGCCGCGACCATCGTGCCGTCGGCGCTGACCACCGACGCGGCCCGCCTGCTCGCGCTGCAAGGCGCCGACGCGGTCGTGGTCCCGGCAGGCCCGGCAGATGCCGGTGCCTGGCAGGGTCTGCAACGCTGGAGCGCCGACCTGATGACGACGATGACGCCGGGCGCGACGACCGGTGCCGCCGGCGCCTCGACATCGTCGACGCTCACGCTGCCCGCCTCGCGCGAGGCCTGGCAGCAGCCGCTGATGCAGGCGCTGGGCGATCGGCTGCAACTGCAGATCGCGCAGCGCGCGGACAGCGCGCGGCTGCATCTGGA
>NZ_DASVNZ010000388.1:0-3346 GCF_036486225.1 Roseateles sp. | reverse complement strand
CGGCCGTCCGCCGCTGAGTCCGGTCAGCCCGCTGCCGAGGTCGCCGCCGAGCGCATGCAGGCCGAGCTCCGCGAGCGCGACGGCCAGGCCCAGACCGAGCACCGCGCCCGCCAGGCCCAGCGCCAGCGCTTCCGACACCAGCAGCGCCAGCCGTTGCCGCGCGCTCATGCCGAGCACGCCCAGCAGCGCGAGTTGCGGGAGCCGCTGCGCCACCGACAGGCTGTGCACCGCGAAGACCATGAAGGCGCCGACGAACAGCGCCATCAGCGACAGCACGCCGAGATTGAGCCGGTAGGCGCGCGTGAGGCGGCGCGCCTCCTCGGCCTGCTGGCGGGCCTGGTCCGCGGGCGCCTGGGCCTGGACACCGGCGGGCCAGTCGACGGGCACCGCGCGCCCCGAGGCCATGCGCAGCAGGATCGCGTCGAGCTGCCCGGGGCGATGCAGCAGCTGCTGCGCCCAGGCGATGTCGACGATCACCAGCGGCTGCTGGCGGTCCGGCACGCGGCCAACGACCGGGAGCGGGGCCGGCTCGTCGGGCAGGTCCACTCGCAGAGAGGACGGCAGCGGCGCAGTCGAAGGAGACGAAGGAGGCGAGGCAGAGGGGCGCGATGAAGACGGCGTGGGCGGCGGCGAGGGCGACGGCGAGGGCGATGACGGGAGATCGAAGCCCAGTCTCGTCCACGCGGCGTCGCTCACCAGCAGCGACGGCTCGCGCAGCGCGCGGCCGAGGTCCGCGCCGTCCAGCCGGGGGAACCATTGCGGATGGAAGGCGCCGAGCTGCACCAGGTCCAGGCCGATCAGCCGCACGCGCTGCCACGCGCCGTCGCGGCCCTGGAGGCGGATGCTGGCGTCGAGCCGGGGCGCGAGCGCGGCGATGTCGTCGCGCGCGGCCAGTTCCCCGAAGAAGCGGTCGGACAGCGGCGCGGCGCCGGGCGCGGGGCTGAGCTCGATGTCGGCCTGGGCGCTGCTCTGGCGCGCGGCCGACTCGAACTGCGCCAGCGCCGACGCGTTGATCCAGTGCACCGCGCCCGCCAGCGCCAGCCCCAGCGCGATGGTCAGCAGCGCCGCGAGCTGGCGTCCCCACTGCAGGCGCAGCGCCGGCCACGAGAGCTGCCACCACCAGCCCCAGGCGCGGCGCAGGCCGGCGAATGCGGAAGAGGGGGGGCCGGGGATCATCTCGGACTCATCGCGTCGTCATGTCGGGGCCGTCGCGGGCTCATCGCGCGCTCAGGCCTCGACCAGATGGCCGTTCTCGAGCCGCAGGCGGCGGTCCGCGTGTTCCGCCGCGTGCGCCGAGTGCGTCACCAACAGGCAGGCCGCGTTCTGCTCCAGCAGTTGCTGTCGCAGCAGCCGCATGACCTGGTCGGCATGCGACGGATCGAGGTTGCCGGTGGGTTCGTCGGCCAGCACCAGCACGGGCCGGTGCACCAGCGCGCGGGCGATCGCGACGCGTTGCAATTGGCCGCCGGACAGCTGTCGCGGCAGGTGCCGCGCCTGCGCCGTCAGGCCGACCGCGTCCAGCATCTCGGCGACCCGTTTCGGATCGGGCTTGCCCTGCAGCAACAGCGGCAGCGCGACGTTGTCGTGCACGTTCAGATGCGGCAGCACGTGGAAGGCCTGGAACACGAACCCCAGCTGCTCGCGGCGCAGCTGCGCCTGGCCCGATTCGTCCAGCGACAGGATGTCGCGGCCCAGCAGCACGACCTGACCCCGGTCCAGCGGCTCCAGCGCGGCCAGGCCGTTCAGCAGCGTGGACTTGCCGCTGCCGGATTCGCCGAGCAGCGCGAGCATCTCGCCGCGCTGCAGCGTGAGCGACAGGTGCTCGAACAGCGTCTGCGCGCCATAGCGCTTGGTCAGGCCGGTGGCCGTGAGGAGCGGGACATCCATCGTCGAAGCCATCGTCGAAACCATCTTCCAAGTCGTCGTGGAGAAGCCGGAGGTCGATCGATGGATTGTGGCGCCTGTCCCGCCGGGCTCCCGGTCAGATCGTGTCGACGTGTGCGATCAGCCGGTCCAGCGCATCCGGCGCCTCGGCCGCCACGATGCGGCGGGCGGGCATGCTGCGCAGCCAGGTGATCTGGCGCTTGGCGAGCTGCCGCGTCGCGGCGGTGCCGAGCTCCTGCAGCGCCGCGAGGTCGGGCGAGGACTCGTTCGCGTCCAGGAGTTCCCAGGCCTGCCGATAACCGACGCAGCGCATGGAGGGCAGGCCCAGGTGCAGATCGCCACGCGCGCGCAGGCGCCGGACTTCGTCGATGAAGCCGTGCGTCAGCATGAGCGCGAAGCGCTGCGCGAGCCGCGCATGCAGCCAGGCGCGCGCCTCGTCCGACGGTTCGAGCGAGATCAGCGGCCAGTCGACGCCCTGCGAGCGCTGGCGCCGGTACAGCGCCGACATCGGCTCGCCGCTGAGCAGGCAGACCTCCAGCGCGCGCTGGATGCGTTGCGCATCCAGCGGCGCCAGGCGCGCGGCCGTCTCGGGATCCAGCGTCGCCAGGCGCGCATGCATCGCGGGCCAGCCGTCGCGGGCCGCGTCCGCATCGAGCTGCGCGCGCAGCGCGGCATCGGCCTGAGGCAGTTCCGACAGTCCGTCGAAGAGCGCCTTGAAGTACAGCATCGTGCCGCCCACGAGCAGCGGGCGGGCGCCGCGGGCCTGGATCTCCGGCACGAGGCGCGTCGCGTCGCGGACGAACTGCGCGGCGGAATAACTCTCCGTCGGCTCGAGGATGTCGATCAGATGGTGCGGCACCGACGCGAGTTCTTCCGGCGTCGGTTTGGCGGTGCCGATGTCCATGCCGCGGTACACCAGCGCGGAATCGACGCTGATGATCTCCACCGGCTGGCGGCGCGCGAGCGCGAGCGCCGCGGCGGTCTTGCCGCAGCCCGTCGGGCCGGCGATGCAGAGCGGGGTCAGGTCGTGCGCGGAGGCGAGGTCGCTCATGCGGGACGTGCGGAGGGTTGGCCGTGCCGGCGGACCAGCGTCCAGGCACAGGTGGCGGTGCACAGGCCGAGCACCATCATCGTGGCGGCCAGCGGCGTCACGGTGCCGTCGAGGCTGGCGCTCAGCCACGCGCCGACGGCGAACGCGACGAGCGCGATGGCGATGGAGATCATCGGCGCGAGGTCGTGGATGAAGCGGTTGGCGCTCCGGGGAACGATATCCTCCTTCATGACGAGTTTGACGACGTCGGCGAGCGGCTGGAGGAGCCCGTTCCACCCGACCCGGTTCGGGCCGATCCGGTTCTGGATGGCGGCCGCCACGCGGCGCTCGAGGAGCACCGTGTAGGCGACCGAGGTAAGGAGGACGACGAGAACGACGACGATCTTGGCGAGCGGGATGAGGAGTTCCATG
>NZ_DASVNZ010000382.1:0-5933 GCF_036486225.1 Roseateles sp. | reverse complement strand
GGACGGCCTTCGTCGTCGCCGGCGCGATCGCGGGACTGGCCGGCGCGCTGCTGGCCAACCTCAATGGGCTGGTGTCGCCGCACCTGATGCATTGGTCGCAGTCGGGACAGCTGATGGTGATGGTGATCCTGGGCGGCGCCGGCGCGCTGTGGGGCGGTCCGCTCGGCGCGGCGGTGTTCCTGCTGCTGGAGGAGCTGCTGTCCGGCGTGACCATCCACTGGCAGTTCGCGCTCGGCGCGATCCTGCTCGTCGTGGTGCTCTTCGCGCCCCGTGGATTGACGGGGCTCTTCGATCGCTTCGGCGCGAGGAAGACCGCACCGGCGTCGACGGCGAAGTCGAAGGGAGCCGCACATGCGTGACGGCGCGACCGCACCGACGGGCTTGCCATCCGCGCTGCCTGCGCTCTCGCTGCTCCAGGTCCATCGCCTGGTGAAGCGCTTCGGCGCGCTGACCGCGACCGACGAGGCGAGCTTCGATGTCCGCGCCGGCGAGACCCACGCGCTGATCGGCCCGAACGGCGCCGGCAAGACGACGCTGATCCACCAGATCTCCGGCGCATTGGCGCCGGACGGCGGCGGCATCTTCTTCGACGGCGAGGACGTGACCGCGCTGACGATGCCCCGACGCGTGAGCGAGGGCCTGGTGCGCTCGTTCCAGATCACCAGCATCTACCGGCGCTTCACGGTGCTGGACAACGTCGTGCTGGCAGTGCTCGCACGGCGTCCGTCGGCGCCGTCGTGGTGGCGCTCCGCGCGCGCTGACGAGGCGGCGTATGCCGATGCCGAGGCGATGCTCACGCTGGTCGGCCTCGCGGCGATGGCGGACCGGGTGGCGGGCAGTCTCGCGCACGGCGAGCAGCGCCAGTTGGAACTCGCGCTGGCACTGGCCGCGCGGCCGCGGCTGCTGCTGCTCGACGAACCGATGGCCGGCATGGGACCGGATGAATCGGCCCGGATGGTCGAATTGCTGTCCGCGCTGAAGGCGCAACACCTGACCCTGCTGCTGGTCGAGCACGACATGGACGCGGTGTTCAGACTGGCCGACCGGGTGTCGGTGCTGGTGAGCGGGCGCGTGATCGCGACCGGTTCGCCGGACGAGATCCGCCACGATGCGGCGGTCAAGCAGGCCTACCTCGGCGACGAGGCGGAGGAGGCCGCATGAGCGACGCACTGCTCGAGATCGACGGCCTGCGCGCCGGCTACGGCGACAGCCAGGTGCTGTTCGGCCTGGACCTGCGCATCGCGCCGGGCGAGGTGGCGACGCTGCTGGGCCGCAACGGCATGGGCAAGAGCACGACGCTGCGCTGCCTGACCGGCTGGCTGGCGCCCAGCGGCGGCCGCATCCGCTTCGCGGGCGAGGACGTCACCGGCTGGCGCGCCGACCGCATCGCGCGGCTGGGGCTGGCGATCGTGCCCGAGGGGCGGCAGATCTTCCCCAACCTCAGCGTGCTGGAGCATCTGCGGGCCTTCGAGGCCAACCGCTGCCGCGCGACGGAGCCCTGGACCGTCGATCGCGTCTTCGCGCTCTTCCCGCGCCTCAAGGAACGTGCCTCCAACATGGGCCAGCAGCTCTCGGGCGGCGAGCAGCAGATGCTCGCCATCGGCCGCGCGCTGGTGACCAATCCGCGGCTGCTGGTGCTGGACGAGGCGACCGAGGGCCTCGCGCCGCTGATCCGCGAGGACATCTGGCGCTGCCTGGACACGCTGCGGCAAGGCGGACAGACGATCCTGGTGGTCGACAAGTACGTGAAGCGGCTGATCCGGCTGGCGGACCGGCACAGCATCCTGGAGCGCGGGCAGGTGGTGTGGCGCGGGGACTCGACGGCGCTCGCGGCCGACCAGGGGCTGTGGCATCGGCATCTGGGCGTCTGAGTGGGGCAGGAACGACATGACGAGGGGGACGACATGACGGCAGCTTTCGAGCGCGAGGTATTGATCCGCTTCGGGCACTGCGACCCGGCGGGCATCGTGTTCTTCCCGCGCTATTTCGAGATGCTGAACGCCTTCGTCGAGGACTGGTTCAACGAGGGCTTGAGCGTTCCGTACGCGGAGCTGCTCGGCCCGCGCCGCGTCGGCCTGCCGACGGTGCAGCTGCAGACCAACTTCGAGCGCATCAGCCGCCAGGGCGAGCGGCTGACGCAGAGGCTGTGGATCGAGCGCGTCGGACGCAGCTCGCTGTCGTTGCGCGTGAGCTTCGACGGTGCGGACGGACCGCGCGTGAGCTTCGGCCAGGTGCTGGTGTGCACCTCGCTGGAGACGCACCAGTCGCAACCCTTCCCCGAGGACGTCCGCGCCGCGCTGGTGCGGGCGGTCCAGCAGCAGCAATCCCATCAATCGTCAGAGCAGTAGAGGAGTCACGACGATGAGCAACAACCACGACGACAACGACAACGACAACGAGAAGACAGGCGCCGACAAACGGGTGCTGCAACCGGCCGGCTGGGCGGCGCCGCGCGGTTACGCCAACGGCGTTGCCGCGACCGGCACGCTGGTCAGCGTGGCCGGGCAGATCGGCTGGAACGGGCAATGCCAGTTCGAGAGCGACGACTTCGTCGCGCAGTGCCGCCAGGCGCTGAGCAACATCAAGGCGGTGCTGGCCGAAGCCGGCGCCGAGCCGCGCCACATCGTGCGGATGACCTGGTACCTGCTGGACAAGCGCGAGTACGTCGCGCGCGGCCGCGAGGTGGGCCAGGCCTACCGCGAGGTCCTCGGCAGCGAGTACGGGATCGCCATGACCGCGGTGCAGGTCGCGGGTCTGATCGAGGACCGTGCGAAGGTTGAAATCGAGGTGACAGCGGTGGTGCCGGCGCGGGACTAGGATCGGTTTGAACGCATTCAAGAACGGAAGAGACACATGAGCCACGCATCCAAGGCCGCGAAGGCGGCATTCCACTGGGACGATCCGCTGCTGCTGGACCAGCAGCTGACCGACGACGAACGCGCCGTGCGCGACGCCGCGGCGGCCTACTGCCAGGACCGTCTGGCGCCGCGCGTGCTGGAGGCCTTCCGGCACGAGCAGACCGACGTGGCGATCTTCCGCGAGATGGGCGAGCTGGGCCTGCTCGGCCCGACGATCCCGGAGGAGTACGGCGGTGCCGGCCTCAACTACGTCTGCTACGGCCTGGTCGCGCGCGAGGTGGAGCGCGTGGACAGCGGCTACCGCTCGATGATGAGCGTGCAGAGCTCGCTGGTGATGGTGCCGATCAATGAATTCGGCAACGAGGCGACCAAGCGCAAGTACCTGCCCAAGCTGGCCAGCGGCGAGTGGATCGGCTGCTTCGGCCTGACGGAGCCGGATCACGGCTCGGACCCGGGCTCGATGGTGACGCGGGCGCGCAAGGTGGACGGCGGGTATGCGCTGAGCGGCAGCAAGATGTGGATCACCAACAGCCCGATCGCCGACGTGTTCGTGGTCTGGGCCAAGGACGATGGCGGACAGATCCGCGGCTTCGTGCTGGAGAAGGGCTGGAAGGGCCTGAGCGCACCGGCCATCCACGGCAAGGTGGGCCTGAGAGCGTCGATCACCGGCGAGATCGTGATGGACGAGGTCTTCTGCCCGGAGGAGAACGCCTTCCCCGACGTGCGCGGCCTGAAGGGCCCGTTCACCTGCCTGAACAGCGCGCGTTACGGCATCGCCTGGGGCGCGCTGGGCGCGGCGGAATTCTGCTGGCACACGGCGCGGCAGTACACGATGGACCGCAAGCAATTCGGCAAGCCGCTGGCGGCCAACCAGCTGGTGCAGAAGAAGCTGGCGGACATGCAGACCGAGATCACGCTGGGCCTGCAGGGCTGCCTGCGGCTGGGCCGCATGAAGGACGAGGGCACCGCGTCGGTGGAGATCACGTCGATCATGAAGCGCAACAGCTGTGGCAAGTCGCTGGAGATCGCGCGCACGGCGCGGGACATGCTGGGCGGCAACGGCATCAGCGACGAGTTCGGCATCGCCAGACACCTGGTGAACCTGGAGGTGGTCAACACCTACGAGGGCACGCATGACATCCATGCGCTGATCCTGGGGCGCGCGCAGACGGGGATCGCTGCGTTCTGAGAACGTCGGTTCCCAGAGGGAGAGAAGGGCGCCGAGGCGCCCTTTTTCGTGCCCAAGTTATATGCAGAACCTTGCAATTTTGCGTGGTTCTGCATACGGATTGGGCAATTCCCCCCCCATTAGGGGAATGGCTGTTGAAGCATCGCTTCAAGAGGGGTGAAGTCTTTCAGCAACGACTACTGATACGGGTCATTGATCGAGCATTTCGCCGGTGCGAAGCTGTAGCGCTTCCTCTCCTGAACAGCGTCCCCGGACGACGGGAATCTTCAGGTTTGCCAAACCCGTTCACGCCCACCTCACTCCGGCAGCCTCACCGCTGCGGCATTGCCCTTCATGAACAACTCGGCCGCTCGCAAGTACATCACCGTTCACACGATCAGGCGCGCGAATCAGCATCTGATGACCCGAGGGCGGGACTATGAGCCGTCGCCTGCTGTGCGAGCGCTGATGCCCAGCCGGGAAGAGATCCTGAAGGCTGCAAACAATGCATTCGAGCGATGGTTGGCGAAAGCCAAAGTCACTGCTTGATGCTGCCTCAGACCTTTCAAACCTTTGTCGATCACCGCCAGGACCTTGCCGGTCTTATCGCCTACGCGCTGTACAAGGCGGACAAGATCGATTTCATGAAGACGCATCCTGACGAGGATGTGCATGGATTCGTCCTTGGGATGAATCTTCCATCGCAGATCGAGGCCTATCGTGCCGAGGCTTTGACGATGCTGGAGGATATGGCTCAGCAGTCGCTCGCCAACGCGCTGGCCGATGCTGATGCCGATCACTTGCGGCAGCTGAAACAGATCGAGCGCACGCTTGGCTTCTGGCCCAGTGTCTGGTCCAACGTGGTCGCGAATCTGATCGCCGCAGCGGTCTCGGTTCTGGTCGTCGTTCTGGTGTTCGGTAGCAAGCTGAACTTCTGGGTCAATCTGCTGAAGTACCTCGGCGAATAGGTCCTGCCCCCAGAGTCCGCTGCGACGGGGACGCCGCCGACATGCGCGACCTCACCATTTCATTTCACGAAAGAGTCCTTTCGACGCTGCCCGGATTCTCTTGATCCGAGCTGTAGCCGAGCATTCAACCCATCGATCGGACGGGTTTGAACAGCAAGTCGAAGAGGGGAAACCGCTGCCACTGAGCAGCCCCTGATGCGCCTTCAGACCGGTCCGGAGAGTTCTTCTCTTCAGATCAAAGGTGCATCTATGAAACGCAATCCCATCGCGACACACGCCGCCGCTGCGGCCGCCGCGCTGACCTTGTCCGCTGCCGTCGTCGGCACGGCGTCGGCCGCGCCCATCCACTACCGCTCCGTGACCGTCGGCGGCGTGCAGGTCGCCTACCGCGAGGCCGGCGACGCCAGCAAGCCCGCCATCCTGCTGCTGCACGGCGTGCCGAGCTCCTCCCGCATGTACGACGCGCTGATGCGTCGGCTGGGCGACCGCTACCACCTGGTGGCGCCGGACTATCCCGGCTTCGGCCACAGCGACGCGCCGTCGCCGGCGCAGTTCACCTACACCTTCGACCACCTCGCCGAGGTCGTCGGCAAGTTCACCGACGCGGTGAAGCTCGACCGCTACGTGCTCTTCATGCAGGACTACGGCGCGCCGGTCGGCATGCGTCTGGCCGCCGCGCGCCCGGATGCGATCCAGGGCATGGTCTTCCAGAACGGCAACGTCTACGACGACGGCCTCGGGCCGTTGTGGGCCAAGCGCCGCGCGTTCTGGACGGATCGCGCCGCGCATGAACAGGAAGTCCGCGCCGGCCATCTGGCGCTGGCGACGACCCGCGCCCGGCACGTCGGCACCGATCCCGACGTCGAGGCCTACGACCCCGATCTCTGGACCGACGAGCACGCCTACCTGAACCGCCCGGGTCAGGCGGAGATCCAGTCC
>NZ_DASVNZ010000375.1:0-4920 GCF_036486225.1 Roseateles sp. | reverse complement strand
CGTAGCTGTCCAGCCGCACCGGGAAGCGGAACTCCAGCACCTCCGGATCCGTCAGCCGCGAGTTGGGCATGTGCGTCTGCACGACGCTCGTGCCTTCGAAGCCGCCGGTCACCTGGCCCTTGTCGTCCGTCGTGCCGCCGGCACCCGAGCCGCCCGAGATGGTCTCGTAGTACTGGTACTGCTCGTTGCCGAAGGTGAAGTTGTTCATCGTGCACTGGCCGGCGGCCATCACGCCGAGAGCGCCGTACAGGGCGTTGGTGACGCAGGTGCTGGTCTCCACGTTGCCGGCCACCACCGCGGCCGGCGGATTCGGGTTGAGCATGCAGCCCTCGGGCACGATCACCGTGAGCGGCTTCAGGCAGCCGGCGTTGAGCGGGATCTCGTCGTCGACCAGGGTGCGGAAGACGTAGAGCACCGCGGCCATCGTCACCGACTTGGGCGCGTTGAAGTTGTTCGGCAGCTGCGCGCTGGTGCCGCTGAAGTCGATCGTCGCACCGCGCTGCGCCGCGTGCACCGTGACCTTGACCGCGATCTGCGCGCCGTTGTCGAGATCGAGCGTGAAGGCACCGTCCTTCAGCGCCGTGATCACGCGCCGCACGCTCTCCTCGGCGTTGTCCTGCACATGCTTCATGTAGGCCGCCACGGTGGCGCGGCCGAACTGCGCCACCATCGCCTTGAGTTCCTGCACGCCCTTCTCGTTGGCCGCGACCTGCGCGCGCAGGTCGGCGAGGTTCTGCGCCGGGTTGCGGCTCGGGTGCGGGCCCGAGCGCAGCAACGCGTGCAGTTCCGCCTCGCGCAGGCGGCCCTGCTCGACCAGCTGGAAGTTGTCGATCAGCACGCCCTCCTCGGTGATGTCCCTGGAGAACGGCGGCATCGAGCCCGGCGTGACGCCGCCGATGTCGGCGTGGTGGCCGCGGCTGGCGACGAAGAAGCCGGGCGTGGCGTCGTCCTCGTCCAGGAACACCGGCGTCACCACGGTGATGTCGGGCAGGTGCGTGCCGCCGTGGTACGGGTCGTTGAGCACGTAGACGTCGCCGCGCTTCATGACCGGGTTGCGCGCGACGACGGAACGGATCGACTCGCTCATCGAGCCCAGGTGCACCGGCATGTGCGGCGCGTTGGCGATCAGTTGCCCTTGCGCGTCGAACAGCGCGCAGCTGAAGTCCAGCCGCTCCTTGATGTTGACCGAGTGCGCGGTGTTCTGGAGCCGCAGGCCCATCTGCTCGGCGATGTTCATAAAAAGGTTGTTGAAGACCTCCAGCACGACCGGATCGGCCTCGGTGCCGAGCGCATGGGCGCGCGTTCGCTCGCGGATGCGCGTCAGCAGCAGGTCGCCGGACGGTTGCAGCTCGGCGCGCCAGCCGGCGTCGACCACCGTCGTCGCGTTGCGCTCCGCGACGATGGCCGGACCGTCGACACGGGCGCCGGGTCGCAGCGATTCGCGGTGATGCAGTTCGGCGTCGCGCCAGCCGGCGGGCTGCTCGTCGGCGAGGCAGTACATGCGCACGCGCTCCAGCGGCTCGGGGCGATGCGCACCGGCGTCCGTGGTCGGGCCGTCGACCGGCGCCTCCAGCGACGCGCCGGCGGCGAGCGCCTCGACCGAGACCGCCTCGATCACCAGCGCGCGGTCCGGCATCAGGAAGGCGAAGCGGCGTCGGTAGGCCTGCTCGAAGGCCTCACGGATGGCGGCGATCGCGTCCTCCGCAGACCCGTCGAGCGACAGCGGACACGTGAGCGCCGTGTCGGTGCCCTGATAGCGGACCTGCGCCCGCGCGATGGTGCGCAACGCGCCGGCGGGAACGCCTTGCGATTCGAGTTCGCTCCCTGCCTGCGCCGCCAGCGAGGCCGCCGTCTCGCGCGCGGCGGACAGCCCGTCGGCGTCCAGCGCGCGTTCGATCGAGGCTTCGCGCATCGAGGTCTGGTCGGCGAGTCCCATGCCGTAGGCGCTGAGCACGCCGGCGAACGGGTGCGCCAGGATGCGCGTCATGCCGAGCGCGTCCGCGACCAGGCAGGCCGCCTGGCCGCCGGCGCCGCCGAAACACTGCAGCGTGTAGCCGGTGACGTCATAGCCACGCGCGACGGAGATCCGCTTGATCGCGTTCGCCATCGCGCCGACGGCGATCTGCAGCGCGCCGGCGGCCACGTCCTCGGCCGTCATCGGCTTGCCGGCGGCGGACATCTGCCCGGCCAGTTCCTCGAAGCGTGACTTCACGACCTCGCCGTCCAGCGCCTCGTCCGCGCCCGGCCCGAAGACCTTCGGGAAGTGCGCCGGCTGGATGCGGCCAAGCATCACGTTGGCGTCCGTCGTCGCGAGCGGACCGCCGCGGCGGTAGCTCGCCGGGCCGGGGTTCGCACCGGCCGAGGCCGGCCCGACACGCAGCCGCGCGCCGTCGAACGCGATCACCGAGCCCCCGCCCGCCGCCACCGTGTGGATGCTCATCATCGGCGCGCGCATGCGCACGCCGGCGACCTCGGTGTCGAAGGCGCGTTCGAACTCGCCGGCGAAGTGGCTGACGTCGGTCGAGGTGCCGCCCATGTCGAAGCCGATCAGCCGGTCGTGGCCGGCCGCTTCGCCCGTGCGCACCATGCCGACGATGCCGCCCGCCGGACCGCTGAGGATCGCGTCCTTGCCCTGGAAGCGACCGGCCTCGGTCAGGCCGCCGGAGCTCTGCATGAAGAACAGGCGCACGCCGGGCATCTCGGCCGCGACCTGGTCGACGTAGCGGCGCAGGATCGGGCTCAGGTAGGCGTCGACGACCGTCGTGTCGCCGCGCGGGATCAGCTTCATCAGCGGGCTGACCTCGTGCGAGACGGAGATCTGCGTGAAGCCGACGGCCTGCGCCAGGCGCTTGGCGGCGAGCTCGTGATCCGGCGCGCGCCAGCCGTGCAGGAACACGATGGCGCAGGCGCGCAGGCCGGCGTCGAACGCGGCCTGCAGTTCGGCGCGCAGCGCGGCCTCGTCCAGCGCGGCGATCTCGCGACCCTGCGCGTCGACGCGCTCGTCGGCTTCGACGACGCGCTCGTACAGCAGCTCGGGCAGCTGGATGCGGCGTTCGAACAGCTTGGGCCGCGCCTGCGTCGCGATGCGCAGCGCGTCGCGGAAGCCGCGCGTCGTCACCAGCAGCGTGCGGTCGCCGCAGCGCTCCAGCAGCGCGTTGGTCGCGACCGTCGTGCCCATCTTGACGCAGTCGACCCGCTCCGCCGTGATCGGCTCGCCGGCCTTCAGGCCGAGCAGGCGGCGGATGCCCTCGACCGCCGCGTCACGGTAGTGCTCGGGGTTCTCCGACAGCAGCTTCAGCGTCTTCAGCGTGCCGTCCGGCGCGCGTCCGACCAGATCGGTGAAGGTGCCGCCGCGATCGATCCAGAACTGCCAGCGATCGGGGGAGCGATCGGAAGAGCGGGTGGCTTGCATCGTGAGGTCCGGGGCGAGACGAAAGTCGATGACCCGATTATGGGCAGCCCCGCAAGGCAGGGCGCGGACGCAAAAAAGCCGCCCCGAAGGGCGGCTTGAGCATTGCAGGAGACTGAAGATTTACTTGTCGATCACTTGTGATAGGCGGTTTCGCCGTGCGACGAGATGTCCAGGCCTTCGCGCTCTTCCTCTTCGGAGACGCGCAGACCGATCACCAGGTCGACGACCTTGAACGCGATCACCGAGACCACGCCCGACCACACGATGGTCAGCAGGACGGCCTTGAGCTGCGTGAAGACCTGCGTGCCGATCGAGTAGGCGTCCGGCGCGATGGTCGCGGCGGTGACCCAGTCGCCGACGGCCGACGGGCCGCCCAGGCTCGGGCTGTTGAAGACACCCGTCAGCAGCGCGCCGACGATGCCGCCCACGCCGTGGACGCCGAAGACGTCCAGCGAGTCATCCGCACCCAGCAGCTTCTTCAGACCCGACACGCCCCACAGGCAGGCGAAGCCGGCGACCAGGCCGATCACCAGACCGCCGCCGATGCCGACGTTGCCGGCGGCCGGGGTGATCGCGACCAGGCCGGCCACGGCGCCCGAGGCCGCACCCAGCATCGAGGCCTTGCCCTTGAGCAGCGCTTCACCGACGCACCAGGCCAGCACCGCGGCGGCGGTGGCGAACAGCGTGTTGATGAAGGCCAGCGCGGCGAAGCCGTTGGCTTCCAGCGCGGAGCCGGCGTTGAAGCCGAACCAGCCCACCCACAGCAGCGAGGCGCCGACCATGGTCAGGGTCAGGCTGTGCGGCGTGAACGCTTCCTTGCCGTAGCCGATGCGCTTGCCGACCATGAAGGCGCCGACGATGCCCGCGACCGCGGCGTTGATGTGCACCACGGTGCCGCCGGCGAAGTCCAGCGCGCCCCACTGCCAGAGCAGACCGGCCTTGCTGTTCATCTCATCGACCACCGCGGCCGAGGAGTAGGCGTCCGGGCCCATCCAGAACCAGACCATGTGGGCCATCGGCGTGTAGCTGAAGGTGAACCACAGGACCATGAACAGCAGGACCGCGCTGAACTTGATGCGCTCGGCGAAGGCGCCGACGATCAGGCAGCAGGTGATGCCGGCGAAGGTCGCCTGGAAGGCGGCGAACACGATCTCGGGGATGTAGACGCCCTTGCTGAAGGTCGCGCCCGGCGCGAAGGTCCCCGCGACGTTGTCCCAGATGCCCTTCATGAACAGCCGGTCGAAGCCGCCGATGAACTTGTTCCCTTCGGTGAAGGCCAGGCTGTAGCCGTACAGGGCCCACAGCACGACGATCAGCGAGAAGGTCACCATCACCTGCATCAGCACCGACAGCATGTTCTTGCTGCGGACCAGGCCGCCGTAGAACAGGGCAAGGCCTGGCACCGTCATCATGATCACCAGCAGGGTGGAGACCATCATCCAGGTGGTGTCGCCCTTGTTGATCACGGGCGGGGCCGCGGCGGCGGCCGAGGCGGCATCGGCGGGGGC
>NZ_DASVNZ010000372.1:0-3622 GCF_036486225.1 Roseateles sp. | reverse complement strand
GGCAGCGCGCGCTCGACGAGCGCCGCGACTGGCGCACCAAGATCGACGACGCCGGCCTGTCCCTGGCGCAATGGACACCCGGCGGCGCGGCGGCGATGTCGCCCGGCTGGCAGGCGCGACTGGGGGCGCTCGACCCCGCCGACCCGCTCGGCTGGCTGGCACAGGTGCACGCGGTCGACCGGATGAAGCTCGAGGAACGTCTGCCCGCGCTGATGCAGGACGGCCCCGCGACCGCGGCGCCGCAGGACGTCGGCGCCCAGGTCGCGCCGGAGATCGAGCCCGACACGCTGCACCACGCGCTGCGGCTGCCCGACGAGGACGGCGGCTGGGTCTGGCACGAACTGCGTTTGCGGGTCACGCGCCGCGATCCCCGCGGTCGCGCCCGCCAGGTGCTGGCCAGCCTGCAGGACATCCAGTGGCGCCGCACCGCCGAAGAGCGCCAGCGCATGAGCAGCGGGCTGTTCCAGCACCTGCACGAGGGCCTCGCGATCACCGACCTCGAGCACCGGCTGCTCGACGCCAATCCCGCGTACTGGACGCTGATGGCCGTGCTGCTGGAGCCGCCCGCCGGCCTCGTCCTCGAGAACGACGGCCAGACGCCGGACACCGCCGAGGCGCTGCGCCGCCGCATGCTCGGCCACCCGGCGCTGCCGCTGGACGAGGCGCAGCTGCGCCGCGCCGGCCATGATCCGGAGGCGATCGCCGAGGCGCTGGCCGATCCCGCCGGCCACTGGCAGGGGCTGGTCAAGGTCCGCGCTGCCGGCGGCCAGCCGCGCACGCTGCGCCTGACCGTGTCCTCCATCCCCGAGCCCGAGGGCCCACCGCGCTACCGCGTACTGGCGCTCAGCGACCTGACGCAGGAATTGCAGCGGCAGCTGGCGCTGGAGCGGCTCGGCCGCTTCGACCTGCTGACCGGACTGCCCAACGAGCAGGAATTCCTGCGCCGCCTGCAGGGCGCGCTGCAGACCAGCCGCCAGATCGGGCCGGGCTTCATGCTGTGCGTCGCGCGGGTGGACCTGGATGGCTTCGCCGCGTTCAACCGCCGCCACGGCGTCGCCCGCGCGGACCAGGCAATGCGGGAGCTCGCCCGGCGCCTGACCCTGGCGCTGCGGCAGGCGCCGCAGTGGTCGGACGAGGTGGCCCGGCTCGGCGGCGATGAATTCGGCCTGCTGCTGCGCGTGCAGAGCGTCGAGGAAGCCCAGCAGGCGCTGGACCGGCTCGTGCAGGTGCTGCGCCGGCCGATCGATCCGGACGAAGAGAACGGCGCCGGCACGCCGGGGCCCACCGGTGACCCGGACACCGTGGACACCGTGCGCGGCGACATCGCGGCGGAAGACGGGAAAGACGCGCGGGACGCGCAGCACGCACAGGACACGGAGGACGCACTGGGCGGCGCGCTGCGCCTGAGCGCCAGCGTCGGCGCGACGCTGTACCCGCAGGACGGCGGCGAGGCCGAGACGCTGATGCGCCACGCGGCGCACGCGCTGTATCGCGTCAAGCGCAGCGGCCGCGACGGCGTCCAGTTCTTCGATGTCGAGAAACGCCGCAGCCGCGAGGCGCAGGCCCAGGCCGCGCTGCGCATCCAGCAGGCGCTGGAAGCCGGCGAGCTCTGCCTCTACTACCAGCCGAAACTGGACCTCGTCAGCGGCGCGCTGCTGGGCGCCGAGGCGCTGCTGCGCTGGCGCCATCCGCAGCGCGGGCTGCTGGCGCCCGCCACCTTCCTGCCGACCGTCGAGCACAGCGGCATGGCCGCGCAGCTCGGCCACTGGGTGCTGGAGCAGGCGCTGGAGCAGAACCGGCTCTGGCGCGCCCAAGGCCTGGACCTGGAACTCAGCGTCAACATCAGCCCGCGCCACCTGGCCGCGCCGGCCTTCGTGCCGCGGCTCGAGGCGCTGCTGGCGCGTCATCCGGACGTGCCGCCGGACCGGCTCGTGCTGGAACTGCTGGAGTCCAGCGCGCTCGACGACGTCGCGCATGCGCGGCGTCTGCTCACCGACTGCAAGCGCCTGGGCCTGCGCCTGGCGATGGACGACTTCGGCACCGGCTACGCGACGCTGTCGGTGCTCAAGCAGCTGCCGCTGGACCAGCTCAAGATCGACCGCTCGTTCGTGCAGACCATGCTCGTCGACCCGCAGGACCGCGCGCTGGTGCAGGGCGTGATCGCGCTGGCCGGGCAGTTCGGCTGCGAACTGGTGGCCGAAGGCGTCGAATCCCCGGCGCACGCGCAGGCGCTGATCGACCTGGGCTGCCACGTCGGCCAGGGCAGCGGCCTGTGCGAGCCGCTGCCGCCGCAGGCGCTGCTGGACTGGGCGCTGCGGCGCACCCCGCCACCCTCGCCGGCACGACGCCGCGCGCCCCTCCCCGACATCCTCCCCGACCTCGTGCCGGGGGTCCCCGCCCAGGCCATCCCTTAAAATCCCGAGGTGATCCCACCCGGCTTTATTCAGGACCTCCTGGCCCGCGTCGACATCGTCGACATCGTGGGCCGCCATGTCGACCTCAAGAAGGCCGGCATCAACCACAAGGGGCTGTGCCCGTTCCACGGCGAGAAGTCGCCGAGCTTCACGGTCAGCCCCTCGCGCCAGACCTACCACTGCTTCGGCTGCGGCCAGCACGGCAACGCCGTCGGCTTCCTGATGGAGCATCTAGGCATCGGTTTCATCGACGCGGTGCGCGACCTCGCGCAGCAGGCCGGCATGCAGGTGCCCGAGGACGACCGCAGCCCGCAGGAGCGCGAGCGCGAGAAGGCCCAGAAGCAGCGCCAGGCGACGCTCACCGAGGTCCTGGCCAAGGCCGGTCAGCACTACCGCCAGCAGCTCAAGGGCAACCCGCGCGCGATCGAGTACCTGAAGGGCCGCGGCCTCACCGGCCAGATCGCGCTGCAGTTCGGACTGGGCTACGCACCCGACGGCTGGCGCTCGCTGGCCAATGCCTTCCCGTCCTACGACGATCCGCTGCTGGTCGAGACCGGCATGGTCATCCTGCAGGACGACCCCGGCAAGAGCGAGGCCGAACAGCGCCGCTACGACCGTTTCCGCGACCGCGTGATGTTCCCCATCCGCAACGTGCTGGGCGAGGTCATCGGCTTCGGCGGCCGCGTGCTGGACAAGGGCGAGCCCAAGTACCTGAACTCGCCGGAGACGCCGGTCTTCCACAAGGGCCGCGAGCTCTACGGCCTCTACGAGGCCCGTCCCGCGATGCGCCGGCGCGGCTACGCGCTGGTCGTCGAGGGCTACATGGACGTCGTCGCGCTGGCGCAGCACGGCTTCGGCAACGCGGTCGCGACACTGGGCACGGCCTGCACGGCGGAGCACGTGCAGAAGCTGTTCCGCTTCACCGAGTCGGTCGTGTTCAGCTTCGACGGCGACGCCGCCGGGCGCCGCGCGGCGGGACGCGCGCTGGAAGCCGCCCTGCCCCACGCGAACGAGACGCGCACGATCAAGTTCCTGTTCCTGCCGACCGAGCACGACCCCGATTCGTATGTGCGCGAGCTGGGCGCGGACGCGTTCGAGCGTTGCGTCGAAGGCGCCGTGCCGCTGTCGCGCCAGTTGATGGAAACCGCCGCCGACGGCTGCGACCTGGGCACGCCGGAAGGCCGCGCGAAGATGTTGAGCGTCGCCAA
>NZ_DASVNZ010000364.1:0-1736 GCF_036486225.1 Roseateles sp. | reverse complement strand
GCTGGCGCGACCTGCCCGGCGCGCTCCGGCACTGGCTGCGCCGCGGCAACGCCAGCGCCGAGGACTTCCGCGCCGCCTTCGCTCGCAGCCTCGGCCTGGATCCGGCGCAGGCCGGCGAGGTCCGCCTCTTCGGCACCGGCCGCGCAGCACTGCACGCGTTCACCGCGTCTCTGGGTCTGCCGGTCGGCTCGGAAGTGCTGCTGCCGGGCTACACCTGCGTCGTCGTGCCCAACGTGTTCATGCACCTCGGGCTCGCGGTGCGCTACGTCGACATCGCGCGGGACGACTTCAATCCGACGCCCGACGCGATCTCGAACGAGATCGGACCGTTGACGCGCGTCGTCGTCGTGCCGCACAACTTCGGCCTCGTCACCGAGGGCCTGGACGCGTTGCGGGCGAAGCACCCCGACATCGTCTTCATCGAGGACGCCGCCCACGCCTGGGGCAGCACCGACGCGATCGGTCGCATGGTCGGCACGTTGGGGCATGCGGCATTCTTCAGCTTCGAGTACTCGAAGCCTTTGACCACCGGCATCGGCGGCGCGCTCGTGATCCACGATGCCGCGCTGCGCGAGCGTTTCGCGGCGCACAGGCCCGCGCTGAACTCGCAGGACGCGCTGAACGAGCCCTCGGCCTCGACGGTCTTCAAGCAGCTGCTGACGCTGTGCTGGCACCGCCTGACGATGAGCCTGCCGCGCCCGGCGCTGCGCGCGCTGGTCGCTTTGCTGCGGGCGCCGTCGCGGATGCTGGGCGTCGTCGCGAAGACGCCCGACAGCGAGGTCGCCGGCGAGACGGAACCCGATTACCGCGCCGGCCTGCACCCGCTCAGCGCGGCGATCGGGCTGATGCAGGCGCGCCGCCACGACGAGATCCATGCCCAGCGCCGCGCGCAGGCGCAGGACTACGACGCGCTGCTGGCGAACCTGCCTGGCTGGGAGTGGCCCGTCCGCGCGCCCGGCGCCGTCCTGCTGCGTTATCCGTTGCTGCTGCCTGATGCCGTGACGCGCGATGCGGCGATCGCGGCGCTCGAGGACGCGGGCATCGTCGGCGGCACTTGGTTCGACGACGTCGTCCATCCGCGCGGCAGCCGGCGCTTCGGCTACACCGAGGGCGATTGCCCGAACGGCGAGCGCGCCGCCCGCACCGTGCTCAACCTGCCGCTGGGGCGCCACGCGCGGCTGAGTCCGTCGCAGCGCGCCGCCGTGCGCGCGATCGCGGAACGCCACGGGGGCAAGGCCCCATGACCGTCCGTCGCCGCTTCGCGCAGCTCGCCGGCGCCTCGATGCTGACGCAGGCGATCCCGATGCTGATCGCCCCGCTGCTGACGCGCTGGTACGGCGCGGAGGCGCTCGGCCACTGGGCGCTGTTCGTGGCGCTGGCCGCCAATCTCGCGACCATCGCCAACGCGCGCTACGAATTCGCGATCGTCCTGCCGCGCCGCGACGGCGAGGCCGCGCTGGTGCTGCAACTGGCGCTGTGGATCGCGCTCGGCATGGGCCTGCTCACGGCGGCCGGCGCGGGCGCCTGGCACCTGCTCATGGCGCATCACGCGAAGCTGGGCGGGCGCTGGGTCTCCCTCGACCAGTTGGACCCGTGGCTGCTGATGCTCGCGCCGGTAGTCGCGCTGGCCGGCATGCAGCAGGCGTTGAGCCTCTGGAACAACCGGCAGGGCCGCATCGACGTGATCGCCCAGGCCCGCGTGCTGCAGCAGACCGTGATGGCGGCGGCCCAGGCCG
>NZ_DASVNZ010000329.1:0-22855 GCF_036486225.1 Roseateles sp. | reverse complement strand
CGGGGTGCCTCCGGGCGATTTAGCGGAGCCTGCGAGCGTATGAGCCCGGGGGTGCCCCGGCTCCCGCCGACTCGCTCGATCGAGCCCAGGGTTCAGCGCAAAACGCCCTTCCCCAACCACTGCCCCCAGATCTTCATCGTGGCGCGTTGATCCATGAGCCCCGGGTACTCGGCCATCGTCTTGCGCAGCGCGGTCTCGTCGGTGCCGCGCGAGAACACGACCTCGCCGATCGGCCCGTCTTCCAGCGAGTACCAGGCGCCGATGACGCCCTCGTCGAGCGCGCGTTGCAGGAAGATCGGGACGGCGTCCTTGTCCTTGTCCTCCGCGCGGCTGAACAGCACGATGCGGTTCTCCTCGATCCCGTTGGGATCGATGCCGGTGTGGTGCAGTGCCTGGTGCACGGTTGCCGGCTGGGCGTTGACGACCATGTAGCCCTCGCGGATGTACTGGTCGGGTTCGAAGTAGCTCAGCAGGATCTGGCGGTTGGGTGCCTTGACCACGACGATGCCGCGCTTCTGCTTCGAGGGATCGCGCATCGGTCCGGCGGCGAAGAGCTTCTCGTCGGCGAAGAGCCGCTTGAAGTTCTCGAGGTGCCCGGCCTGCATCGCCGAGACGGCGGCCTTGTCGTCGGGCACCGGCTTGCCGGTCTCGAGGAAGATGAACCAGTACTGTTCGGCTGCGATCATTGGCGGACGGGTCTGTGCACGGGCCGGCAGTGCTGCCAGTGCGGACAACGCGGGGAGGGCCGCGGCCGTGGCGATCAGGGAACGTCGTTGCATCGGAGTCTCCTTTTGTCGTTCGCCGGGAGATCGACAGACCCCGGCGTCGACGGATGACTCTACTCCCGGCCGCCGCCCGTGCCGAGCACCTGCAGCGAGCGCAGCATCAGCCGGCTGCTGGTGACGTTGGTGGCGCAGGCGACGTTGTGGACGTCGCAGGCGCGGACCAGCGCGTTGATGTCGGGTTCATGCGGCTGCGGCGTCATCGGGTCACGCAGGAAGACGACCGCGTCGACCAGGCCCACCGCCAGGCGTGCGCCGATCTGCAGGTCGCCGCCGTGCGGGCCGGACAGCATGCGCTCGACCGTCAGGCCGACCTCCGCCGTCAGGCGCGAACCGGTCGTGCCGGTCGCCACCAGTTCACAGCCGCCGAGGAAGCCGGCGAATTCGGTGGCGAGCATCACCATCTCGTCCTTCTTGCCGTCGTGGGCGATCAAGGCGATGCGCAGGCGCGCGGGTGCGGCGGTCGCCGTCGCAGCGTCGGGAGAAGATGCGGAAGCGGGAACGGTGGAGGCAGTCATGGCTGCGATCGTAGGCCCGAAGGAACGACGTGCGAGTTACCGGCGCGGTTCTTTCTGCGTCGCCAGCGGCACGTTGCCGACGCCCCGGTTCATCGCGTTGAGCAGGTCGCCGTTGTCCTGGCTGAGTTCCCAGGCGAACACACCCGCGAGGCCCTGATCGCGCACGAAGCGGCCCTTGGCGAGCACCGCGCGCGGATCGTCGTAGCCCATCCAGAGCTTCTGCGCCGGGTTGAACAGCGACCACGACTGCGTCACCGGGTCCCAGACGGACTGGTAGCCCGCGCGGCCGTTGCCCTTCGCGTCGAGGATGCGGCCGGCCATCTCGCGGTAGCCCTGCGCGCCCTCGGCTCCCGGGTAGGCGCCGGTCTTCGCGGCGCCCGCGACCGTCTTGCTCACACCGGTGAAGCCGCGGCCGTACATCGCCACGCCGGCCACCAGCTTCGAACGCGGCACGCCGGCCTTCTCCAGGTTGGCCACTGCGCGTTCCAGGCTGTCGTCGGCCTGCGGCGACGACGCGCGCAGCGTCGTGTGATGCCCCGCCACCGGCGACCACATGCCGTAGAAGTCGTAGGTCATCATGAAGACGAGATCCAGTGGCTTGGACGCGTCCTTGAAGTTGATCTTGCCGACGATGGAATCCATCGGGTTCACGGCCGTGGTCAACAGGTAGGGACGGCCCGTCTCCGCGGTCAGCGCGTCCAGTGCCTTGCGCAGGTCGGCCATCAGTTCCGCGTAGGACTGACCGTCCTGCGGGCTGCCCAGCTGCACTCCGTTGGCCGCGCCGTTGTTGCCGGGATGCTCCCAGTCGATGTCGATGCCGTCGAAGGCCGGATGGTCGCGCAGGAACTGCTGCGCCGAGGCCGCGAACACCGCGCGCTTCGCCGGGTCGCCGACCAGGTGGAAGATCGGATCCGATCCGCCCCAGCCGCCCACCGAGGCGACGATCTTCAGATGCGGGGCGCGCTGCTTGTAGCGTTGGAACGCGGCGTTGAATCGCGCGTCGATCGGGCCGGTGCCGATCTCGAAATCCTTCTTGCCGACGCACTTCGCGGCGTCCTTCTCCAACTGGCCGGGACCGCACAGGCGCAGGAAGGCGTAGAGCACGTGGGTCAGGTTTTGCGGGGGCACGCGCTCGATCAGCTCGACCGGCTCCCAGTTGGGCACGTAGATGCCGACGATCTTGCCGCCGGTGCGCTCGAACTCGACGGGCTTGGCGCCGAAGAGCGGGTAGCCCGGTGCATCGGACTTCTGATCGGCCTTCGCATCGGCGGCCGGCGTGGCGGCGATGGCCGCCGAGGCGGCAATCGCGCCGAGCGCGGCGATCGCGGCCGTCAACGGGGTGGGGATGCGGGACAGAGCGCGAACGGACATGCGGGGCCTCCAAAGGACGCCGCAGCTTATCGGATTGAGCCGAAAATTAACACCAGTCAAATACCAATTCGATCGATGCAGCGACTTCGGAGAAACCTTTATGGAGCCACTTCGCTGTGCGGGGCCACGTCGCTCTATGGCGCCACGTCGACCCGCAACTGCAGTTCGCGGAGCTTCTGCACCTCCGCGTCCCGCGTGCTGTAGGTGTTGCGACTGGCGCTTGAAGTCACGCTGCCCGTGCGCGCGATCGTGACCCAGATGCCGAGCGGCGCCTGGACGGTGCTGAGGACGTCGGTGCTGGGTCGCTGCTGGCCGTCGGGCAGCGAAGTGCCGTAGGCGCCGCCCTGCGGCATCTGCGCCTGGTCCGAGGCGCGGACTTCGACGTCCACCGGGCTGCGACCGCCCGGCCATTTCGGTCGGACGACGATGCCGCGCACGCGCTCGGCCATGCCCTGGCGCGGCACGACGACCACGCGGTCGCGTTGCTCGCCTTGCTGACGGTCGAGCGCGACGTCGACCCACTGGATCGGCGTCGATTCGGTCATCGTGAACGAGGCCTGCGAGCCGTTGAGCACCAGCAGGCGCGGGAACAGCTGCTGGCGTTGCTCGCGGTTCTCGGTCGAGAGCGCGACGCCGCCGCGCGCCGACACGGAGCCGCCCGTGCTCACGACGGTGCTGCCGTCGCGGATGCCGGCCACCGTGGAACCGCTGAGCTCGGATTCGACCCAGCGCATCTCGACCTGCAGGTTCTGCTTCGGGCCTTGTGCGTGGACCGGCGTCATCAAGGAGGCGGTGACGCCCAGCGCGGCGATGGCAAGAACGGCGAGGCGGCGATTCGAGTTCATCGCGCCAGCATACGCCGCGAGGACGTCGATCACGACGTCACTTGTTGAGCGCCTTGCAGCGGTCGATGTCGCAAGCAGTGGGCAGCATCGAGCGGTACTCGACGACGCTGCCCCAGCTCTTCGGATCGCGCAGCGCGCAGCGCTCACCCTTGCCGTTGTCGTAGTAGGACATCGTGTCCACGCAGCGCTTCGAATGCGCCATCAGGCCGAGGAAGTGACCCATCTCGTGCGAGAGCACCATCTGCAGCGTCTGGTCCGCCGGGTGCTTGGGATTGCGCTCGCGCAGCAGCGCAAAGAGACCGGGACCGATCGACAGGCTGCGCGCCGTCACGTTGGCCAGCGCGAACTGGCCGCGGCTGCCGACGTCGCTCCAGAGGATCTGGATGGCGTCCTCCGGCGGCACCTGGCCGCGCGGCACGGCGACGACGGCGAGCTTCAGTCCGCACGCGGTCCAGGCCTCGGCGGAGCGCTTCACCAGCGCCATCACCTGCGGTTCGCTGAACCACGACGGCGCGTTGTCGTGACGGTAGGCGAAGCGCAACGAGCGCGTCGCGATCGCGCGATCGCGACCGTCGCCCCAGGTCTGCACTTCGCCGGGCAGGCATTGGGCGATCTCCTGGTCGCGCACGGAGGGAATCGTCGCGGGCGCCTTGCCCTTCTCCGGCGGAACGAATTGAGCGTTCGCGCCAAGCGGCGTGAGCGCGCCAAACAGCGCGATGGCCATCGCGGCCAACGCACGACGCGCGAGCATGCTCATGCTCGCGCAGCCTTCAGCACGCCGCGCACATGCGGCCACAGCAGATTGATCGCGAGCCCACTGATCACGAGCGCCGCAGCCATCAGCTTCCAAGGCGGCAGGCCTTCGCCGAGCAGCAGCGCGGAGCAGCTCATGCCGAATACGGGCACCAGCAGCGCCATCGGAACGATGGTCGCGGCGGGATGGCGCGACAGGAGGAAGCTCCACGCGCCGTAGCCGAAGAGCGTGTTGCCGACCGACTGCCAGAGCACCGCGCCCCATGCGCCGAGGCCGGCGTGCTGGAGCGCCTCGCCCATCTGCGCGGGGCCTTCGACGATGAAGGAAAGGACGAACAGCGCGGGCGCGGCGAAGGCGCTGCTCCAGACCACGTAGCCCAGCATGTTCACGGCGCCGGCGCGTTTGCCGACGATGTTGCCGCTGGACCAGCAGAGCGCGGCCAGCAGCACCATCCCGAGACCGAGCACGGTCGTCGTGCCGTCGGTGTGAGACGCGATGACGCCGATGCCGGCCGCGGCGGTGATCAGGGCCAGCCACTGGAAGCCCTGGACGCGTTCGCCGCTCATCTTCATGGCGAGCAGCAAGGTGAAGAAGACCTGCGTCTGGATGACGAGCGAGGCCAGCCCCGGCGAGATCTGCGAGCGCATCGCGAGGTAGAGCAGCGCGAACTGGCCGACGCCGACGAAGGCGCCGTACGCGGCGAGATTGCGCCAGCCGACCTTCGGCCGCGGCAGCAGCAGCATCGCGGGCAGCGCGGCGAAGGTGAAGCGCAGTGCGGCGAACAGCAGCGGCGGGAACGCGTTCAGGCCCCAGCGGATCACGACGAAGTTGCTCCCCCAGATGGCGACCACGGACAGCGCGAGCAGGAAATGTCGGAGCGGTAGCGTCATGGCGGCCGGGGAGCGAGGGGGGATCGTCGACTATGCCAGCGGGGCCCTCCGTCCGCCCGGTACAGGCGCTCGGGAGTGCGACCGGTACAGCTTTCCATCCTCGACGTGGTTATCGCCGCACCATCACGTCCGACCTTTCATGACCACCAACTCAATTTAAGTTACTTCCCTTTGTTATTTTCAGCGCAAGAGAATATCTAAATCAACCAATTCAGCTCATACATTTCCATGATCGACTTTTCCCCTATTTCTTGACCGGCACGCGGCCGTTAGCGTCGCAAGCGCGGCATGCATGAAAGGTGCCGTCGCCGTGACCGCCACATGAGCGGCATGAAAATCAACGTCAATGAGGAAACGTCATGTCTACGATGGAAATCAACTACGGAGAAATTCGAGAGCTGACCGAGGAGGAAATCGATATGGTGTCCGGCGGCTGGGACACACAAGCAGCGATCAATGGTGCGTACATCGGCGGCGTCGCGGGTGGGGTCGGCGGAGCGATCACTGGCGCGATTGCAGGTCCGGCAGCCGCAGCAGGGTTTGTGGGCGGTTTCATCGGAGGAGCGATCACCGGATTCATTGCCGGTGGACTGTCCGATCTCTCGAATCAGAAGGTTGCAAATACCCAGCTGTAAAGGGCTCGAATGAAAGACCATGATTCCAGGCGTTTGGGATGGCGATGGGCCATCTCGTTCACACTGCTGCTCGCCGCTTTGCTGCCCATCGTGTATTACCAGTTGAACGGTTGCTGGCCCGCCACGCTTTATTGGGTTGCCACGCCGCCGCTCTCCACACTCTTGGCGTATGCAATTCACTCCTGCGTGAATAAGGGTCGATAACGACTTTGGGCATTCGCGAACATGGCGGTCGTCGAATTCGACGACCGCTTATCCCTTGGGCTTCAGGTGCCCCAGCGGCAACGCCCCACCCGCCTTCACTTCCCCGAGCGAGAAGCTCGTGTGGATGTCCTTCACGTTCGGCAGGTTCAGCAGCGTGTCGATCGAGAACCGGCTGAACGCATCGAGATCCGTGGCCATCACCTCCAGCTCGAAGGTCCCGGCGCCGCTGATGTAGTGGCACGAGATCACCTCCGGCAGTTGCCGGATCGCCTCCTCCAGCTGCTTGGTCGCCGCGCCGTTGTTGCGGTCCGCGTCCACCCGCACGAACGCCAGCACGCCCAGACCCAGGCGGCGCCGGTCGATCTCGGCGCGGTAGCCGGTGATGAAGCCCTGCTCCTCCAGCCACCGCACCCGGCGCCAGGTCGGCGCTGGCGACAGCCCGATCCGCGTCGCCAGCTCCGCATTCGACAGGCGCGCCTCGCGCTGCAGCTCTCCCAGGATCGCCACGTGATACCGGTCGAGTTCGCCGCTTGCCGGAGCACCGGATCCGCCCGCGTCATCACCACGATCGGCGCCCCGATCGGCAACTCGATCAGCGCCCCGTTCGACCCCCTCGTCGCCGCCCGAGGAACCCGGCGTCGCCCTCATGGTTTTCCCTGATGCTCCATTTTTCGATGCCATTCGAATCCCTTTCTTCATTCCGAGAAAGATTCTTGCTCAAACGACCGTCCCCGGCGCAGAACTAGCAAACACTCGCCGGGCGTTGTTTCCTACACTGTTCTCTGCGTTTTCCGCGCGCCGCCATACTTGGCGCGACGGCAGCCAAGGCACACGGCCTCGCCACAAGCGGGGACCGGAAGTCAGCCACCCATCAGGAGACTCCCCGCATGAACGCCCCCTTGCCCGAACACATCCTGCGCGCCCTCGAGAAGGTCACGCTGGATGACAAGTACGCACTCGACGAGGGCCGCGCCTTCATGAGCGGCGTCCAGGCGCTGGTCCGCCTGCCGATGCTGCAACGCACCCGCGACGCCATCGCCGGCCTCAACACCGCCGGCTTCATCTCCGGCTACCGCGGCTCCCCGCTGGGCGGCTACGACCAGGCCCTGATGGCCGCGAAGAAGCACCTCGCCAAGCAGCACATCGTCTTCCAGCCCGGCGTCAACGAGGAACTCGGCGCCACCGCCGTCTGGGGCACCCAGCAGCTCGCACTGTTCCCCGAGAAGGCGAAGTTCGACGGCGTCTTCGGCATGTGGTACGGCAAGGGCCCTGGCGTGGACCGCTCCATCGACGTGTTCAAGCACGCCAACATGGCCGGCACGTCCAAGTACGGCGGCGTGATCGCCATCGCCGCCGACGACCACATCGCCAAGAGCTCCACCGCCGCCCACCAGAGCGACCACGTCTTCAAGGCCGTCGGCTTCCCGGTGTTCTTCCCGAGCAGCGTCCAGGAGATCCTGGACATGGGCCTGCACGCCTTCGCGATGAGCCGCTTCTCCGGCCTGTGGTCGGGCATGAAGACGATCCAGGAGATCGTCGAATCGTCCAGCAGCGTCAGCGTCGATCCCGACCGCGTCGAGATCCTGATGCCCGAAGATTTCCAGATGCCCCCGGGCGGCCTGCACATCCGCTGGCCCGATCCGCCGCTGGATCAAGAGGCGCGGATGATGGACCACAAGTGGTACGCCGCCCTCGCCTACGTCCGCGCCAACAAGCTCAACCACAACGTCATCGCCACGCCGCATGACCGCATCGGCCTGATCGCCTCGGGCAAAGCCTGGAACGACACCCGCCAGGCGCTGCACGACCTGGGCCTGGACGACGACAGCTGCCGCCGCCTGGGCATCCGGCTGCACAAGGTCAACGTGGTGTGGCCGCTGGAAGCGACCATCACCCGCGACTTCGCCACCGGGCTGCAGGAGATCCTCGTCATCGAGGAGAAGCGCCAGATGATCGAGTACCAGCTCAAGGAAGAGCTGTACAACTGGCGTCCGGACGTGCGCCCGAACGTGCTCGGCAAGTTCGACGAGACCGACGGCGACCGCAGCGGCGGCGAGTGGAGCCACCCGAACCCGAGCAGCAACTGGCTGCTGCGCCCGCAGGCCGACCTGACGCCGGCCATCATCGCGCGCGCCATCGCCAAGCGGCTCAAGAAGCTGGGGGTGGACGCCGACACCGCCGCGCGCCTGGATGCGCGCGTCGCGCTGATCGAAGCCAAGGAGCAGTCGCTCAAGAGCGAGGAGAAGACCGCCGGCGGCGCCGACCGCACGCCGTGGTTCTGCTCCGGCTGCCCGCACAACACCAGCACGCGCGTGCCGGACGGCTCGCGGGCCGTGGGTGGCATCGGCTGCCACTACATGGTCACCTGGATGCCGGGCCGCAACACCGCGACCTTCACCCAGATGGGCGGCGAAGGCGTGCCCTGGGTCGGCCAGGCGCCGTTCACCGACGAGAAGCACATCTTCAGCAACCTCGGCGACGGCACCTACTTCCACAGCGGCATCCTGGCGATCCGCCAGTCCATCGCCGCGGGCGTGAACATCACCTACAAGGTGCTCTACAACGACGCGGTCGCGATGACCGGCGGCCAGCAGGTCGGCGAGCGCCCCGAGGGCCACAGCGTCACGCAGATCATGAACAGCCTGGTCAGCGAAGGCGTGGCCAAGCTGATCATCGTCACCGACGAGCCGGAGAAGTACGACGGCAAGCCGCTGGCGCCCGGCGTGACGGTGCACCACCGCGACGAGCTGGACGCGCTGCAGCGCCAGTTCCGCGAGATTCCGGGCACCACGGTCATCATCTACGACCAGACCTGCGCGACCGAGAAGCGCCGCCG
Organism: Roseateles sp.; assembly: GCF_036486225.1. Taxonomy (GTDB): domain Bacteria; phylum Pseudomonadota; class Gammaproteobacteria; order Burkholderiales; family Burkholderiaceae_C; genus Roseateles. The sequence continues at coordinate 14,020 of NZ_DASVNZ010000329.1, read as the reverse complement.
CCGCAAGCGCGGCAAGCTGGTCGACCCGGCCAAGCGCACCGTCATCAACGAGCTGGTCTGCGAAGGCTGCGGCGACTGCTCGGTGCAGTCGAACTGCCTGTCGGTCGAGCCGCTGGAGACCGAGTTCGGTCGCAAGCGCCAGATCAACCAGAACACCTGCAACAAGGACTTCTCGTGCGTGAAGGGCTTCTGCCCGAGCTTCGTCACCATCGAAGGCGGTGAGCTGAAGAAGCCGAAGAAGGACAAGCGCGTCAGCCCGTTCGACGCGTCGCTGCCGGTGATCCCGCAGCCGACGATCCCGAACGCGGTCGAGGCCTGGGGCATCGTCGTGGCCGGCGTCGGCGGCACCGGCGTGATCACCATCGGCCAGTTGCTCGGCATGGCCGCGCACCTGGAAGGCAAGGGCGTGATCACGCAGGACGCGGCCGGTCTGGCGCAGAAGGGCGGCGCGACCTGGAGCCACATCCAGATCGCCAACACGCCGGACGCGATCCACTGCACCAAGGTCGGCACCGCGGAGGCCGACCTGGTGATCGCCTGCGATTCCATCGTCGCCGCCAACAAGACGACGCTGGCCGTGATGCGCGAAGGCCGCAGCTTCGTGGCGCTGAACACGCACGGCTCGCCGACCGCAACGCTGGTCAACGACGCGAACTGGTCCTTCCCCGGCGCCGCCTGCGAGGCCGCCGTGCAGAAGGCCGTGGGCGCCTCGCACCTGGGCATGTTCGACGCGGAAGAGGTCGCGGTGAAGCTGCTGGGCGACTCGCTGTACACCAACCCGCTGATGCTGGGCTTCTCGTGGCAGAAGGGCCGCGTGCCGCTGAGCCACGCCGCGCTGATGCGCGCCATCGAGCTCAACGGCGTGCAGGTCGACAACAACAAGGCCGCGTTCGAATGGGGCCGTCGCTGCGCGCACGACCTGGCGGCGGTGCAGTCGCTGTTCGCGGCGCAGCAGGTCATCAACTTCGTCAAGCGCCAGGGCGTGGACGAGCTGATCGCCAAGCGCGTCGAGTTCCTGACCGACTACCAGAACGCCGCCTACGCCGAGCAGTACCGCGCCTTCGTCGAGAAGGTCCGCCAGGCGGAAGCGCCCGTCGGCGGCACGCGCCTGACGGAAGCCGTCGCGCGCTACCTGTTCAAGCTGATGGCCTACAAGGACGAGTACGAGGTCGCCCGCCTGCACACCGACACCAAGTTCCTGGACAAGATCAAGGGCCAGTTCGAAGGCGACTTCAAGGTCGTGCATCACCTGGCACCGCCGATGCTCGCCAAGAAGGACGACCACGGCCATCTGCAGAAGCGCCCCTTCGGCAGCTGGGTCCGCCCGGCCATGGGCATGCTGGCCAAGATGAAGGGCCTGCGCGGCACGGCCTTCGATCCGTTCGGCCACACCGAGGAACGCAAGTCGGAACGTCAGTTGATCGTCGACTACCGCGCAACCATCGACGCCATCCTGGCCAAGGGCCTCACCACGGAGCGCCTGTCGACCGCCGTCGAGCTGGCCCGCATCCCGGAAGACATCCGCGGCTACGGCCACGTGAAGGAGCGCCATCTGAAGGCGGCGCGACTGAAGTGGGACCAGTTGTCCAAGCAGTGGAGTGAAGTGGCCTGACGTGCCACGGTCGCTGCTGACGAACGGCCAAGCGCGGGCTCTCCGCGACGCAAGGGGCATCGCGTCCGCGAACCCCTAGCATCACTCCGGCCCCACTCCCGCTCGCTGCCCTCGGGCCTTGGCGGTCGGGGCTTGGCGATCGGATCGATACAGCCCGCCCCGGGTGACCGGGCGGGCTGTATGTCTTTGGTCACTGCGCTGGCTTTTTCATGCCCCCGGATGGGGGAAGTGCGGATTTCCCGTCGACTCACATCGATAGACTCGCACCCTTCGGCCCGTCAGAGGCCAGGTTCGATACACCGTTTCGAGGGAAATCCATGACCGCCACCCCCTTCACCCGCGCGCTGCGGGTCCTTGCCGGCGCGCTGTTCGGCGCGATGTTCATCACCGCCACGCCCGCCTCGGCGCAGTCCGGCGAGAACGAGTTCGCCAAGGTCCTCACCGCCGCGCAGAACGACATCGTGAAGGGGCCGCAGGACGTGAAGCTGTCCAGCCAGGCCGTGCTGCATCTGCCCGAGGGCAAGGTCTACGTCCCGCAGCCGCACGCGGCCAAGCTGATGCGCGCCATGGGCAACCCCGGCGACTACAGCGACCTGGAAGGCGTGGTCTTCCCGCGCGGCGACGGCGACTGGTTCGCGACGCTGCGTTTCGAGAAGTCCGGCTACATCAAGGACGACGACGCCAAGCACTGGGACGCGGCGGACATGCTGAAGAGCTTCAAGGAAGGCACCGAAGCCAGCAACGACGAGCGCAAGAAGATGGGCGGCCGCGCGCTGGAGATCACCGGCTGGGCGCAGGAGCCGGCCTACACGGCGGACTCGCACCGCCTGGTCTGGGCGATGAAGTCGCGCGAGGTCGGCGCGGCGGCCAATGAGCCGCAAGGCGTCAACTACAACACCTACGCGCTGGGCCGCGAGGGCTACATGAGCCTGAACCTGGTCACCGGCCTGGACGACCTGCCCAAGTACAAGGGCGACGCGCAGCAGCTGCTGGGCGCGCTGGAGTTCAACGACGGCAAGCGCTACGCCGACTTCAACAGCAGCACCGACAAGGTCGCCGAGTACGGCCTGGCCGCACTGGTGCTGGGCGTGGGCGCGAAGAAGCTGGGCCTGCTGGCGGTGATCGGCGCGTTCTTCCTGAAGTTCGCGAAGATCATCATCCTCGCCGTCGTCGGTTTCGGCGGCGCGATCATGAAGTTCTTCGGCCGCAAGAAGAGCGAGTCCGCGGAGTCCTGAGCCGATGACCAAGCTCCTGTTCCTGCTGTTCTCCGGCGTCAAGCTGAGCAAACTGCTGTTCAGCGGGGGCACGATGCTGCTGTCGGTCCTGCTGTACGCCTGGATCTACGGCTGGCGCTACGCGGTGGGGTTCATCGCGCTGCTGTTCGTGCATGAGATGGGCCACTATCTCGCCGCGCGCCAGAAGGGCCTGGACGTCGGCCTGCCGACCTTCATCCCCTTCGTCGGCGCCTGGATCGAGCTCAAGGACATGCCGCACGACGCGCAGACCGAGGCCTACGTCGGCCTGGGCGGGCCGCTGCTGGGCACCGTCGGCGCCACCGTCTGCTATCTGATGGCGCGCAGCTGGAACCTGGACTGGCTGCTGGCGGTGTCGTACGCGGGCTTCTTCCTGAACCTGTTCAACCTGATCCCGATGTCGCCGTTCGACGGCGGCCGGATCACGGCGGTGCTGTCGCCGCGAATCTGGTTCGCGGGCGTGCCGGTGCTGGTCGGGCTGTTCATCCTCCGGCCCAGTCCGATGCTGCTGCTGATCGCGCTGCTGGCCGCGCCGCAGCTGATGAAGGCCTGGAAGTACCGCGCCGACAGCGAGGAGGCGAAGACCTACTACGCCGTCCCCACCCGGGTGAAGTGGGAGTACGCCGCGTACTACATCGGTCTGGCGGCCTTCCTCGCGGTGATGACGCACGACGTCCACGAGATGCTGGGCGCGGCGCGCCATCTCGGCGGCGGCGACGCCTGAGGCCGCCGCTGCGCGGGGACGCTCAGTCCAGCGCCTCAGACGCCCCGGCGGCCTCGGGAGCCTCGGGGGCCCGGTAGAACATCGCCGTCGGCGTCTTGCCGCCCTGCCCGCTCGCCCATCGGAAGTGCGGGTAGGCGGCCTGGTTGTCCACGACGATCATCTCGTCCGGGTTGACGCAACGGACCACCAGGAAGACGTGGTCCTCGCCATGATGTGTCCCCTCGCGGCAGGTGCTGCCGATGTCGCCGGCCCGCTGCCCGCCCGGCGGGACTTCCCGCCATCCCCGCGAGAGCAGCATCGCCGGCACGTCGATCGCCCAGTAGAGCTCGTGGACCTCGAACCCGGCCCCGCGCATCAGCAAGGTCAGCGTGATCGCGCAGCCGTCGGCGGGATAGACCTCGCCGTCGGGGTCCAGCAATCTTCGGGCGGCGAGCGCCTGGACGGCGCACAGCCGGTCGGGATCGACCGCCATCGCCAGCAGCCCGGGGATACGGGCGCGATCCGGGATCTCTTCGCCGGGGCGGTGGGGAAGTTCGGTGAAGGGCAGGGAATGGAACTGCGGCATGTCGGCCTCGAAGTGACTGGAATGAGGGAACGCATCCCAACGCCTCGGCATGAGGCGGTGGGTGCGCTCCTCAGTGAAGTCAGTCGGGCGAAGCGCTTCAGTCGGGCTTGGCGCGCTTGACTGCCTTCACCGGCTTCACGGCCTTCACGGCCTTGGCTGCCTTCTCGAGCGCCTGCCGCTGACGCGGCCTCAGCCATCCCAGCGAGAAGCCCGCCTGCGCGGCCGCCGGCACGTCGCCGTGCGCCATGGCGAAGGCGAGCTGCTCGCGCGCCTGCGTCAGGCCGACTTCGAGGTCGTTCAGCGCACCCAGGCGCTGCGCGGCCTCGTGGACGCGCGCCAGTTGCCGGGCCCGCGCCTCGATCTCCTTCTTGGACAGGCGGGCGCCGTCGCTCCCGCCGGGCACGGCGAAGGTCAGCTCCAGCGCGAGCCGCAGGCGTCTCAGACGCCGGCGCAGGTGATGACGGCCCTCGGTGTCGAGGCGGTCGAAACGCTTGACCTGCTTGTCGGTGGCCGCACGCCACTGCGCGATGTGCGCGTGGACGAGGGCCAGGTCTTGCTCCTCCTCGGGCGCATGGTCCGGCGCGGGACGCGCGAGCCAGCCGATGATCGCGAGCATCCAGCCCTGCACCTCCGGCACGAGCAGCAGGCCGGCGACGTCGATGGGCGGCGCGGGCGACATCTCGGACGCCGCGGACGGCCGCTCGGCGCGCCAGGCGGCGAGCATCGCGATGCGCCATCCGGCTTCGGCCTGGGCATCGACGTCGCGCGCCGCGGTGAGTCGTCGCGACAGTTGCCCGGCGCCTTCGGCCAGCGCATGCAGCGCGAGGTCGTCGTCCGACGCCAGCAGCCGCACGCCGGCGCGCAGGCGCCGCAGGCCGACGCGCATCTGGTGCAGGTGTTCGGGCCGATGCCGTCCGCTCGCGATCTGCGAGGCGTTGCCGACGATGGGCTCCAGGCACTCGCGCAGCAGCACGTGAAGCGCGTCGTCGCGGGTCATGTCGCCGGTCCAGTGGATCGCGTGCGAACCGGCGACCGGCGCGCAGTCCAGACCGCGCGCGAGCAGATCGCCGCGCAGCGCCTTCGTGCGCAGTTCGAGCGACAGCCCGAAGCGTTCGATGGCCCATTGCCGCGCGGTTTCGAGCACGGCGCGGGCTTCGCCGCTCTTCAGTTCGATCTCGAGTTCGGCCACCGGCGTGCTGCGCAGCGAGTCGCCCTCGCCCGCGAGCAGCGCGCCGTGATCGAGCGCGAGTTCGACCGTGCCATGCGGCGTGCGCAGCGGGCGCGTGAGGCGGGTGATGTCGGTGCGGAACAGCGCCTGCAGAGCGTCCGCGGGCAGTTCGGCGAGCAGCGCCTGAAGCGCCTGCCCGGCGGGATGGTCGGCGTGACGGGCGACGTCGAGCTGGGGGATGTCCGCACCCAGCGGCACGTTGTGCTCGAGGCGCGTCATGCCGTCGGGCGCGGCGCCCTTGAGCGTCTGCACCCAGACGTCGCCCTCGCGTCGCAGCCGCAGCGCGAAGCCGGCGTGCGCGAGGTCGCGCTCGGGCGTATCGAAGTACGAGGCCTGCAGGCGTTCCTCGACCGCGACGGTCTTGCCGGTCCCCGCAACCCAGCGGCGCACGGCGGTCCATTGCGATTCGGGAATCTGGAAACGCAGTTCGATTTCGGTCATCCGGCAGTGTCGCATGTGAAGAACGGCGCCCCTGCCGCGGCGCTGCTCACCCAATCGGGCGAGCTGCGAAGTCCATATGAAATACATATTGACTTCATCATTTCGAGATATTTGACGTCTCCCAGATGCCCACCCACGATGGGCTCACCGTGTCATCCACGGGAACAAGAACCGGAGACTTCCATGCCAGATTCGAGAGCGCCGGACCGCCAGGTCAGGCCCCTTCCCTCCCGCCTTCCCTCCCGCAATTCCACTCGCAATTCCACCCGCAAGTCCGCCTTGCTTGCCGCCACGCCGGTGACCTTGGCGATGCTGTTGACCGCCTGCGGCAGCGGCGACGACAACGCCGATGTCACGCCGCCGTTCAAGCCCGCGGTGATCACCGCACAGTCGTGCAGCGCGGCCGCCGCCTTCACGGCGACCGCTGCGCAGATCAGCCTGCCGTCCTCCGGTGCGGAGATCGCCTCCGCGACTCTGGTCGCCGCAGACGCGGCGGGCAACCTCAACGGCAGCTTCTGCAAGGTGCTTGGTCGCATCAAGCCGGTCGACCCGGCGGCCCCCGTCATCAACTTCGAGGTCAACCTGCCCGCGACCTGGAACGGCAAGATGCTGCAGTACGGCGGCGGCGGTTTCGACGGCGTGCTGATCACCGGCCTGGACCCGACCAACTTCGCCGGCAACGACACGCCGACACCGCTGACGCGGGGCTACGTGACGCTGGGCGACGACTCCGGCCACGTCGGCGGCATCACCAACGGATCCTTCGCCACCAATGACGAGGCGCTGCGCAACTACGGCCGCCAGAGCCTGAAGAAGACGCAGGACGTGGCCCGCCTGCTGGTGCGCAGCCTGTACCAGGTCGACGCACCGCTGAAGAGCTATTTCATCGGCAGCTCGACCGGCGGCCGGGACGCGCTCTCGGCGGCGCAGAACTGGCCGGACAGCTACGACGCGATCTTCATCAACCGTCCGGCGCTGAACTACACCGGCCTGCGGCTGTCCAACATCCAGCTGGGCCGATCGATCTTCCAGAACGGCGGCGCGGGTTGGCTGAATCCCGCCAAGACCTCCCTGCTGCTGAACGCGGTGATGGCGTCCTGCGACACGCTGGACGGCGTGCAGGACGGGCTCATCGCCAACCTCCCGGCCTGCAAGGCGCGCGCCGATGCCACGCTGTCCAGCCTGCGCTGCCCCAACGGCACCGACGGCGGCGACACCTGCCTCTCCGACCCGCAGATCGCGACGGTACGCGCGATGGCCAGCCCGCTGCAGCTGAGCTATCCGCTGGCCAATGGCGTCACGCGCTACGGCGGCTACAACCTGATGGCGGGGATGGTGTTCGGACCGCCCTATTCGAGCTCGCGGAACTTCGGGCCCAACGGCATCGGTCCGCAGGCGCCGAACTACCTGGCGGTGACCTCCGGCACGAAGGCGAACTCGCCCAACGCCTACCTGACCGGCGACCAGTGGATGAAGTTCTTCATCACCCGCGACGCCGCGTTCAACACCACCAGCGTGGACCCGGCGAACCCGGGCAGCTGGCAGCAGCGCATCATCGACGTCTCGACGCAGACGGATGCTGCGAGCACCGACCTCGACCGTTTCTTCGCGCGCGGCGGCCGGATCGTCTGGACCCACGGCACGGCGGACGAGGTGGTGAGCACCGATTCGTCGGTCGAGTACTACCAGGCCCTGGTGGCCAAGTATGGTCAGGCGAAGATCGACGCGTCGGTCCGCTTCTACCTGATCCCTGGCAACGGCCACGGTGACACGGGGCCGTTCATTCCGGTGTTCGACAGCCTCGGCATCCTGAGCGACTGGGTCGAGAAGGGCGTCGACCCCGCGGACAAGATCGTCGCCGGCAACAGCCAGACCAAGGCCGCCGCCGACCTGTCGCCGGCCGGCACCGCCAACCGCCCGCTCTGCCGCTATCCGACCTGGCCGAAGTACGTCGGCGCACCGGCCGATCCCAATCAGGCCGGCAGCTTCACCTGCGTGAGCAGTTGAGCATCGGGCGCGTCGGCGGTCGTTGACGCGCCCCCGTGCGGACCGGATCGATCGAACCACAGGTCGATCCGGTGTCGTTCATCCGCCCGTGTCCCCTGCGAAGAGCAACAGGCATCGGGCAGCGACTGGCATGGACCAGTCAACAACGGCTGCGGCCTTACTCATCGATGAGTCGCCGCCCCGCGACAGACATCGCAACTTCTGCTTGACCAGCGACATTGTTGACGCGGCGCAAGGCGCGAACGGAACAGGGTCGGAAACATGACTGCCCCGTTGTTCCCAGAGTCCCTGCGTCATGACCAGTTCCACGCTGGAAAGCGAGTCACGCTCCCCCGTTGCATCAGTCAGCGCGACCACCGATGTCCCGGTGGCCGAGCACCTTGAGGCGGTATCTCCGCGACATCGGGGCCGGGTTGTCGCGCGTTGCGGGATACCTTGGGACCTCACCCACCTTGAGCCCATGGCTTTCCGCATCGACCCGGGGCTGGGCTTCGACATCGTCGTCGTCGCCTACTTCTCAAGCCATTGCTTCACGCGCTCGATTCCTTGGGACGGTAGGCCGAGGCACACGATTCCGTCGGGTGAACTCTTCAACGACGGGCAAGAGATTCGCGTACTCTGCGAAGAGCGCTACTCGCTCTCATCGTTGCACCTGCCCAGGATCATCAAGGACCTTCCAAAGCGTGCCATCCGCATCGCCCGGGAGCAGCCACAGAACTTCGTCACTGTCGAATCGGTGACCGGCAAGACCGGGGCATCGCAGCAGCACTACGTGCTGTTCTTCGAGCTGAGTCGCGATACCAAGCGGAAGCGCCGACTCATCCTCAAAGTTCAATCGGCCTACTTGAAGCATCCCTTTGACGTCAGCTTGACGAGGGGTCGAAAGGTCAGCTTTGCGAAGCTGTTGAAAGCAACCTGCTTGCGGCAGCCTCTTCGAGCATGAAAGAAGTAGCCGGACAAAAAAACAGGCGACCACCGAAAGGTGGTCGCCGCACGCGGAGTTCTCTATCGCGTTTCCGCGAACTCCCATTCCAGCTGGGACCCAATTGCTTGGGCGGCTCGACCGTCTCACTCCGCCTGGTTCGATCTTGAGGTTCGCAGTCTATCGATCCGCCTTGGACGAGGCAAGATTTCCGGACGACAACACGCCGTCCGGCGCATCCGATATTTGACCGGATCGGTCGAACCAGAGTTCGACTTCGCCGCCTCGCACACGCAGCACGGCGAAACCATCGCCGGGACGATCCGCCCACACGCTGACCACGCATCGCAGGCGCCGGCCGTCCGGGCCGTCGAACTCGAAGGCATCGGGCGCGGCCAGCTCCTCGGCCGCTGTGATCGCGAACGGCCACGGTGCATACAGCGCCGAGCTGTGGACCGAGTGGATGCGCACCGGCGCGCGGTCGTCGCCGTCGACCGCCGAGATCTCCGCGCTCACCCAGCCCGAGCGATGCTCGTCGCCCGACAGGAACACCAGCCCCGACGCGCGATGCCGCCACACCGCCCCCAGCAGTTCGTGCAGGCTGTGCGGATACCCGTCCCACGCGTCCGAACGCAGGCAGCTCGCCGCGTGCTCCACCGTCGTGCGACGACGCGGCAGCGGCAGTGAGCCGCTCAGCACGAACTTCGGCCGATCCGCAGCGCGTGACAGCCACTCGCCGAAGGCGTCGCGTTGCGATGTCGACCACAGGCGCGCGCTCGACCAGTTCGCGACACGTCGCGCCTCGCGCTCGCAACGCGCATCGGCGATGAAGAAGGCCGCCCCGCGCCAGTCAAAGTCGTGCCACAGCAGCTCCGGTCCGCCCACTCGCGCGCCGGCTTCCCATCGGTGATGCCAGGCCGCCTGCCGCGCGACGTCGAACCACGGGCCGTTGCCCCCGTGACTGGCACCGGGACTCGGTTCCCAGTTGTCGACGATCTCGTGATCGTCGATCGCGTGCACGACGCGCGCCACCGTCGGCGGCAGCAGCCGGGCGGGACCGGCTTTGAACTCGCCGTAGCCGCGTGCATAACGCTCGATGCCGCTGCGCGAATCGGCCAACCCGCCGCTCGCATCCGCATAGATCTGGTCCCCGGCGAACAGCACCAGCGAGCAGGTCCGCCCCCGCACCGTCGAGCGCGTGAACCGGTGCAAACGCGCCAAGGACGCCAGACCCGGCCCGGCTTGCGAGGCGTCGAGCTCCCAACCCGGGCTCGCATCGAGCAGACCCGGTGGGTACTGGCACGCCGCCAGCGCGAAGCACACGCCGTCGGACACCGACTCGTCCGGCGACGGCACGAAACCATGCGCCCAGCGATGCGGCGGCAGATCCAGGAACTGCCCGAGCGCACCCTCGACCTGCGCCTGCAGCTCTTCCTCGCCGAGCTCGTGCATCACGCCACGATGCGCGCCCTCCATGGCCAGCGCGCGCGGCTCGAGATAGAGCGCCACCAGAAGCAAACCGTGGACGTCGATCTCGCGTTCATCGCCGCCATCGATGCCGACCTCGACGGTCATATCGGTCGCAGCACCGGATGACGCGCCTGGCTGCGGTGGAAACGCCTCCACGGCCTGCGAGATCCGCCACGGCGCGCCCGGCTGCCCCATGCCGGGTGGCACGAAAGACTCGATGCGCCAGGGCAGCGGCAGCTGTTCATAGACCCATCCGCCGCGCCATCGCATCGGTACCCACAGCAACCAGTGCGGCCAGCCGCGCTCGGGTCGCAGTGCCGTCAGCAGCGGCACGCGGCCGGTCTCCGGCGCCGCGCGCTCGACGCGATGGCCGGGCGCCTCCGCGCCGATCAGCAGCCCGTCGGCCCCCGTGCCCCGCCGGGTCCCGGACAGGAACCCGCTCATGATGGCGGCTCCTCGGCCAGGAAGGCGAGCACGTGCGGGAACACCTGCGTCGCGATGTGGCGTCCGATCAGGCAGTCCTGATGCCCGTGGCCCGCGATCACCCGGTACCGATAACGTCCCGGCGCGGCCTGCTCGTAGTAGTCCTTGAGCAGCTCGGCGCTGTCGGCGCTGCACAAGCCGTTGTCCTCGCCGTGCAGCGACAGCACCGGGAAAGACTTCAGCAGCGCCAGACTCTTCGCAAGACTGTCGAGGTAGACGCTCGCCCCCTGCCAGTCGGTGATCTCGTGGCAGCGCGCGAAGTGGATCGCCTGCGCGACCGTGTCCATGTTCAGCGGCCCGAAGTGGTCGTCGATGAAATCGAACACGGCGCGGTCGACGTTGCCGATCGCGAAGTCGCGTCCGTACAGCAGGTCCATGCGATGCCGCGTCGCGGTCCAGGGGGTGCGCCGCATCCGCCACGGCGGCCAGGGCGGCGGGTTCTCCAGGTCGAATTCCGCGTCCGGATACGGGAGGCTGGCCAGCAGCCGGTCGAGCAGGTGATCGAACAGCGTGAGCGTGCCTTCCGGCCGGAATGCGTAGTCGCCCAGCGGCAGGTAGGGCCGCAGGTATTGCATCAGCACGCCGCGCAGGCTGTTGGTCGGCGACATCACCATCAGCGGCGTGACCTGCGAGATGACCAGCCTCGAGATCCTGTCCTTCAGGGCCGCACGCAGGGGGAAGCAGCGCTCCCAGGTCTGCTCGCGCGGCTCCAGCAACGCCATGTGCAGCATCACCGACCCCATGCAGTGCGCGAGGAGGTTCAGCCGCTCGCGGCCGGTCTCGCGCAGCACCCGGTCGACGGCCAGCGGGATGTCGTTGAACGCGGCTTCCTCGAAGGTCCACGGCAGCCGGGCCGTCGGCAGGCCGGCGCTGGTGCGCAGGTCCAGCAGCCAGACGTCGTAGCCCGCGTCCCACAGCAGCTTGGCCGGACCCGGGCGCACGGCGTGGTGCGCGAAGGTCGTGCCGCTGGCGCTGTAGCCGTGGATCATCAGCACCGGCTCGCCGCCCGACCGGGCGTAACGCGTGAGCCGGATCAGCACCGGGCGCTCGTCGTCCTCGCGCGCCGGGCGGTCGAGGTCCTGGCGCTGCGCCCCCGCGTCGCCCCAACGCCCGGCGGCCATCTCGATCACCACGGGGTCCGGCAGGCCGGGCACCGCGCCCGGCAGGCGCGAGATGCGCCGCGGCGGTGCCTCGTCGGGCTTGCGGAAGGTCCAGGCGTGCAGCCCAATCGTCATGCGCGCGATGTAGGCCATCAGCGCGCCGATGTCACGCGCCGCCGAGGGGATGTCGCGCGCCTGCCGGATGCGCAGCAGCGGCATCCGCTCGCGGGCGAGGTGGTGCATGTCCAGCGTCAGCACGATCTCCCGCGCCCCTGGCGGCGGCGCCATGCCGGCGAGGGGCGCCAGCGTCATGCGGCTCAGCTGCGTCCACGGGTTGCCGCGCCGCGTGTAGCTGATCCGCTTGGCGCCGCTCAACGGCTGATCGCGCAACGCAACCGCCCACGCGGGCAGGTCCGCGGCCGGATCGATGCGCACCTGATAACGCATCACCCGCGCTTCCCCCGCGTGTCCGGCAAGGTGCCAGGCGTTGACGGCCCGTGCGCGCAAGCCCGCCCGCGCTGCGCCCAGCGCCTTCGGCGGCGAGCGACGCCCGGCCCAGTCGACCAACCCCTGCCAGGCATCGCGCACGCCGCGATTGATCGCCCACGCCCACAGGCCGCGTGCGTGGCGTCGCATCGATCCCGAGGCCTCGCGCTGGAAGAGCGTCAGTTCCCCTTCCGCCAGCGGCGCGGTGAACAGGGCGTACTCGTCGCCGCGCTCTTCGTGCGCCCAGAGCCGGCGGTCTCCCGGGTTCGGGCCGACGATCTCGAAGCATCCGGGCCGGCGCTCGCGCGCCTCGAAAACACGCAGCCGGCTCTCCGGCGCCACGATCAACCGTCGCTCGGGGCCAGGTCTCAACAGGTCCACCAACGCCTTCGGTTGGAAGACCACGCAGAACTCCAGGTACTTCACCGGTGAGCCCGGCGCGCCGGACCAGCGCACGAAACCGCCGAGGCGCTCGCGCACTTCGATCACCGTCGCGTCTCTGCCGCTGGTGCTACCGCCGGTGCTTTTGCGGAAGACAGGACGCACCGGCTCCCGACGCACGGTCACCGGTGACGGGGCGCCCAGTCGCCACAGGAGGACCAACTGGTCCAGCGCCCGCTGCGCCAACGCGCTGATCGTCAGCGCCGGATTGATCGCGAGCGAGCCCGGCACGATGGCGCCGTCCAGCACGACCAGTCCGTCATGCACCGCGTCGCCGTCGCCGGAGAACACCCGCCCGATCGCATCGACCACGCCGTCGCTGCCGCGATCGCCCATCGCGCAGCCGCCCAGCGGATGCACGCTGAGCATCGGCCCGCGCGCGTCGTTCGTGAGGAAGGCCATCTCCGGCGGCAGCAGTTGCCACAGCGGGTTGCGCAGCAGCCGGGCGCCCTGGGTGCGGAGGCGCCGCTCCAGCGCCTCGTGCCGACGCGCGATCGCGGGCTCATCCCGCAGACCGGGCCAGTCGACCTGCAAGCCGCCGGGTTCCTCGAATCCGTCGCGCCGGACCAGCCGGCCGGTGCCGCTGTCGCGCCCGACGATCGCCAGCGGCAACTGGCGCTCGGTCACGGACGGGCGGACGGCGAAGGGATCGTCGAAATCGGCGCGTTCCTCGTGCGGCCCCGGGTTCGCGCGCGCCAGCGCGTCCAAGGTCGCCGCCAGGGCGAAGCCTTCCTCGAAGACCGGCCGCAACGCGCCGGGAATCGCCAGGTCCTCCACGACGTAATCCGGCCCTGCATGCCAGACGCCAGTGATCGTCGGACCGACCTGCCGCGCCGCGGGAGGCTGGTCCTCGTCGGCGACCGCGTGGACGGGCCGGGGCCACCCGTGACCGACGGCGATCACGTCGCCGTTGGCCGAGAACGCCTGCCCGAGCATGCGCGACAGCGGCAGACCGCGGTCCCGCGAACGCATCAGGATCTCCGTCGATCCCAGCGTGCCGGCGGCCAGGATCACCCGACGCGCGAGCACCTCGAAGGGCTCGCCCTGCCGCTGGCGCAACGGCTCGTCGGTGTGCTGCAGCGTGACGCGCCAGCCGACGCCCGGCGCGGCGGCGAGCGCCTCGACACTCGCGCCGCAGACGAGGTCGGCGCCCTGCCGCCAGGCTTGCAGCAGCAAGCCGGTGTCCAGCGACTGCTTGGCCTCGTGATTGCAGTCGGTCGCGCAATCGCCGCAGGCGATGCAGGCCTCGTGCGACCACCCGGCCGCACCGCGCGGGCGGGCGTCCATC
>NZ_DASVNZ010000305.1:0-25866 GCF_036486225.1 Roseateles sp. | reverse complement strand
GCTGCCCTCCAGCTGGGCTGACGATGCCAAGAAGCGTGGCGTCGCCGGCAAGCCGGGTGGTGGTCGTACCGACGGTCCGGCGCGTCCGGGCGGCGGCACGAGCTGGCGCGCGCCGGGCCGTGGCGGTGCCGGTGGCCGGCGTGGCGGTCGTGACGATCGCGGCGCCTCGCCCTCGAATTTCCAGGCTCCGAACGAGCCGGTGGCCCAGGAAGTGCACGTTCCCGAAACCATCTCGGTCGCCGATCTGGCGCACAAGATGTCGGTGAAGGCCTCGGAGGTCATCAAGCAGCTGATGAAGCTGGGTCAGATGGTCACCATCAACCAGCAGCTGGACCAAGAGACGGCCATGATCCTGGTCGAGGAAATGGGCCACAAGGCGTTCGCCGCCAAGCTGGACGATCCGGACGCGTTCCTCGAGGAAGAGGGCGCCGCCGCCGAAGGCCAGCACGAACTGCTGCCCCGCGCGCCGGTCGTCACCGTCATGGGTCACGTCGACCACGGCAAGACCTCGCTGCTGGACAGCATCCGCCGCGCCCGCGTGGCGGCTGGCGAAGCCGGCGGCATCACGCAGCACATCGGCGCTTATCACGTCGACACGCCGCGCGGCATGATCACCTTCCTCGACACCCCGGGTCACGAGGCCTTCACGGCCATGCGTGCCCGCGGTGCGCAGGCGACGGACATCGTCATCCTGGTCGTGGCCGCGGATGACGGCGTGATGCCGCAGACCAAGGAAGCGATCCACCACGCGAAGGCCGCCGGCGTGCCGATCGTGGTCGCGATGAACAAGATCGACAAGCCCGACGCCAACGCCGAGCGCGTCAAGAGCGAGCTGGTGGCCGAGCAGGTCGTGCCGGAAGAGTTCGGCGGTGAATCGCCGTTCGTCCCGGTGTCGGCCAAGACCGGCCAGGGCATCGACGATCTGCTGGAGCAGGTGCTGCTGCAGGCCGAAGTGCTGGAACTGAAGGCCGCGAAGGATTCGATGGCCAAGGGTCTGGTCATCGAAGCCAAGCTGGACAAGGGCCGCGGCCCGGTCGCGACGGTGCTGGTGCAATCCGGTACCTTGAAGCGCGGCGACGTGGTGCTGGCCGGCTCGACCTACGGTCGTGTCCGCGCCATGCTGGACGAGGACGGCAAGAACTCCACCGAGGCCGGCCCGTCCATCCCGGTCGAGATCCAGGGCCTGACGGAAGTGCCGCGCGCCGGTGACGAGTTCATGGTGCTGAGCGACGAACGCCGCGCCCGTGAAATCGCGACCTTCCGCGCCGGCAAGTACCGTGACGTCAAGCTGGCCCGCCAGCAGGCCTCCAAGCTGGAGAACATGTTCGCCGACATGACTGCCGGCGACGTGCAGACGCTGCCGCTGATCATCAAGGCCGACGTGCAGGGCTCGCAGGAAGCGCTGGCTTCCTCGCTGCTCAAGCTGTCGACCGACGAGGTCAAGGTCCAGATCGTGCACGCCGCGGTGGGCGCGATCAGCGAGTCCGACATCAACCTGGCGATCGCCTCCAAGGCCGTCGTGATCGGCTTCAACGTGCGTGCCGATGCCGGCGCGCGCAAGGTGGCCGAGCACAACGACGTCGACCTGCGCTACTACAACATCATCTACGACGCCGTGGATGAGGTGAAGGCGGCGATGGCCGGCATGCTGGCTCCGGAGCAGCGCGAGGAGATCATCGGTACCGCCGAGATCCGCACCGTGTTCGTGGCGACCAAGATCGGCACCATCGCCGGTTCGATGATCACCAGCGGTCACGTGACGCGCAACGCGCGCTTCCGTCTGCTGCGCGACAACGTCGTGGTCTACACCGGCGAGATCGAGTCGCTCAAGCGCCTGAAGGACGACGTCAAGGAAGTCCGCGAAGGCTTCGAGTGCGGTATCAAGCTGAAGAACTACAGCGACATCAAGGAAGGCGACCAGCTGGAAGTCTTCGAAATCAAGGAAGTGGCGCGCACGCTGTAACCCAGCCTGCCGTCGCTCCACGCCCGGCGGGTCGTACCGCCGGGCTTTGTTGTTTGAGAGAGTGAGGAAAGAGCCATGCGTCACAAGCGATCTATCCCCAACCGCGGTCTGCGCGTGGCGGACCAGATCCAGCGCGACCTGGCCGAGCTGATCCGGGACCTGAAGGACCCGCGCGTCGGCATGGTGACGATCAATGCGGTGGAGGTCACGCCCGACTACGCACACGCGAAGGTCTACTTCTCGCTGCTGGTCGGCGATCCGGAGGCGACCGGCGCGGCGCTGAACGAGGCGGCAGGATTCCTGCGCAACGGCCTGTTCAAGCGGCTGCAGATCCACACCGTGCCCAGCCTGCATTTCCATTTCGACCGCACGATCGAACGCGCCGCCGAGATGAGCGCGCTGATCAACAAAGCGAACCTGTCCCGAGCCAAGGACGACGAGACCACCGAGGACTGAGGTCCTCCGAGCCAGAAAGACGGCGTCCCGAGAGGGCCGCCGCGTAGTGATGAGCGCAGTAGCCCCCCGCCCCAAGATCGTGAAGCGCGCCGTGCACGGCGTGCTGATGCTGGACAAGCCGATTGGCCTGACCAGCAATGACGCATTGCAGAAGGTCAAGCGCCTGCTGCGCGCGGAGAAGGCCGGCCACACCGGCACGCTGGATCCGCTGGCGACCGGGCTGCTGCCGCTGACCTTCGGCGCGGCGACCAAGTTCAGCCAGGTTTCGCTGGAGGCCGACAAGGGCTACCGCGCGACGCTGCGCCTGGGGATCACGACCACGACCGGTGACGGCGAAGGCGAGATCGTCGAGCAGCGCGACGAGGTCGCGAAGTCGCTGGACCTGGACGCGATCCGCGCCGCCTGCGAAGGCTTCCGCGGCGCGATCTCGCAGCTGCCGCCGATGTACTCGGCGCTGAAGCATCAGGGCCGGGCGCTGTACGAGCTCGCCCGTGAAGGCGTGACCGTCGAACGCCAGCCGCGCAATGTGACGATTCATGCGCTCGACATCGTCGAATGGCACCCTGCGGAGCTATTGCTGGTGATCGACGTGCGTTGCACCAAGGGCACCTACATCCGCACGCTGGGCGAAGACATCGGCGCGACGCTGGGTTGCGGCGCGCACCTGGCCGGCTTGCGCCGGACGGCGAGCGGTCCGGTGTCGATCGACCGCGCGGTGACGCTGGAACAGATCGAGGCGCTGGACGAAGACGCCCGCCTGTCGCTGCTGACCGCGCCGGACAGCCTGCTGGGCGAGTGGCCCGAGGTCGAACTGAGCAACGACGAGGCCGGCCGTTTCCTGTCCGGCATGCGCCGGCGCGTGACGCTGACCGACATGCCGCAGGTGCGTGTCTACGGCCAGGCGCCGCGCGCCTTCCTGGGCAGCGCCCACGTGGCCGGCGGCGAGCTGATCGCCGACCGCCTGCTGAGCCCGACCGAAATCGCTTCCATGCTGATGCAGGCCGCCTGAGCCGACATCGCCAACAAGATCCGAGACATCCCGAGTTCCCCGACTTCCTCCGAATCCAGAGAAAGCCCCTAGCGAAAGCCGCCCCATGAGCAAGCAAATCCGCAACATCGCCATCATCGCCCACGTCGACCATGGCAAGACCACCATGGTGGACCAGCTCCTTCGCCAGAGCGGCACCTTCGCCGAACACGAGAAGGTCGTCGACACCGTGATGGACAACAACGCCATCGAACGTGAGCGCGGCATCACCATCCTGGCCAAGAACTGCGCGGTCAGCTGGGAAGGCACGCACATCAACATCGTCGACACCCCGGGACACGCGGACTTCGGCGGTGAAGTCGAGCGCGCGCTGTCGATGGTCGACGGCGTGGTGCTGCTGATCGATGCGCAGGAAGGCCCGATGCCGCAGACGCGCTTCGTGACCAAGAAGGCGCTGGCGCTGGGCCTCAAGCCCATCGTCGTCGTGAACAAGGTCGACAAGCCGGGCGCGAAGCCGGACGCCGTCATCAACGCCGCGTTCGACCTGTTCGACAAGCTGGGCGCCACCGACGAGCAGCTGGACTTCCCGGTCGTGTACGCCTCGGGCATCAACGGCTGGTCGTCGCTGGAAGAAGGCGCGCCGGGCGAGAAGTGGGGCGAGGACATGTCCGCCCTGTTCAACACGGTGCTCAAGCACGTGCCGGCCCAGAAGGGTGATCCGGAAGCACCGCTGCAGCTGCAGATCTCGGCGCTGGACTTCTCGACCTTCGTCGGCCGCATCGGCGTGGGCCGCATCAGCCAGGGCACCATCAAGCCGTCGATGGACGTGGTCGTCATGGAAGGTCCGGACGGCAAGTCCGTCAAGGGCCGCATCAACCAGGTGCTGACCTTCCAGGGTCTGGACCGCGTGCAGGCCACCGAAGCCGGCCCTGGCGACATCGTGCTGATCAACGGCATCGAGGAGATCGGCATCGGCGTCACCGTGACCGATCCGTCCAACCCGGCGCCGCTGCCGATGCTCAAGGTCGACGAGCCGACGCTGACGATGAATTTCTGCGTCAACACCAGCCCGCTGGCCGGCCGCGAAGGCAAGTACGTCACCAGCCGCCAGATCTGGGACCGCCTGCAGAAGGAACTGCAAGCCAACGTCGCGCTGCGCGTCAGCGAGACCGACGAAGACGGCATCTTCGAAGTGATGGGCCGCGGCGAACTGCACCTGACCATCCTGCTGGAAAACATGCGCCGCGAAGGCTACGAGCTGGCCGTCTCCAAACCGCGCGTGGTGTTCCAGGACATCAACGGCGAAAAGTGCGAGCCGATCGAGCTGGTCACCGCCGACGTGGAAGAAACCCACCAGGGCGGCGTCATGCAAGCCCTGGGTGAGCGCAAGGGCGAGCTGGTGAACATGGAGCCGGACGGCCGTGGCCGCGTGCGCCTCGAGTACCGCATCCCGGCCCGCGGCCTGATCGGTTTCTCGAACGAGTTCCTGAACCTGACGCGCGGCTCGGGCCTGATCTCCAACATCTTCGACGGCTACGAGCCCCACAAGGGTGACATCGCCGGTCGCAAGAACGGCGTGCTGATCTCCATGGACGCGGGTGAAATCTTCACCTACGCCCTGGGCAAGCTGGACGACCGCGGCCGCATGTTCGTGAAGCCGAACGACCCGGTCTACGAAGGCATGATCGTCGGCATCCACAACCGCGACAACGACCTGATCGTCAACGCGACCCGCACCAAGCAGCTGACCAACTTCCGCGTGAGCGGCAAGGAAGACGCCATCAAGGTGACGCCGCCGATCGACCTGACGCTGGAATACGGCGTCGAATTCATCGAGGACGACGAGCTGGTCGAGATCACGCCGAAGTCGGTGCGTCTGCGCAAGCGCCATCTGTCGGAGAACGAGCGCAAGCGCGCGCTGCGGAGCTGATCGGGGAGGCGCCTGGACTGCTGAAGTCCGGGCGTTGGCCGCCAGTGCATGGGGCCTTGCCGGCAAGCGGCAAAACCCCAAGCACAGCCGTCCCCAACCACTGTCTCACTGCCTCGGTTTTGCGACCGAGGACGATGGGAAATGAAAACGCCCGGTGCACTCAGTGCATCGGGCGTTTTGTCTTTGGGCTTGCCGTTGGTCGTGCGTCGCAAAAAGAAAAGCGACCCGTAGGTCGCCTTTCGCGGAGCAGGGAGGCTCAGCTTTGGGATTGCTTGCGGCGGCGCACGCCGACCAGGCCGAGCAGGGCGACGGAGGCCAGGGCCAGGGAGGCCGGTTCCGGCACGTTGCCGTTGTTGCTGCCGCCACCGGGCTTGTTGCCGGAGACGGAGAACAGCTTGACGAAGTCGTAGCCCGCGTAGCTGGTGCCCGTGCCGCGGGTCAGGCCGCTGGTCGAGCCGTCGGCGCCCGTCGGGCTGCCGCCCAGCTGCGAGTTGTAGGCAGTGATGATCCACCAGCTCGAGGTGAGGCTGGTGTTCAGGTTGACTGTCGAGTTGGCGTTGTTGCCCACGTCGGCGTAGCTGTTGACCAGCGACCAGCCGTTGGCCGACTTCAGCGTCGCAGCGGTCTTGCCGTTGATCGTGCTGGCGACGTCGCCGGAGGTGGAGCCGGTGTAGGCCAGCACCGTGATGTCGCTGTCGTACTGCCACCAGCCGAGCTTGACCTGGGTCAGGTTCACGGCGGAGTCGAACTTCAGCAGGATCAGGTCCTGGTAGCCGTAGTTGTCCAGCGCATGGTTGGGCGACTGCGAGTCGCCGCCCGGCGCCGTGACGCCGAAGCCGCTGCCGCTGTAGTAGGCCAGGGTGCTCTGGGCGAAGCCGGCGGTGCTCGAATACGCGCCGCTGGAGGTGGTGTTGATCGCCGCCGAGTAGGCCGAGTAGCTGACGTTGGGTGCCGGGTCGCCAGTCTCGTTGCAGTTGCTGACGCAGCTGCCCGCCGTCCAGGTGGAGAGCGCATGCGCGCTGAACGGCAGCAGCGACGCAAGCGCCACGGCAGCCATTCCGATCAGTCGTTGTTGAACTTTTTGCATGGTTTCCCCTCGGTGCCCCGACGTGATCGGAGTGTCAGATTCGTTCGACCTTCAGTTAGCAAGGCCCGGGCCAACATCTCGAATGCCTTGCGGCACAAGCACTTGTCGTTGAATGTGTCCGCCTCTGGAACGGGACTGTAAGTTCTTCCGACAGGCGCAGGAACCCCTCACCAGAGGGGCTTTGCGCCCTCAGCGCAGGGTCTGGCTCAAGGCCAGCGCCTCCTTGTGACTTTCGAACGCCGTGCTGCGCAGCGCGGCCTCCAGTTCCTCGCGCGCTTCGGCCTTGCGCCCGGCCTTGGCCAGCGCCGCGGCCAGGTGATAACGGATGTCCGGGCTGCTGGGCTCCCTCAGCCGCGCGTCGCGCAGCAGCTGCAGCGCCCGGTCACCGTTGCCGGACAGGTGGTAGGCCCACCCGGCCGTGTCGATGACGAACGGGTTGCGCGGATCCAGCGCCAGGGCCTTCTCGGCCACCGTCACCGCGGCGGCCGCCTCGCCTTGACGGAGCAGGGTGCTCGCCAGATTGTTCAGGGCCTCGACGTCGTTGGGCCGGAGCTTGAGCGCCGCGTCATAGCTGCGGCGCGCCGCCGGGAAGGCGCCGGCGCGCGCCTGGGCGTCGCCCAGGGCCTTCCAGGCGGCGATGTCCGCCGGATGCGTCTTCAACCAGCGCTCGGCCAGGTCCTGCGCGGCCTTGCCGCCCGTGTCCTGGCGGCTCAGGGCCCGCATCAGCGCCAGGAGGCTGCCGCTGGTGGGCTGGACCTCATGGGCCTTGCGCAGCGATTCCAGCGCCTGGGCGGGCTGCTTGCGGGCCTGCGCCACGTCCGCCAGCAGCGAGTAACCCAGCGCGATCTGGGGCCGGAGCTGGACGACCTGCTTGGCCTGCTTCTCGGCCAGCGCCAGGTTGCCCTGCTGCATCGCGACCGTCGAGGACAGCGCCAGCGCGCCGACGTGCTGCGGCGCGGTCTGCAGGGCCTTGTCCAGGCTGTAGGCGGCGCCGGCGAGGTCGCGTGCGTCGAGCTGCAACCCGGCGATCTGCGCCAGCGGGTCCGCGCCGAATCCCGACCGCCGTGCGGCGTTGGTGAGCGTCGCCGTGGCGCCCTTGATGTCGCGGTTCGCGAGCTGCGCCCGCGCGTAGGTGATCAACGTCTGCGGATCGTCCGGGGCCTTGCCGAGCAGCTTGCGCGCCGCCTCCAGCGCCGGCGCCGGCTGGTCCTGCTTCAGCAGCCAGGCGACCAGCGCCTGGTCGGCCCGCGTGTTGCGGGAGGTGCTGACGTCGGTGGCCTTGGACAGCCAACGCGGCACCTCGGCGGTCTGGCCGCGGGCCTCGCTGAGCAGCGCCATCTCGTAGAGCGCGTCGACGTTCTTCTCGTCCGTCTTCAGCAGGGCGGCCAGACGGGTCTGGGCGGCGTCGAACTGGCGTTCGGTGATGTCGACCCGCGCCAGGCCGAGTTGCGCCTCCAGCAGGCCGGGATCGAGCTGGCTGGCCTTCTGGTAGGCCTCGCGCGCACCGGCTGCGTTGCCGGCCGCGCGGCGCGCCACGCCGAGCTGGATCCATGCGGTGGGGTTGTTCGGGTCCTGCTTGACCAGCTTGTCCGCGACGCCGACCGCCTTGGCCGTCTGTCCGCCGCGCAGGTAGAGCGACACCAACGCCATGCCTGCGTAGACCTGGCGCGGATCGCGCTGGAAGGCCTTTTCGAGTTCGCCGACCGCGTCGCCGGACTGGCCGCCGCGCAGCAGCGACAGACCGAGCGCGGTGCGGAACTCCGGCGCGTCCCGCGACTTGAGCGCCTCCTGCATCAGCGTGGCGGCGCGCGCGTGGCGACCCTGTGCCATCTGCAGTGTGGCCATCATCACCAGCGCCTGGCCGTCGCCGGGATAGGCCCTGAGGTAGGACTCCAGCACCTCGCCGGCGCGGTCGAGGTTGGGCTCGGCCACGTAGACCTGCGCCAGCAGCTTGGACAGCGGGCTGTTGGGCGTCTGGCGCTGCGCGTATTCGAGGTAGGGCTTGGCCTTCTCCATCTCGCCCAGGCCGAAGTGGGCCAGGCCGTTCAGCATCAGCGCCTGGGGGCGGAAGCGGATGAACTCGATCGGCACCGGATCCAGTTCGGCGGTGACCGCCTTCAGCGCGGCCTTGGCCGCGGCGGCGTCGTTGCGGCGCTCGGCGAGCACCGCGCTCAGGTAGAGGCCCCGCGGCTCGCTGGGGGCCAGCTTCAACGCGGACTGGACCTGGGCCAGCGCATCGGCGTCGCGGTTCAGGTCGATCAGCAGGCCGGCGCGTGCCAGTTGCGCTTCGAGGTGGCGCGGATCGGCCGCGATCGCGCGCTCGTAGCCCTTGAGCGCGTCGTCCAGCTTGCCCTGCACATGCGGCACGGTGGCGCGCTGGTAGAGCGCCTCGCCGTTGCCCGGCGCGAGCCGCAAGGCCTGCTCGGCGGCGGCCGTGGCCTGCTCGAACTGGCGCGCGCGCAGGCGCAGCGGCACCTCGGCCAGCCAGGTGTCGGCGTTGTCCGGGGGAATGGCGCGCGCCAGCTCGATCTGGGCCTGCGCCCGTGCCGGGTCGCCGAGGTCCGAGGCCGCCGCCGCGCGCACCAGCAGCAGCGGCTTGCGGATGTTGTCGGGCAGGCCGTCGGGCACCAGGGCCGGGAGCTTGAACACTTCGGCCTGCTTGCCCTGCGCGACCAGCGCCTGCGCCAGGGGCACGGCCACTTCGGCGCGGTTGATGCCTTGCGACAGCGCCTCGTTGAACTCGATCTCGGCGGCCGCGGCCTCGCTGCGCATCAGCAGCGCCTTGCCCAGCAGCACGTGCACCGTCAGCATGCGGGCGTCCTGCTGCAGCGCGTTCTTGAGCTGGATGACGGCGCCGTCGATGTCCTGGCGTTCGAAGCGCTTGAGCGCGTCCTCGTAGTACCGCGCGGCCTTGACGCTGTCCGCGTGCGCGGTCGACGCGCCCATGGCCAGCAGCGCAGTCAGTGCCACGGCGGCGGGACGTCGCCAGCCGGACTTGCGAAGGGTGCCCATCGCGTCGAGGATCACTTGCGGTAGTTGTCGAAGCTCAGCGGCAGATCGGGCAGCGCCTTGCGCAGCGCGGCCTGGGCGCCCTGGAGGTCGTCCAGCGACTTGCCGGTGATGCGCACGATGTCGCCCTCGATCTGGGCCTGCACCTTGAGCTTGCTTTCCTTGATCGCGGCGACGACCTTCTTGGCCTCGGGCGCTTCCAGGCCGTTCTTGATCTTGTAGACCTGCTTGACGCGGTCGCCGCCGAGCTTCTCGATCTTGTCCTGCTTGTCGACGAAGCCGAGCACCACGCCCTGCTTGGTCAGTTTCGAATACAGCACGGCCTCGATCTGCTCGAGCTGGAACTCGGCGTCGCCGGTGGCGTGGACTTCCTTTTCCTTGTCCTTCCACTCGATGGCGGCGCTGGTGCCCTTGAAGTCGAAGCGGGTCGCGATCTCCTTGGCGCTGGCGTCCACGCTGTTGCGGACCTTCACCATGTCGGGTTCGAGGACGGTGTCAAAGCTGGGCATGTGTGTACGACTCTTTCGAAAGGGGAGGGCGGGGCCCGATTGTCGGACGCCGGCCACCGAGGGGACCTTCGGGGCCATCCGGTGATATGGGCGAGAATTCTAGCCATGCAGTCTCCCGCCATCCCCCCCTCGACCGAGCGCCGCGAGGGCGTCGTCATCGAGCACGACGTCAACCTCAAGCCGTACAACACCTTCGGCCTGCCCGCCACGGCGCGCCGGCTGGTGCGCATCCGCGAGGAACTGGACGTCCGCCGCGTCGTCGACCACCCCGAACTGGGCCGTGCGCCGAAGTTCGTGCTGGGCGGCGGCTCGAACCTCGTCCTGACCAAGGATGTCGACGCGGTCGTGCTGAAGATGGAGATCCAGGGCCTGAGCGTCGAGGAACGCGAGGACTGCTGGATCGTCGAATCCGGCGCCGGCGTGCCCTGGCACGAGGCGGTGGCGTGGTCGCTGGCGCAGGGCGTGCCGGGACTGGAGAACCTGGCGCTGATTCCCGGCACGGTGGGGGCCGCGCCGGTGCAGA
This sequence comes from Roseateles sp., assembly GCF_036486225.1. GTDB lineage: Bacteria > Pseudomonadota > Gammaproteobacteria > Burkholderiales > Burkholderiaceae_C > Roseateles. The sequence continues at coordinate 15,401 of NZ_DASVNZ010000305.1, read as the reverse complement.
ACATCGGCGCCTACGGCATCGAGCTGAAGGACCGGCTGGAGAGCGTGGACGTGGTCGACCTGACGACCGGTCGGCGCGTGACGCTGCCGGCGTCGGTGTGCAGATTCGGATATCGCGACAGCGTGTTCAAGCAGACCGGCTACGGCGGCCTGGCGGGCAAGAGCGTGATCACCAAGGTGCGGCTGCGCTGCCCCAAGCCGTGGCAGCCGCAACTGGGTTACCTGGACCTCGAACGCAAGATGGCCGAGACCGGCATCGCCGCGCCCGATGCGCGTCAGGTGTTCGAGTGGGTCTGCGAGATCCGCAGCGCCAAGCTGCCGGACCCGGCGCGCATCGGCAATGCGGGGAGTTTCTTCAAGAACCCGGTGGTCAGCGCGGAGCAATGCCGCGACATCATCGCGCGCGACCCGCACATCGTGCATTACCCGATGGCCGACGGCAGCTTCAAGCTGGCCGCGGGCTGGCTGATCGATGCCTGCGGGTGGAAGGGCAAGAGCGTCGGCGGCGCGGCGGTCTACGAGAAGCAGGCGCTGGTGCTGGTGAATCGCGGCGAGGCCCGCGGCGCCGAAGTCGTCACGCTGGCGCGCGCGATCCAGGAAAGCGTCTACGGCCGCTTCGGCATCCGGCTGGAGCCGGAGCCGGTGGTCGTCTGATCAGATCCAGTGGAAGCCTTTGGCCATCACGGCGGCGAGGCTGAGCGCGACGGTGATGAGTGCACCAAACATCAACCGGAAGTCGTGGGTGCGAATGGCCGTGATTTCGGCGCGCATCTCCTTCCGGAATTCGCGAAACTCGCTCTTCCATTCACTGACTTCGTTTTTCAGTCCATTCACGTTGGTCTCCAAGATCGCCACCTTGACGGCAAGGTCACGATCGTGAGTCGGTGACGAGGTCCGGTCAATGGCTTCGACAGGTGGTAAGGGGTGACGTGATGAGGTCAGGCGAGGCTCTCCGGCAACACCTGACCCCAGCAACTCATGGGACATGAGACTGCTCATTCGGCGACTCCTGATAGGACGAAAGGAATGCGTCCAATATCGGCCGAATCGGCGCGAACCGCTAGTCGGAAGCCCGCCCACCGAAGAGGGACTGACGGGGGCCGACCTTTTGGGGGATCAGGGTGTCAGCAATCCCCACGTCCGCAGGAAATGCCGCGTCATCGCCGCGAACGGCTGGTCGCCATCGGCGCGGCGGCGGATGCCGGCGAGGACCTTGGCTGCATTCGGCGAAGCGGGGTTCATTTCCTGGAACGCGAGCGCCAGGGTGCGCAGCAGGTCGTAGTGATTCCAGCGCAGCCGCAGCAACTCCGTGCGGTTGAGTCCGAGCACCTCTTCAACGGCCTTCGCGGCGGCCTTGGCTTTCGCCGAGCGACCGCGTGCGGTGAGCCAGACCTCCTGCGTGGCTTCGATGGCGTTCCACGACAGCAGCTTCTCGGGATCGACGAGGTAGGGATCGGGCAGGTGCGGCTGCTCGCCCGCGAAGAAGCGCTTCAGCGACGCGTCCGTGGTGCTCGCGGGATCGAGGCAGAAGGTGGCGGCAAGCGCCGCCGCCTTGGCCGCATCCGCCGGCTGCGCCGCGGGCATGCGCGGCGGCTTCAGACGCGCGCCGGTAACCGGGAAGGTGTTGCCCTTGTAGACCTGGTTGCAGACCTGGCAGCTGAAGGTGTAGTTGTCGACGCAGTAGGCGAGCCACCAGTACAGGTTTTTGGGGCGAAAGTGCTCGACGTCGCCGTGCGCGACCACGGCCGTATCGGCCTCGCAGTACGCGCACTTGCCGGCCGAGTCGAGCTTGAGCGCGGGCTTGGCGGTCGACCAGATCTGGCGCGCCTTGGGCTTGAAGTCGACCTGGCCGCCGTCCTCGTAGAAGTAGCCTTCGAGCTTGAGCAGGCGCTGCTGCAGCTTCGCGCCGGTGAACGCGCCCAGACTCGCGGCGTCCCGGCCACGCCGCAGCCGGATCACTTCGAGCGCTCCACCCGTTTCACCGCCGCCTTCAGCTTGGTTGGCGACAGCGTCAGCGCCGGTGCGGCCTTCTTTGCCGAGCCTTTGGCGCTGGTCTTCTTCGCAGGCGCCGCTTTAGCCGGCTTCGCCGATGCCGCTGCCTGCTTCGCGATCGTCGCCTTGAGTTCCTTCAACAGCGCCGACTGCTGGCGCGCGTAGTCGGGCACGGCATCCCATTCGGGCGCGGCCCGCAGGACCTCGGCGCTGCGCTGCAGCTGCGAGCGCTCGCGGGTGGTCAACGCCTTGCCTTGGGTCTTCGTCTTCGTGTGCAGCTTGCGCGCCGTATTCCGCGCGGATTCCACGGCCACCGAGTCCATCGATTCGAGCCCGAACATCGGACTCATCAGCAACTGGTGCAGCATCATGAGCCGCGGCTCGCCGACGAAGGGCACCAGCGTCGGCTGCTGCTTGGGGCCTTCGCGGCGGATGACGAAGAGCTCGCCTTCACCGCTCTGCTGCGCGGTCAGCGCCGAGTGCGTCGTCGCGATGAACTGGAAATTCGGCAGCAGGGCCGACAGGAAATCCACCAGCTGCCGGCGCCAGACCGGGTGCAGATGCAGGTCGAGTTCATCGATCAGCAGCACGCCGCGCGTGGCCAGCGGATCCTTGCGATCGGGGAAGGCTTCGGTGATGCGGAAGAGCAGGTCGCCGCACCAGGCCGCCATGTTCTGGTAGCCGTCGGACAGCTGGTTCAACGGCACCTCGCCGTCGACCGTCCTGAACATCAACTGGCCGGACTCCTTGTCGATGCGCGAGAAGTTCATGCCCCGCATCAACTGGTTGAGCGCCGCGCGGATCGGCGCCAGCGCTGCGTCGCCGCGCCGGTAGTCGAGGTCCATGGCCCAGCGCTGCAGCGACACCAGCGACGCCTCCGGCGAGAACATCGAAGCCAGCGCGCGCGCCCGTGACGAACGCGCCGAATCGTCCAGCGGACCGCTCACGCGCTTGCCGCCTTCGGGCGGCCGGCGCGAGACGCCGTAGCCCAGCACGAAGTAGTTGCGGTCGGCGTGGCGGATCGCCGCATCCAGCGCTTCCAGCGTCTGCGCGTTGCGCTCAAAGATCTGTCGCAGGCCGTCGCCGCGATGCAACTCCAGCGCGATCTCGCGCGGCTCGCCCTTGGCGGTGACCAGCGTGCCGGCGATGCGGCATTGCCGCGCGCCGTTGCGTATCCATGCATCCGCGTCGCCGAGCAGCTCGGGCAAGGCCTCGCTGCCCGCGAGCAGCAGGCCGATCGCGCGCAGCACGGTGCTCTTGCCGCAGCCGTTCTCGCCCAGCAGCAGCGTCCAGCGCCGGTTCGTGCCGGCGGGCGCGTCCAGACCCGCGCCGAAGTCGATCGCCAGCGAGGCCATCGAGCGCACGTTGCTCAGCGCGATCCGGGACAGGTACATGGGAGAGGGATGCTACGCCGCTTCAGGCCGCGCCGGCGACGGCGCCAGCGTCTGCAGGCACACGCGCAGCGTCTCCAGTTCGACCGGCTTGGCGAGGAAGGCGCTGATGCCGGCCTCGTCGGCCTTCTGGCGCGACTCCTCGAACGCGTCCGCCGAGAACGCGACGATCGGCAACCGTCCGCGCGGCGCCGGGAGTTCGCGCATCAATCTCGTCGCCTCGAAACCGTCCATCTGCGGCGTGTGCAGGTCCATCAGCACGAGGTCGAAGGGCTGCTGCCGCAATGCGTGCAACGCCTGCAGGCCGTTCTCGCACAGCGTCGGATGGTGGCCGAGCCGCTCCAGCATCGCCTCGATGACGATGCGGTTGGTCGGGTTGTCTTCGCTCACCAGCACGCGCAGACCGGTCACGGGCGCGACCGGCGCGCCGGTGCCCGGCACCGCGTCGGACGCGTTGGCCGCCTGGGTCGAACTGGAGGCCGCCGCGCCACCCGGCAGCATGCGTCCCGGCGGCAGGTCCGCGCCGGCGCGCAGCGGCAGCGCGAGCGTGAAACGCGCGCCCTGGCCGACGGCGCTCTGCACATGGATGTCGCCGCCCATCGCACGCGCCAGCCGGCGCGAGATCTCCAGCCCCAGCCCCGCGCCGCCGTGGCGCCGCGAGGTGCTCGCGTCGCCCTGGCTGAAACGCTGGAACAGCCGCGCCTGTGTCTCTGTGTCGATGCCCGGGCCGGTGTCGCTGACCTCGACCATCAGCAGGTCCTCGCCCAGCGCGCCGACGCCGCGTCGCATCTGGCAGCCGACATGGCCCCGGTCGCAGAACTTCAGCGCGTTGCTCAGCAGGTTCAGCAGGATCTGGCGCAGCCGCGTCGGGTCGGCCAGCACCCAGCCGGGCACGTCGTCGTCGACGCCGAAGTGCAGCGACAGGCGCTTCGCCGCAGCCTGCGGCCGGCTCAAGGCCTCGAGCTCCTTCATCAGCGCGCTCGGCTGCAGCGGCTCCGGCGCGATCGACAGGCCGCCGGCCTCCATGCGCGTCACGTCCAGGATGTCGCCGAGCACCGCCAGCAGATGTCGCGCGCAGTCGTTCGCGGCCTTCAGCTGGTCCTGCTGCGCGGGGGTCAGCGGCGCGTCCTTGATCAGGCCCAGCATGCCCAGCAGCCCTTGCAGCGGCGTGCGCAGCTCGTGGCTCATGTTGGCGAGGAAGACGGTCTTGGCACGGTTGGCGGCGTCGGCCTCGCGCTGCGCGTCGATGAGCCGCGCTGCCAGCGCCTTCTGCTTGTCGCCGTAGCGCTCCAGGCCGCGGAACTGGCGGTAGATGACGGCCGCGAACAGCAGCGTCATCGCCGACAGCACCGCCGTCAGGCCCAGGCTGACGCGGCTCTGGTTGCGCACGATCTCGTTGCGCTGCGTCACGTCCTCGGCGACATGGTGGGTGGAGGTCAGCGACAGGTCGCGGATCGGATCGGCCAGCGGCTCCAGCCGGTCGATGATCTCGGCGATGCGCTCCGGGTGTTCGCGGATCAGCGCGCCGTTGAGCGGCAGCGCATCGGCCCAGCGCACGAAGTCCTGCGTGCGCGTCAGCGTGCGCTGGTAATCGGGGTGATGCGCCAGCACGAGCGCGGCGTGTTCGCTCTCCACCAGGTTGAGCCGGCTGACGAAGATCTCATAACGCTGCGCGACCTGGTCGGGATCGACCGCGACGCTCGGCCCGGCGGCCTGTTCGAGCGACAGGCGCAGCTTCAGGTACTCGGTCTCGAACTGGAACAGGCTCCAGACCAGGTAGTCGTCCTGGTAGCGCCGCGTGCCGTTGAGCGCCTCGTACTGGCGCGCCTGCAGCCAGGCGACGCCCGCCAGCGCCAGCACCAGCAGCAGGCCCATCGAGGAGACGGCGATGCGCCAGCGGCGCTGCTTGGCCGAGACGATGCGGGCGGCGTCGCGCGACATGCTCAACGCAGCTCCAGGTGGGTGAGCTGCCACGCCGAGCGTCCGTAGAAGATGCTGTTGCGCAGTTCGGGCGCGCGGTCGAACGGATAGATCAGGAACAGCGGCCCCTTGTCGCGTACGGCCATCGGCTTGTCGTCGATCAGCCGCGCGACGATGACGTCGTAGCGCGCGCTGTCGTCGATGGGGATGTTGACGCGGTAGTCGTTGAGCGCGCGCGCCTCGATGGTGCGGCCCTGCGCGCCGGCGGCGGCGAGCACGTCGCGCAGCAGCGGGCCGGTGAACTTGCGCGGGCTCGGGTACCAGGGGGTCTGCGTGCTGAAGCTCACCTGCGGGAGCTTCTCGAGCATGGCCATGTCGAAGGCCGCACGGCCGTCTCGGTTGGCGTTGCGCAGCGCACCGCCGACGGTCAGCACGACCGGGCCGGCGGGCAGATCCAGCGGCTGCTCGGCGGGGATCGCCCACGCCGTGGCGGCAGTGGATCCCAGGACACAGGTCAGGAGCCCGAGCAGGGCGGAACGGCGCGCAATCAGCATGGACGGAAGCACGGCCCGATGGCGCACCATCGCCTCCGGGTCGGAGGCGCGTGCCGCAGGGGCATTGGTAAAAGCCCGCATGCTACGCGCGGGGGTGGGGAGGAGCATGTCGGGGACCACCCCAATGGCGGGGACGGAGTCTGCTTTACGCCACACGTGGGCGGGACACGCCCTCGAGGGGGGCCTCGACTGCGGTAGGCCGGGCGCGGGCACTCCACGGTGCAAGGGGCATCCCTCCGGGAATCCCCAGCACCATCCCGGCCCCACGGGCGCTCGTTGACCGCGCGCTTCGTCCGGTGTTGTCGCTGCGGTGACAAGGTGGGTGATTGGGCCGACTGAAGATCGGTCCAACAAAGACAGGAGACAGATCGATGACGCGCGTGGTCACCCCCCGTCCCGAGAACGCCGACGTGCAGTACAGCCATTGGCCGGCCCGGTTGCCGCGGCGGCTGGCGATTCCGCGGACTTCGCTGTGGTTCAACCTGGAGGTCGCCGCGAACCGGTATCCGGACAAGGCGGCGACGCAGTTCCTCGGCGCCACACTCAGTTTCCGCGAGATGCGCCGCCAGGCCGAGGCGCTGGCCGGCTGGCTGCGCGCGCAGGGCGTGGGCAAGGGCGATCGCGTCGCGCTGTTCCTGCAGAACTGCCCGCAGTACCTGATCGCGTTCTATGCGATCAACCGCGCGGACGCGGTCGTGGTGCCCGTCAATCCGATGAACCGGGAGGACGAGTTCGGCCATTACCTGACCGACCCCGAGACCAAGGTCGTGATCTGCAGCGGCGAACTTTCCGGCATCGTCGCCAGGGCCGCGGAGAAGCTGCCCGCGTCGCAGCGGCCGCGCGCGGTGCTGGTGACGCAGTACTGGCAGATGCTGCCGCCCGCCGGGCCCGATCCGGCCTGCGATGCGCCGGAGGCGATGCGCCACTGGCTGACCGCCGTGCACGAGCTGCCGCCGGGCGCGACCGACTGGCGCGAGGCGATCGCCGCCGGCCTGGTGCCGGGACCGCACACCGCGGGACCGGACGACCTCGCGATGCTGCCCTATACGTCCGGCACCACCGGGCTGCCCAAGGGCTGCGTGCACACGAACGCGACGCTGATGTCCAACAGCTGCGGCGGTTGCCAGTGGGGCTACGCCAGCGCGGAGTCGGTGGGCCTGGCGGTGGTGCCGATGTTCCACATCACCGGCACGCTCTACGGCGTGCTGGGGCCGGTGTTCATCGGCATGACGCTGGTGATCATGCCGCGCTGGGACCGCGAGCTCTGCGGGCGGCTGATCTCGCGCTACCAGGTCACGCACTGGACCTGCATCCCGACAATGATCATCGACCTGTTCGCCAGCCCGAACTACAAGTCCTTCGACCTGCGCAGCCTGCGCTACCTGAGCGGCGGCGGCGCGGCCATGCCCAAGGCGGTGGCGGAGCGGCTGCAGGCCGAGTTCGGCCTGACCTTCGCCGAAGGCTACGGCCTGACCGAGACCGCCGCGCCCAGCCACGGCAATCCGCCCGAACGCGCGAAGCTGCAGTGCCTGGGCATCCCGATCTTCGGCGTCGATTCACGCATCGTGGATCCGACGACGCTGGAGGAACTGCCCGTCGGCGAGGTGGGCGAGATCATCACGCACGGCCCGATGGTGTTCCAGGGCTACTGGCGGCAACCTGAGGCGACCGACGCGGCCTTCGTCGAGCTCGACGGCAAGCGCTTCTTCCGCACCGGCGACCTCGGGCGCATGGACGAGGAGGGCTACTTCTTCATCACCGACCGCCTCAAGCGGATGATCAACGCCAGCGGCTACAAGGTCTGGCCGTCGGAGGTGGAGATGCTGCTGTACCGCCACCCGGCCGTGCAGGAGGCCTGCATCATCGCGGCCAAGGACGCGTACCGCGGCGAGACGGTGAAGGCGGTCGTGGTGCTGCGCGCCGAGGCCAAGGGCAAGACCACCGACAAGGACATCATCGACTGGGCCCACGAGCACATGGCCGCCTACAAGGCGCCGCGCATCGTGGCGTTCGTCGATGCCCTGCCCAAGTCAGGCTCGGGCAAGGTCATGTGGCGGCTGCTGCAGGAACAGGAGCCGAAGTAGCGCCCAGAGACGCTCTGAGATGCTCAGAAGCGCGATCCCGGCTGCTTCAGGAACTCGATCTCCTCGGACGTGCTTTCGCGGCCGAGGATCTCGTTGCGGTGCGGGAAGCGACCGAAGCGCACGATGACGTCGCGGTGCTTGTGCGCGTAGTCGAGTGCGTCCTGGAGGCGCTGATCTTCCGCGGCCAAGGACTCGAAGGCCGCGACGCTGCGATCCTGCATCCCCAGGTCTTCGGCGTGCTCCAACGGCATCGCGACGAACCAGCGCTCCAGCACGCCGAGTTCCTGTGCGCGCGGCTGCAGCGCCAGGGCCGCTTCCAGCGCGAGCGCATCGCCGGCGAAGGACGCCGGCGTGTCGCGATGGACGTTGCGGGTGAACTGGTCCAGCACCAGGATGCGCGCCAGCGCGCCCCAGGCCGTGGAATCCCAGTCGCGCAAGCCGCCGCGCAGGGCCTGGTCGATGACGGGACCGAAGCGTTCGCGCAGTGCCGCGTCGAAGGCGGCGTCCTTCTTGAACCACTTCATCTGGACCTGGCCGTCCTGCGCGCTGCCGGGCAGGCCGAACCATTCGTTGAGCACGCGCTGCGCCGGCGCCGGCGTCAGCAGTCGCTGCCAGCGCGGATGCCGCAGCAGCCAATGCCGCACGTAGCTGCAGCCGGGCACCAGCTGCAGCGGGAACTCCGCCAGCCAGCGCGCCGCGGCCTCCACCAGCTGCGAGGCCACGCCTTGCCCGGTCAGCTGCGCCGGCACGCCGGTGTGCGTGATGATCAGCTGTTCGCCGTGACGCTCATAGTCGAGCCGGCATTGCAGCCCGGGTTGCGGCTGCGCAAGGAAGCATCTCGCGTCAGGAAGATGCTGGATGACCAGATTCAAGATGCGTCTCCACGAGAGGCCTCCCTGCCGAGCTGACGCCACAAATAGGCGAACTCGAGGGCTTGCAACAGCGCCCGCTGCTGGTTGTCCGCAGCGCCGCCATGGCCGCCCTCGATGTTTTCGTAATAGAAGCACGCCTGCCCCAACGCCTGCATGCGAGCCGCCATTTTCCTCGCATGGCCGGGATGCACGCGGTCGTCGCGCGTCGACGTGGCGAAGAGCGCCCTCGGATACGTCACCCCCGGCTTGAGCTGCTGGTACGGGCTGTACGCGGCGATGTGCGCCCAGTCGTCGGGCTCGTCCGGGTCGCCGTACTCGGCCATCCAGGATGCGCCCGCCAGCAGCAGGTGATAGCGCTTCATGTCGAGCAGCGGCACCTGGCACACGACCGCGCCGAAGAGCTCCGGCCGCTGCACCATGCAGGCGCCGACCAGCAGCCCGCCGTTGCTGCCGCCCATGATCCCGAGCCGTCCAGGTCGCGTCAGGCCGTGGGCGATCAGGTCCTCGGCCACGGCGATGAAGTCGTCGAAGCTGCGCTGCTTGTGTTCGAGCGTCGCGGCCTGATGCCAGCGCGGGCCGTACTCGCCGCCGCCGCGGATGTTGGCGACGACCAGTTGCCCGCCCCGCGCCAGCCACGCCCGGCCGTTGCCGCCCGAGTACCAGGGCTGCAGCGAGACCTCGAAGCCGCCGTAACCGTAGAGCAGCGTCGGCGTCTCCTTCTGCGCCTGCGCGCTGCGGCCGCGTTTGCCGATGACGAAGTAGGGCACGCTCTCGCCGTCCGCGCTGGTCGCGAAGCGCTGCTCGACGCTCATGCCGTGGGCGTCGAACTGCGCGCCGCGCTGCTTCAGCGTCTCGCGCGTGTCGACGCCGGCCTGCGCCAGGCAGACGACGTCCGGCGTCAGGAAATCGCAGTAGTGCAGCAGGTAGGCGTCGCCCAGCGTGTCCTCGCGCAGCTCCGGGTCGTGCAGGCTCTGCACGCTCAGCGTGCCGGGGAAGGGCGCCTTGACCTGGCGCAACGTCGGCGGCTTGTGCGACAGGTCCCACTCCTCGAGCCGGCTGGCGACGTGCTCGCTGACGTTGATCAGCAGGTGATGGCGCGTCAGCGTGTAGTCCTCGAGCGAGCGCCCCGCCGTCGGCGAGAACATCACCCGGATGTGCTTGTCGTGCCGCTCGTTCTTCCAGAACGAGGCTTCCTCCATCAGCAGCAGCGAGCCTGACGGATAGGTCGGCCCGTGCGGGATGGCCCAGTCGGTGCGCGGACGCAGCAGCATCCAGGGACCTTCCAGATGGACGCTCATGTCGCTGGGCAGGTCGATGGGGACGAAGGCGCCGTCCTTCCAGAGGAAACGCGACTCGTTGTAGAAATCCAGCGCGCGGCTGAAGACGACGCGCTCGAAACCCGGCGTGCGATCGACCGACGCGGAGACCGACACGTCGCCCTTCTCGCCTTCGAAGATCACCGGGGCCGCCTCCAGCGGCGTGCCGCGCGCCCAGCGCCGGACCTGCCGCGGATAGCCCGATTCGGTCAGCGAGTCCGGCCCGAAATCGCTGCCCACCAGCAGCGTGTCGGCGTCCAGCCATTCGACGTCGCTCTTGGCCTCGGGCACGAAGAAGCCGCCGTCGGCCGGAGCAATGAAGCGCAGCGTCTCCAGGTCGAATTCACGCAGCTCGTGCGCATCGGCGCCGCCGTCGGACAGCGACACCAGGCAGCGCCGGTAGTCGGGCGCCAGCGCCGTCGCGCCGTGGAACACCCAGCTGCGGCCCTCGTCGCGGCCCAGCGCGTCCAGATCCAGCACCAGGCGCCAGGGCGGTTCGGCGAGCTGGTACTCCTCCAGCGTGCAGCGCCGCCACAGGCCGCGCGGATGGGCCTCGTCCTGCCACAGGTTGTAGAACCAGTCGCCGCGCCGCGCGACGTGCGGGATGCGGTCGCGGGCGTTGAGGATCTGCAGCAGTTCCTCGCGCACCGGCTCGAACTCAGGTTCGGCCTTCAGCACGGCGAGTGTGCTTTCGTTGCGCTCGCGCACCCACTGCAGCGCGCGTTCGCCCTCGTCGCCTTCCAGCGCTTCAAGCCACAGGAACGGATCGTCCTTGGCGGCGGTCGAGTCGACGGGTGCGGACGGGACGGATTGAGGCACTGCGGTCTCCTGATTCTCAAGGGCGGGCAAACCCGCCCCTACCTTAACCCAGGAGTTACTCCTCGCGTTCCTTCAGCAGCTGCGGCGTGATCTCCACCGCGCCCTTCTCGGTGCTGACGTACGCCGTCCCATCCTGGATGCTGACCTGCCACTGCATGCCGCGCTCCGCCAGGGCGGCCAGGGCCTGCGCCTGTTCCGCCGGGATCTGCCACACCGCCAGCTTGGGCGTGCGCTGCAGCTTGTTCTGGATGCCGGTCCACCACACCGGCGTGCTGGACGCGTAGCCGATGACGGTGACGCGATCCGCCCGACCGTGCGCCTGGCGCAGCCGGCGCTCGTCGGGCTGGCCGAGTTCGATCCAGTGGACGACCTGACCGGTCAGGTCAAGCTGCCACAGCGGCGGTTCGTCGACGTCGGACAGGCCCTTGCTGAACTCCAGCTTGCCGTGCAGGTCGTCCGCCGGCACGTTCAGCGCGTAGGCGAGGATGCGCAGCATCATCCGCTCGTCGGTCTCCGACGGATGGCGGGCGACGGTCAGGGAGTGCTCGCCGTAGACATGGCGGTCCATGTCGGAGAGCTGCAGCTGGGCTTTGTGGATGGTGGCCTTGAGCGCCATGGTCGGATGCCGCCTGGGGGCGGTCGTGTTCGGGGTGGTCGGGCTGGACGGCCTGCCGTGCGGGCTGCACGCGGGCCGGAAACGATCTGAAGCGGCGCATTATCCGGGTCGTGGCATCATGCCGACCCGCAGAGCGGACCAGACGCGAGCCGACGCGAGCCGGACGGTCCGTACCGACGAGACAGCGCCCACCCGGCGCAATGACATGAGAGACGACATGAACCTCCTTCGCACCTCCCTCGCCGTCGCGGCACTGCTGGCCTGTGGTCTGGCCTCCGCCCAGACGAGCGCACCCGCCAAGCCCGCCGCCAAGCCGGCCACGTCGACGCCTGCCGCTCCCGCCGCGGCCCCGGCCACCAAGGGTGGCAAGGGCAAGCTGATGACGCGCGACGAGTTGCGCACCTGCATGAACTCGAACCAGCAGAACGAGGAAGCCGCCGCCGAGCTGGACAAGAAGAAGGCCGTGGTCCTGAAGGAACGCGACGAGCTGAAGGCCTCCAAGGCGGAATCGGACAAGTTCGAGTCCGACATGCAGGCGCAGGGCACGGCCCTGAAGGCCGAGATCGAGGGTGTCAAGGCGTTCGGCGCGGAGATCGAGGCCGGCGCGTCCAAGATGGAGAAGGCCGAGCTGAAGGCCAAGCAGGAGGAGTACCAGGCCCGCGCCACCGCCCTGCAGCCGAAGATCGACGCCTTCAACAAGGCGCGCAACGACCGCGTCGAGGTCAACAAGGCCTTCAACGCCCGCGTGGATGCGCACCAGAAGATCGCCGACGATTTCAACGAGGCCGTCGAGGACCTGAACGACAAGCGCAACGAATGGAAGTTCAAGTGCGCCAGCCGCTCGTACGACGAAGCCGACGAGATCGCGATCAAGAAGGAACAGAACAAGAAGTGATGAGGAAGGGGCAGACCCGATGAGCACCACCCTGCTGTCCAATCCGCTGCTGTCCGCCTGGACCGGTCCTTACGGGCTGCCCCCGTTCGACGCGATCCGCGCCGAACATGTCGAACCCGCCTTCGAGGCCGCGCTCGCCGCGCATCGCGCCGAGCTGGCCGCGATCGCGTCGAATCCGGCCGCGCCGGACTTCGACAACACGCTGGCCGCGCTCGATCGCGCCGGCCGCGCGTTGACCGCGTTGGAACACCTGTTCTCGACGCTCAGCGCCTCGGCCAGCTCGCCCGAGCTGCAGGCCGTGCAACGCCGCATGGCCGCGCCGCTGGCGGCGCACACCAACGCCATCTACCTGAACGCCGCGCTGTTCGAGCGCGTCGAGCGGCTGCATGAGCAGCGCGCGTCGCTGGGGCTGTCGCCCGAGTCGCTGCGGCTGCTCGAGCGTGTGCACCTGGACTTCGTTCGCGCCGGCGCCCGGCTGCAGGGCGAGGCCCGCGCGCGCTACGCCGCGATCATGGAGCGTCAGGCCGAGCTCAACACCCGCTTCGCGCAGAACGTGCTCGCGGACGAGAGCAGCTACCAGCTGGTGCTGCGTGGCGAGGCCGAGCTGGCCGGCCTGCCGGACTTCGTCCGCGCCGCCGCACGCCAGGCCGCGCTGGATCGCGGGCAGACGGAGGAGGGCGTGCATGTCGTGACGCTGTCGCGCTCGCTGATCGTGCCCTTCCTGACTTTCAGCGAACGCCGCGACCTGCGCGAGTCGGCCTGGCGCGCCTGGGTCGGCCGCGGCGAGATCGCCGGCGAGACCGACAACCGCGAACTGGTGCGCGAGCTCCTCGCGCTGCGCCACGAACAGGCCGCGCTGCACGGACATCGCAGCTTCGCCGACTACGCGCTCGCCGACACGATGGCCGGCCGCCAGTCCGCCGTGCAGGGCCTGCTGGACCAGGTCTGGGAACCGGCCAAGGCGGCCGCCGCGCGCGAGCGGGCGATGCTCGACGAGGTCCGCGTGCAGCTGGGCCACGACCTGACGATCGAGTCCTGGGACTGGCGCTGGTACGCGGAGAAGGTCCGCCAGCAGCGCTTCCAGCTCGACGAGGCCGAGGTCAAGCCCTACTTCCCGCTGGACGCGATGGTGCAGGCGATGTTCGACTGCGCCTCGCGCCTCTACGGCCTGCGTTTCGTCGCGCAGCCGCAGGTCGCCGGCTACCACCCCGACGTGAAGGTCTACGAGGTGCAGCGGCCCGACGGCTCGCTGCGCGGGATCTTCGTCCAGGACAACTTCGCGCGTCCCACCAAGCGCAGCGGCGCCTGGATGAACGCGTTGCGCTGGCAGGCGCGCAACGGCATAGCCGCGCTGCCGATCATCCTGAACAACAACAACTTCGCCAAGGGCGCGCCGGGCGAGCCGACGCTGCTGTCCTTCGACGACGTGCGCACCCTGTTCCACGAATTCGGCCATGGCCTGCACGGGCTGCTGTCGGACGTCGAGTTCGAGCGCCTGTCGGGCACCCAGGTGCTGCGCGACTTCGTCGAGCTGCCCTCGCAGCTGATGGAGCACTGGATGGCCGAGCCCGAGGTGCTCAAGCGGCATGCGCGGCACTACAAGACCGGCGAGCCGCTGCCCGACACGCTGCTGGACCGCCTGAAGGCGGCCGCGACCTTCAACCAGGGCTACGAGACGGTGCGCTACTGCGCCTCGGCGCTGGTGGACCTGGCGCTGCACGGCCGGGCGCAGGCGGACGTGCCGGATCCGGTCGCCTTCGAGCGCGAGACGCTCGAGCGCCTGGGCCTGCCGCCGGCGATCGGCCTGAACCACCGGCTGACGCATTTCCAGCATCTGTTCTCCGGCAGCTACTACGCCTCCGGCTATTACGTCTACCTGTGGGCGGAAGTGCTGGACTGCGACGCCTTCGAGGCGTTCGTGGAAGCTGGCGATCCGTTCGACGCGGCGACCGCGCAATCGGTGCTGGCCAACATCCTGTCGGTCGGCAACAGCCGCGAGCCGGGCGCGACCTATCGGGCCTTCCGTGGTCGCGATGCGAGCGTCGTGCCCATGCTCAAGGGGCGCGGCCTCATTCCTGCCTGACCCCTGCCTGACCCCTGCCTGACCCCTGCCTGATCCGGCACCGCCTCCGTCCGACGAAGGGCCCCGCAAGGGGCCCCTAGTTCTTGGGGTAAACCCTTTCGAAGGGGGTCATTCATCGCGCCCAGCCGCAGTTCATCACCGGCAGGCACGGGTTGGTCGCAGCCGGCTTCCGCCAGGGGTTAACCCTTGGAATCATCCGTCCCGTGCCGCAAGAACAACCCGCGGCCCCGGAGAACGAGATGAACACCATTCGCTGCTACGACCGATTCACGAACGTCAAGCGCGTTGCCGCGCTGATCGGCGTCGCGACCGGCATCGTCGCCGGCCTGCTGCTGGCGCTGCCCAGCCGGGCCGAGGAACCGCAGCGACTGCCCACGGTGGTCATCCACGGCAAGTCCACCCAGACCCTGGCCGCGCTGCGCGCCGCCGGCGATGTGCAGACACTGCCGACGGTGGTGGTCACCGCCCGCCGCGCGGACCGCGCGCTGGACGGCGAACAGGTGGCCGCGCGATGAGCGAACATGACGCCCTGTCCGGTATCCGCCTGTCCTGGCCGGCCCCGCTCCAAGCGGCGATGCAAGGGATGGTGCAAGGGATGGAACGCGGGATGACCGCGGGCGCAGAGCGCGCCATCGCTTCAGCCTCGCGTCAGCCGATGTCCGCCGTGCTCCCTATGATGCGGGGATGGACTCTGCCCACGCCGCCCTCGATCCCGTCGCTGCCGACGTGACGGCCTCGCCCGAGGTCGTCCCGCTCGCCGCGGCGACGCCCTCCAAGCTCCGCTTCGCCGCCGTGACCGGCGCCGGTTCGGGCATCGGCCGCGCCGCCGCGCAGGCGCTGATGCAGGCCGGCTGGCAGGT
>NZ_DASVNZ010000278.1:0-4294 GCF_036486225.1 Roseateles sp. | reverse complement strand
CCCTGCCCGTCGTCGACGGACTGGAGTCACGCTCCGGCCTGGCGTCGGCCGCCAACAACGCCGGTCTGTACCTGCGCCTGTTGCGGATCTTCCTGCACTCCCAGCAGGACACCGGCGACCGGCTGGACCAGGCCGCCGCGTCGGACAACGCGCAGGTCCTGGAGCAGATCGCGCATTCGCTGCGGGGCTCGTCCGCGACCATCGGCGCACTGGCGCTGAGCGAGGTCGCCGCCGCGCTGGAGAGCGCCAGCCGCGAGCCGGTGCCGGCGCAGGCGCCGCGACGACGGGAACTGGCGCACGACGTGCGCGTGGCGCTGGACCGGCTGCTGCATGCGCTGGGCCAGACGCTCGCCGACGATCCGCCGCCCACCCTGCCGGGCGCACTGGACGATCTGCCCGCGGTCACCGCCATCCCGAAGCTGGCCGAGCGGCTGGCCCAGCTGCGGCGCCAGCTGGACGCCCACGACGCCACCGCCGTGGACACCGCCGAGCGGTTGAAGCAGGCGCTGGACCGGGGCCGCCACGGCCTCGACGAGCGGCGCGCCGCCGCCTTGCGCGCGGTCCTGGAGGCCGCCATGCGATTCGATTTCGAGACCGCCTCCCGCGGTCTGGACCAGGAGGAGTTCCCGCCATGAGCATCTCGAACGGAGACCCGCGCCCGACGATCCTGATCGTGGACGATTCGCCCGAAATCCTCTCGCAGCTCTACGAGCTGCTCAAGGAACGGCACCGCGTCAAGGTCGCGACCGCCGGCGACCGCGCGCTGCGCATCGCGGCCGAGGAGCCGAGGCCCGACCTCATCCTGCTGGACGTGCTGATGCCCAACATGGACGGCTACGAGCTGTGCCGCTGGCTCAAGGCGGACGCGGCCACGCGCGACATCCCGGTGCTCTTCCTGACCGCGCGCTCGGACCCCGCGGATGAAAGCCATGGCCTGTCGGTGGGCGCGGTGGACTACATCACCAAGCCGATCAGCCCGCCCATCCTGCTGGCGCGCGTGCGCACCCACCTGCAGCTCAAGGCCACCGCGGATCTGCTGCGCGAACGCGCCGCCCATCTCGAAGCCGAGATCGCCCGATGGGCGGGAGGCGAAGCGCCTCCAGGTTGACGGGGGAGCTTAACGGGGGAGCTTTCATAATCGCGCCATCGTCCGCCCTTTCCCCACCGTCATGTCCTTCCGGTCGTGCCAGGTCTTGCGCCTGCTCCTGTCCGTCCTCCTGTTCGCGACCCTCGCGTCGCCGCCCACCCACGCCCAGCCGCGGCCGGTCACGCCGCGCGGTCCGCTGGACGCGCAGGAACAGAACAACATCGCGGTGTTCCGCAAGCTGTCGCCCTCGGTGGTCCACATCACGACGCTGGCGCAGCAGCGCGACTTCTTCTCCCGCAACGTGACCGAGGTGCCCAGCGGCACCGGCAGCGGCTTCCTGTGGGACGAACAGGGCCACATCGTCACCAACTTCCACGTGATCCGCGGCGCCTCGTCGGCCAAGGTGACGTTGTCGGACCAGAGCGCCTACGACGCGAAGCTGGTCGGCGTCGATCCGGACCGCGACCTGGCCGTGCTGCGCATCACCGCGCCGCGCGAGAAGCTGTCCCCCGTGCCCATGGGCAGCAGCCGCGACCTGCTGGTCGGACAGACGGTCTATGCGATCGGCAACCCGTTCGGGCTGGACCAGACGCTGACCCGCGGCATCGTGTCCGCGCTGAACCGCGAGATCGAGTCGATGACGCAGCGCACCATCCGCGGCGCCATCCAGACCGACGCCGCGATCAACCCCGGCAACTCGGGCGGCCCGCTGCTGGATTCGGCGGGCCGGCTGATCGGCGTGAACACCTCGATCTTCAGCCCGAGCGGCGGCAGCAACGGCATCGGCTTCGCGATCCCGGCCGACGAGGTGAACCGCGTCGTGCCGCAGCTCATCCAGCACGGCCGCGTGATCCGTCCGGCGCTGGGACTCACCGCCGGCAGCGAACAGCTGCGCCAGGTCTTGCGCCTGCCCAAGGGCGTCGTGCTGATCGGCCTGCAGGCGGGCGGCGGCGCCCAGCGCGCGGGCCTGCAGCCCTTCCTGCGCGGGCGCGACGGCCGCGTCGTGGGCGGCGACGTCATCACCGCCGTCAACGGCAAACCGGTGGCCGACCTGGACGACCTGCTCGCCGAACTGGAGGAGCGCCAGGTCGGCGACAAGGTCACGCTGACCGTCTGGAACGGCGGCAAGACCCGGCAGGTCCAGGCCCCACTCTCCAGCGACTGACCGGACCGCCCTACCCCAATCCGCGATAACCCTCCCGGGACCCCGGTCCGGACGGCGCGCCTAGACTCCGCGCCCATGCAAGCCCGACTTTCGATCCTCGACCTCGCCTTCATCGTCGAAGGCGGTTCCGCCGCCCAGGCCCTGCGCGACAGCGTCACGCTGGCGCAACACGCCGAGCGGCTCGGCTACACGCGCTACTGGGTGGCCGAGCACCACAACATGGACGGCGTCGCCTCGTCGGCCACGGCCGTGCTGATCGGCCAGATCGCCGGCGCGACCTCGACCATCCGCGTCGGCTCCGGCGGGATCATGCTGCCCAACCATGCGCCGCTGACGATCGCCGAACAGTTCGGCACGCTGGCCACGCTGTTCCCGGGCCGCATCGACCTCGGGCTGGGCCGCGCGCCGGGCACCGACGGACCGACCATGCGCGCCCTGCGCCGCCACCTGGCGACCGCGCACGAGGACCGCTTCCCCGAGGACGTGCTGGAGCTGATCAGCTACCTCGCGCCCGAGCAGGAGGGCCAGGTCGTGCGCGCCGTGCCCGGCCAGGGCACCGAGGTGCCGGTCTGGCTGCTCGGCTCCAGCCTGTACGGCGCGCAGCTGGCGGCGTATCTCGGCCTGCCGTTCGCGTTCGCGTCGCACTTCGCACCGGCGATGTTGATGCAGGCGCTGGAGATGTACCGCGCCCAGTACCGGCCCAGCGCGCGCCATCCGCAACCCTATGCGGCGGTCGGCCTGAACGTCGTCGTGGCCGACACCGATGCGCAGGCGCAGCGCCTGTTCACCTCGATCCAGCAGCGGTTCCTCGGTATGCAGCGCGGTCAGCGCGGCCTGCTGCCCCGCCCGATAGCCAGCATGGACACGCTGTGGACCGCCGGCGAGAAGCTGGGCGTGGAACGCATGCTGTCGGAGTCCATCGTGGGCTCGCCGCGCACGGTGCGCGAGGGCCTGCTGGCAACGCAGGAGCGTACCGGCGCCGACGAGTTCATCGTCGCCTGCGCGGTGCACGACGCCGCGGCCCGACGGCGCTCGTACGAGTTGCTGGCGGGGATCGCCGCGGGCGCCGAGTTCGGCTGACAACCTCGACTGACGACCTCGGCTGACAAGTCGGGCTGACGACGTGCGCTGAAGACTGCCGGCGTGCGCCTGGCGCAGGCAGTTGGCGAAGATCGGGCAAGGGACGGCCACCATCGGCAATGCGTCGCGCAACGGCGCTCAATTTGGCGGATGGGCGCGGACAACCGGGCCTGGGACGATGGCGGCCTTCACGCCAGGAGCCCCTCCCGCATGTCCGCCCGCGCCCGCGCCCGCCCCCGCCCCGTTCCGACCGCCGTCGCCACCTCGCAATCGGGCTTCAGCCTGATCGAGGTGACGATGGCCTTGATGCTCCTGGGCGCGATGTCGCTGGGCATGTTGCAGCTCCAGCAGTTCCAGCAGCGCGTCGAGAGCGGACGGCTGGCGGGACTGCGACTGGCCGCGCTGCGCGACGGCGCCGAGCGATATGCGCGCGATCACAGCGATGCCCTGCTGGCGGCCTTGCGATCCGTTCCGGCCTGTGCGGACATCCCCTTGTCGCGAAAGGCGACGGCGGAAACACCGACGCCCACCGGCTGCGCGCTGGCGATGAAGGACGACAGCGAGGCGCAGGCCCCCGTCAAGCCGCTGGCGGCCAACGCGCTCCAGCCCACCTTCCAGGAGCTGCGAGCGCTCGGCTACGTGATGCTGGACGACCGGTTGCCGTTCCCGCACGGCGACACGATCGTCGACGGCCGCACCGGCCGGACGGCCGAGCCGCGCTGGGCCGTGTCCGTGCAATGCCACGCGTTGTGCGACACGGCCGCCGGCGCACGGGCCGCGATCCTGCGGGTCACGCTCTACAACACGCAGCCCTTCTTCGCGCAGGACGACGACGCCCTGCCCTTCGGCTACGGCGCGCAACTGAAGGCCGCGCTGCAGGCGCTGGGGCCCGACGCGATGGTGTCCTTGCCCGGCGAGTCCGCGCAGACCGCGGCGCGCTTGCGCGGCCAGGGCACGGCGCC
>NZ_DASVNZ010000250.1:0-15616 GCF_036486225.1 Roseateles sp. | reverse complement strand
GGTGGGATCTGGGTGCTCGGCGGCGTGCGCGCGCTCGCTGCCGGCGTGGCCGGTTGGCCGAAGCTGTCGCCCGTGTTGAGACTGGTGCTCGGCGCGGTCCTGCTGTGGGCCGCGTGGCTCGCGCTGATCGTCGCGCGGCAGCGCGGCATCAACTTCCTGCTGTCGGCGATGTGCCTGGTCTGGATGGCCGACATCGCCGCGTACTTCGCCGGCAAGGCCTTCGGCAAGCGCAAGCTCGCGCCGGCGATCAGTCCCGGCAAGAGCTGGGAGGGCGCGATCGGCGGCCTCGTCGGCGTGATCGTGCTGGGCTTCGTCTGGGTGCACGTGATCGACGTGCGCGTCCCCGTGGACTCGGCCTCGCTGTACACGGTGCTGGTGAAGCGCATCGGCGTCGTGTCGCTGCTGGCCCTGGTCTTCCTGTCGGCGATGAGCGTCGTCGGCGATCTTTTCGAATCCCTGGTCAAACGGGCCGCGGGCGCCAAGGACAGCAGCCAGCTGCTGCCCGGCCATGGCGGCGTCCTGGACCGCGTCGACGCGCTGCTGCCGGTGTTGCCGCTGGCGCTGGCGCTGACATCCCTCTGACCTTTCCCTCTGATCCTTCCCACGATCCCCGGGACCGCCGCGAGACCTCCTGCGATGACCGATCACCTCCACCGCCCGCAGCAGGTCTGCGTGCTGGGTTCCACCGGATCCATCGGCACCAACACGCTGGACGTGATCGCGCGCCATCCGGACCGCTATCGCGTCTTCGCCCTGTCGGCGATGAGCCGCGTCGACGAACTGGCCGCGCAGTGCGTGCAGTTCCAGCCGCGCTTCGCCGTGCTGCCCGATGCGGCGCTCGCCGCGCAACTGCGCGCGACGCTGCGCGAAGCGGGCCTCCGCACGGAAGTGCTGGTCGGCATGGACGCGCTCAGCGAGGTCGCCGCGCATCCCGAGGTCGACGCAGTGATGGCCGCGATCGTCGGTGCCGCCGGCCTGCCGCCGGCGATGGCCGCGGCGCGCGCGGGCAAGCGCCTGCTGCTCGCGAACAAGGAAGCCATCGTGCTCGGCGGCGCGCTGTTCATGCGCGCGGTGAAGGAGGGCGGCGCGACGCTGCTGCCGGTGGACTCGGAGCATTCGGCGATCTTCCAGTGCCTGCCCGAGGACCGCTCGACCTGGCCGCAGCGCATCGATCACATCGTGCTGACCGCGTCCGGCGGGCCGTTCCGCCAGCGCGATCCGGCCTCGCTTGCCGACGTCACGCCCGAGCAGGCCTGCGCCCATCCGAACTGGGTGATGGGCCGCAAGATCTCGGTCGATTCGGCGACCATGATGAACAAGGCGCTCGAGGTCATCGAGGCGCGCTGGCTCTTCGACCTGAAACCCGAACAGATCAAGGTGCTGATCCATCCGCAGAGCATCGTGCACTCGATGGTGGTCTGCCGCGACCACTCGGTGCTGGCCCAGCTGGGCACGCCCGACATGCGCGTGCCGATCGCCTACGCGCTGGCCTTCCCGGAGCGCATCACCTCCGGCGCCGGTGTGCTGGACCTGCTGAAGACGCCGAGTCTCAGCTTCGAAGAAGCCGACGCGCACCGTTTCCCCGGCCTGCACCTGTCCTGGCAGGCGCTGCGCGCGGCCGAGGGCAGCACCGCGGTGCTCAATGCGGCCAACGAAGAGACGGTCGCCGCCTTCCTCGATCGCCGGCTGCGTTTCGATCACATCTGCCGTGTCAACCGCGAGGTGCTTGAATCCGTGAATCCCGAGGCCGGCGAGGTCGACAGCGTCGAGGGCCTGCTGGCGCTCGACGAACGTGCCCGCCGCCAGGCGCGACAGCAGATCGCGGCGCTGGCCGCGGCGGTCTGATCCTCCGGTCGACGACCGCCGCCCAGCCCCAGACTCCGATCCAGGACGCCCGCGATGCTTTCCCAAGTCCTCTACTTCCTCGTCACGCTGGGCATCCTCATCGTGATCCACGAGTGGGGCCACTACCGCGTGGCGCGCGCCTGCGGCGTCAAGGTGCTGCGTTTCTCGGTCGGCTTCGGCCGCGTGCTGCTGCGCCGGCGCAAGTCGCCGGACAGCACCGAGTTCACGCTCAGCGCGATCCCGCTCGGCGGTTATGTCCGCATGCTCGACGAGAGCGACGGCCCGGTGGCGCCCGAGCAGCAATCGCAGGCCTTCAACCGCAAGACGCTGTGGCAGCGCGCGGCCATCGTCGCGGCGGGACCGGCGGCCAACCTGATCCTGGCCGTGGTGCTGTTCGCGGTCGTGGGCTGGATCGGTCGCGAGGAGCCGAAGGCGCTGCTCGGTTCCCCGGCGGTGGGCGGACTGGCCGAACGCGCCGGCCTGCGCGCCGGCGACTGGGTGCAGGCGTGGTCCAACGACGGCCAGGACTGGGAAGACGTCCGTTCGATGCCGGACTTCGCCTGGCAACTCGCGCAGGCCGTGGCGGACAAGCAGCCGCTGCTGATCAGCGTCAGCGACGCGGGCGGCCACGGCCGTCGCACGGTGCGCCTGCAGACGGACACGCTGGAGAGTCGCGATTTCGACGAGAAGACGCTGGGCCGGATCGGCCTGGGCGGCGTGTTCGTCGAGCCGGTGCTGGGGTCGATCACCCCCGGCGAGCCGGCTCAGGCCGCAGGCCTGATGCCGGGCGACCGCGTGCTGCGCGTCAACGACGAGGCGGTCCCCGACTTCTCCTGGTTCCTCCAACGCGTGCGTCGCGCGGTCGTCGACGGTCAGGCGGAGCCGCTGCGTCTGGTCGTGCGGCGCGACGGCCAGCAGCTGGAGCGCGTGGTCACGCCGCGCATCGAGATCAACGGCGAACAACGCCTCGCCCGCATCGGCGCGGGATTCGACGCCCGGCCGGCGATGGTCAAGGTCCACTACGGCCCCGTCGAATCGGTCCGGCAAGGCCTGACCCGCACCTGGGAACTCAGCACGCTGACCGTGAAGACGCTCGGTCGCATGTTGATCGGTGAAGCCTCGGTAAAGAACCTCAGCGGACCCATCACCATCGCCAAGGCGGCGGACCAGTCGGCGAGCCTCGGACTGACCGCGTTCCTGAGCTTCCTCGCCGCCGTCAGCGTGAGCCTCGGGGTGCTGAACCTGCTGCCGCTGCCGATGCTCGATGGCGGACACCTGATGTATTATCTTTTCGAGGGTTTGAGCGGCCGCCCTGTCTCTGAGTGGTGGCACAAGCAGCTGCAACGCGCAGGCATTGCCGTCGTGCTGCTGATGATGAGCCTGGCCCTTTTCAACGATCTGACCCGCACGCTGGGTCTGCACTGAAGCTTCCGCATGCCCCGATTCCTGCCCGACGCCCTGCGCCCCCACGTGATCCAACTGGCGGTGCTGGCCACCGCGCTGCAAGCCGGTTCCGCCTGGGCCGCCGAACCCTTCGTCCTCAAGGACATCCGCGTCGAAGGTCTGCAACGGACCGATCCGGGCACGGTGTTCGCGGCGCTGCCGTTCCGCATCGGCGACACGTACAACGATGAGAAGGGCGCCGCCGCACTGCGCGCGCTGTTCGCGACCGGTCTGTTCAAGGACGTCCGCATCAACCTCGACACCGACGCCGTCGTCATCGTGATCGAGGAACGTCCGATCATCGCCAACGTCGGCTTCGTCGGTCTCAAGGAGTTCGACACCGAGGCGCTGACCAAGTCGCTGAAGGACGTCGGCATCGGCGAAGGCAAGCCCTTCGACAAGGCCCTGGCCGACCGCGCCGAGCAGGAGCTGAAGCGTCAATACCTGACCCGCTCGCTGTACGGCGCCGAGGTCACGACGACCATCACCCCGATCGAACGCAACCGCGTCAACGTCAGCTTCTCCGTGACGGAAGGCGAGCCGGCCAAGATCGCCGAGATCCGCATCCTGGGCAACAAGGTCTTCAGCGAAAGCACGCTGACCGGGCTGCTCGAGCAGACCACGTCGGGCTGGCTGACCTGGTACACGAAGACCGACCGCTACTCGCGCGCCAAGCTGAACGCGGACCTGGAAACCATCCGCTCGTACTACCTGAACCGCGGTTACCTCGAGTTCAACGTCGAGTCCACGCAGGTCACGATCTCGCCGGACAAGCAGAGCATCAGCATCGCGATCACGATCAACGAAGGCCAGCCGTACACGGTCAACGGGATCAAGCTCGAAGGCGACTTCATGGGTCGCGACGAGGAGTTCAAGCGCCTGGTCGCGCTCAAGCCCGGCCAGCCGTACAACGGCGAGGCGGTGGCGCAGACCACGCGCAACTTCCAGGACCTCTACGGCACCTTCGGCTACGCCTTCGCGCGTGTCGAGAGCCGACCGGAGATCGACCGCGCGACCGGCCAGGTGACGGTGACGCTGGTCGGCGAACCGCAGCGCCGCGTCTACGTGCGGCGCGTGCTGATCTCGGGCAACACCCGCACGCGGGACGAAGTCATCCGCCGCGAGTTCCGCCAGTTCGAATCGTCCTGGTACGACGGCGCCCGCATCAAGGCCTCGCGTGACCGCGTCGAGCGCCTGGGCTACTTCAAGGACGTCACCATCGACACGACCGAGGTCCCGGGTTCGCCCGACCAGGTCGACGTCACGCTGACGGTGACCGAGCGCCCGACCGGCAACATCCAGATCGGCGCCGGCTACTCGAGCGCGAGCAAGCTGTCGCTGTCGGGCTCGATCTCGCAGGAGAACGTGTTCGGCTCCGGCAACTACCTGGGCATCCAGGTGAACACCGCCAGCACCGGCCGCGCGCTGGGCGTCACGACGGTGGACCCGTACTTCACCGTCGACGGCGTGTCCCGCGCGATCGACGTGTTCTACCGGACCGTCAAGCCGATCAACAACCTGGGCGAGGAATACGAGTTCGCCTCGTACGGCGGCTCGGTCAAGTTCGGCGTGCCGTTCTCCGAGGACGACACCGTCTTCTTCGGCATCGGCTACGAAACCACGCGCATCACGACGCGGACCGGCCTGCCCAACAGCTACTGGCTGTTCCGCGAGCAGTTCGGCGCGTCGGCGATGTCGATCCCGCTGACGATCGGCTGGAAGAAGGACAACCGCGACTCCGTCATCACGCCGACCGCCGGCTCGATGAAGCGCGTGAACCTGGAACTGAGCCCGGTCGGCGACTCGCGCTACACGATCGCCAACCTGCAGTACCAGGAGTTCTTCCCGCTGGGCCGCAAGTTCTCGCTGATGATCAACGGCGAATTCGCCTACGGCAAGGGCCTGAGCGGCCGGCCGTATCCGATCTTCAAGAACTTCTACGGCGGCGGCCTGGGATCGGTGCGGGTGTTCGAGCCCGGCACCCTGGGCCCGGTCGACGTCACCGGTTCGTACACCGGCGGCAATCGCAAGTTCAACCTGAACACCGAGTTCTACGTGCCGGTGCCGGGTTCGGGCAACGACAAGAGCTTCCGTCTGTTCGCGTTCCTGGACGCGGGCAACGTGTGGGGCCAGGACGAGAAGCTCAGCTTCAGTGAGGTTCGCGCGTCGGCTGGCGCGGGTATCAGCTGGCTGTCGCCGATGGGCCCGCTGCGGCTCAGCTACGGCTCGCCGATCCGCAAGAAGCCCACGGATAGAATCGAGCGATTCCAATTCCAGATCGGGACTGCATTCTGATGAAGAGCAAGCTGTCGCAGATCGTCGCCACCGTCCTCCTGGCGGGCGCGGCGACCCTGGGCGCGCAAGCCCAGGAAGTCAAGATCGGCTACGTCAACAGCGAGCGGATCCTGCGCGAAACCAATTTGGCCAAGGCGGCGGAAACGAAGCTGCAGGCCGAGTTCAGCCGGCGCGAAAAGGCGCTGGTGGACCTGGAGACCAAGCTGCGCGGCGCGGCCGAGAAGCTTGACAAGGACAGTCCGGCCCTGAGCGAGGCCGAGCGCGGCCGCCGCCAGCGCGAGCTGATCGAGCAGGACCGCGACCTGCAGCGCAAGCGCCGCGAGTTCAACGAGGACGTCGCCCAGCGCAAGAACGAGGAACTCTCCGCCGTGATCGAGAAGGCCAACAAGGTCATCAAGCAGATCTTCGAGCAGGAGAAGTACGATCTGATCGTTCAGGACGCGATTCATGCCAGCCCCCGCGTGGACATCACGAAGAAGGTGATCGACGCGCTCAACGGTCAGAAGTGACGTCAGAGGTGAGGCCCGAAGTGACCACGAAGCAGGTTCTGGTCTCCGATCTGATCGCCGCCTTGGGCGGCGATCTTCTTGGTGCGTCCGGGACGGCGATCCGTGCGATCGCGCCGCTGGAAGAGGCCGGCGCGGACGCGATCTCCTTCCTGTCGAACCCCAAGTACGAAGCGCAGCTGGCGACGACGCAGGCGGCCTGCGTGATCGTGTCGCCCAAGCTGGCGGAGGCCGCCGCGGCCCGCCAGGGCGCCGGCACCACCGCGTGCTGCATCGTGGCACCGGATCCCTACCTCTACTTCGCGCGCCTGACCCAATGGTGGGCCGAGAACATGCGCAAGCCGCGCAGCGCGCCGGCCATCCATCCGACCGCCACGGTCGCGGCGGACGCGGTGATCGGCAGCGGCGTCGAAGTCGGCCCGCATGCGGTGATCGAATCCGGCGCCGTGCTGGGTGACGGCGTGCGCATCGGCGCGCACACCATCGTCGAGCAGGACGCCCGCATCGGCGCGCACACGCGGCTGGCGCCGCATGTGGTGTTCGGCCACGACTGCGTGATCGGCGAACGCTCGATGCTGCACAGCGGCGTGGTCATCGGCGCGGACGGCTTCGGCTTCGCGCCGACCAGACGTTCGGACGGCGCGCCCGGCGTCGAGTGGGTCAAGATCGAGCAACTCGGCGCGGTGCGCATCGGCGACGGCGTCGAGATCGGCGCCAACACCTGCGTGGACCGCGGCGCGCTGGGCGACACGGTGATCGCCGACGGCGTCATCATCGACAACCTGGTCCAGATCGCGCACAACGTGAAGATCGGCAAGGGCACGGCGATCGCCGGCGCGACGGCGATCGCCGGCAGCGCCGAGATCGGCGCGAATTGCATCGTGGCCGGCGCGGCGCGGATCAACGGACACATCCGCATCACTGACGGCGTGCAGATCGGCCCGACGGCCAACATCAGCAACAGCATCGACAAGCCCGGCGCCTACGCCGGCATGTGGCCCTTCGAGGACGCCGCATCGTGGCAGAAGAACGCCGCCGCCCTGCGCGGGCTCTATGAGCTGCGCCAGCGCGTGCGTGCCCTGGAAAAGAAGACGACATGACTGAGACCCGCATCGACATCCACGGCATCCTCGAGAAGCTGCCGCACCGCTACCCCATCCTGCTGGTCGACCGCGTCCTGGAGGTGGAGAAGGGCGTGCGCATCCGCGCGATCAAGAACGTCAGCATCAACGAGCCGTTCTTCCAGGGCCATTTCCCGCACCGTCCGGTGATGCCGGGCGTGCTGATCCTGGAAGCGCTGGCGCAGGCCGCGACGCTGCTGGCGGTCGAGAGCTACGACTTCACGCTGGACGAGAACCATGTCGTCTACTTCGCCGGCATCGACAACGCGCGCTTCAAGCGTCCGGTCGAACCGGGCGACCAGCTGATCCTCGAGGTCACGCTGGACCGCGCGAAGGCCAGCATCTACAAGTTCGGCGCCAAGGCCTTCGTCGGCAACGACATCGTGGCCGAGGCCGGCCTGATGTGCACGATGCGCAAGCTCGACTGCTGAACCGCCGCTGAATCCGGACGCCCATGGCCCGCATCCATCCCACCGCGATCATCGACCCGCAGGCGCAGCTCGACGACACCGTCCAGGTCGGCCCGTACGCGGTGATCGGCCCCGACGTGCGCATCGGCGCGGGCACCCGCGTCGGTCCGCACACCGTGATCGAGGGCAAGACCACGATCGGCCGCGACAACGTCATCTTCCAGTTCGCGTCCATCGGCGCGATGCCGCAGGACATGAGCCACGGCGGCGAAGTGACGGAGCTGGTCATCGGCGACCGCAACACGATCCGCGAGTTCTGCACCTTTAACACCGGCACGTTCAAGGAGCAGGGCGTCACGCGCGTCGGCTCCGACAACTGGATCATGGCCTACGTGCATCTGGCGCATGACGTGATCGTCGGCGACCACTGCGTGCTGGCCAACAACGCGACGCTGGCCGGTCACGTGCACGTCGGCGACTGGGCGACGATCGGCGGCCTCACGGGCGTCCATCAGTTCGTGCACGTCGGCGCGCACGCGATGATCGGTTTCCAGGGCCACGTGGCGCAGGACGTCGCGCCCTACATGACGGTCGACGGCAACCCGCTGGGCGTGCGGGCGGTCAACCTGACCGGCCTGCGCCGCCGCGGCTTCAGCAACGACCGCATCGGCGTGATCCGCCAGATCCACAAGCTGCTGTTCCGCGACGGGACGACGCTGGAGCAGTCCGTCGCCAACATCGAGGCGCTCAAGCAAGGCCAGGACGCGGAGTCGGTCCGCGACATCCAGGCGATGCTGGACTTCCTGGCGGGCGCCAAGCGCGGCCTCGTCCGCTGATCGACCCGGACGACCGACATGAGTTCCACGGATCCTCGACTGGGCCTGGTGGCCGGCGAGGCCTCCGGAGATCTGCTCGCCAGCCTGTTGCTGCAGGGCCTGAAGGCGCGCTGGCCTGAGCTGAGCTCGGCCGGCATCGGCGGCCCGAAGATGCAGACGCAGGGCTTCGACGCCTGGTGGCCCAGCCACAAGCTGTCGATCTTCGGCTACTGGGACGCGATCAAGAACATCCGCGAACTGCTGGCGATCCGCCGCCAGCTCGGCGATCGGCTGATCGCCGAGCGGCCGTCGGTCTTCGTCGGCGTCGATGCGCCGGACTTCAACTTCGGCCTGGAGCAACGGCTGCGCGAGGCCGGCATCAAGACGGTCCATTTCGTCTGCCCGTCGATCTGGGCCTGGCGCGCGGATCGCGTGCAGACAATCAAGCGCAGCGCGGACCATGTGCTCTGCCTGTTCCCGTTCGAACCCGCGATCCTGGAGAAGGCCGGCATCCCGTCGACCTACGTCGGCCACCCGCTGGCGGACCAGATCCCGTTCGAGCCGCCGCGCGAGGACGCGCGACGCGACCTGGGCTTCGGGGAGGGCGACACGCTCGTCGCCATCCTGCCCGGCAGCCGCCGCAGTGAACTGGACTACATCGGGCCGCCGCTGCTGGACGCGGCCCGGCGCATGCACCAGGCGCGGCCCGCGCTGCGCTTCGTGATCCCGATCGCGCCGGGGCTGCGACCCATGGTCGAGGCGCTGATGGCGCAGCACGGCCAGGGCCTGCCGATGACGCTCGTCGACGGCCGCGCGCAGGAGGCGCTGGCGGCCTGCGACCTGACGCTGGTCGCCAGCGGCACCGCGACGCTGGAAGCGGCGCTGCTGAAGCGTCCGATGGTGATCGCCTACAAGCTGCACTGGTTCAACGCGTGGCGGATGAAGGGCAAGGCGCTGCTCCCGTGGGTGGGCCTGCCCAACGTGCTGGCACGTGAGACGCTGGTGCCCGAGTGCCTGCAGGACGAGTGCACCGGCGAGCGCATCGCGCGCGAGGGCCTGGCCTGGCTGGACGACGCGCCGCGTCGGGAGCGGCTGCGCGAGCGCTTCCTCGAGATCCACCAACAGCTGCGCTGCAACACCGCGCAAAGGGCCGGCGATGCGATCGCGAAAATCCTCGGCGCCTGAGCTTCCGACGCAACTGGGCCTCGAATGGGTCCGCGAGGGTCTGCTGTGCGGCGTGGACGAAGCGGGCCGAGGCCCGCTGGCGGGGCCCGTGGTCGCGGCGGCGGTGATCCTCGACGACCAGAACCCGATCAAGGGGCTGAACGATTCGAAGGTGCTCAGCGAGAAGAAGCGCGAGCAACTGTTCGACGAGATCCGCGCCAAGGCGCTGTGCTTCTGCATCGCGGAGGCGACGGTCGAGGAGATCGACCGCATCAACATCCTGCAGGCGACGATGCTGGCGATGCGCCGCGCGGTCGAGGGCCTGCGGCTCAAGCCCGCGCACGTGCAGGTCGACGGCAACCGGCTGCCGGTGCTGCGCATCCCGGCCGAGGCCATCGTCAAGGGCGATGCGCTGGTGCCGGCGATCTCGGCGGCGTCCATCCTGGCCAAGGTGCATCGCGACCGCTTCTGCCTGCAGATGCACGCGCAGCATCCGGAGTACGGCTTCGACAACCACAAGGGCTACGGCACGCGCGAGCACCTGGACGCGTTGCGCGTGCACGGCGCGACGGTGTGGCATCGCCAGAGCTTCGCGCCGGTGCGTTCGCTGGAACTTTCTGAAGAACGCATCGCATGAGCTGGTTGCCCATCACCGCCCGAGACAACCCGAACCTGCAGCGCCTGCGCAAGCTGGCGCAGGACGGCGGCGCCTATCGCAAGCTGGGCGGCGTCTGGCTCGAAGGGGACCACCTCGCGCGCGCGGCGGTGCAGCGCGGCGTGAAGCCGTCGCTGGCGCTGATCACGGACGTGGCCGCGGCGGACGAGGCGATGCACGCGCTCGCCGATCTGGCGCCCAAGGTGCTGGTCGTTTCGCCCGAGCTCTTCAAGACGGTGTCGGGGCTGGAGTCTCCCGCGCAGATCGGCTTCGAGCTGACGCTGCCGACACAGCCCCGCATCGACGCGAAGGCCGATTCCGTCGTGCTGGACCGCCTGCAGGATGCCGGCAACGTCGGCACGATCCTGCGCAGCGCCGGGGCCTTGGGCTTCCGTCAGGTGCTGGCGCTGAAGGGCACGGCGGCGCTGTGGTCGCCGAAGGTGCTGCGCGCCGGCATGGGCGCGCACTTCGGGCTGAACCTGGTGGAGGGGCTGAGCGTCGAGGACCTGGACGCCTTGAAGGTCCCGCTGCTGGCGACGAGCTCGCATGCCGATGCCCTGCTGCACGAGGCCGACCTTCCGAACCCCTGCGCCTGGGTCATGGGTCACGAAGGGCAGGGCGTCGCCGAGGCGCTGATGCAGCGCTGCGCGCTGCGCGTCGGCATTCCGCAGCCGGGCGGCGAAGAATCGCTCAATGTGGCGAGCGCCGCGTCGATCTGTCTCTACGAGTCGGCGCGACGCAGGCTGGTCTGAGTGGATGCTTGACGGGCGATGTTTGACGCGCGATGTCTGACGCGCGATGTCTGACGCGCTCAGCGTGTCAGCCGCGCATCACTTCGCCATCGCAAGCGCCGCGACTCCCAGCGCAATGAACGCCGCGCCCGCGATGCGCCATCCACGCTCGCCTTCACCGAGCAGCTGCCCGCCGATCAGCGCGGCGAACAGCATCGACAGCTCCCGCGCCGGCGCGACGCGCGACAGCGGCGCGAGCTTCATCGCATAGAGCACCAGGATGTAGGCCGTCGGCGCACCGACGATGACGACCAGCGCGTGTTTCCACTGCCGGCGCAGGGCGTGCACGAAACCGGCGCGGTCGCGCAGCACCGCCGGCAGGATCATCGGCAGGCGCAGCGCGTTGCAGAAGTACTCGTAGAGGATCGGTGACAGGGCCAGCACCTTCACCGCATAGCCGTCGATGACGCTGTAGGTCGCGATCGTGGCGCCGGTCAACGCGCCCCAGGCGATGCCGAGCTTGCGCTTGCGATGCAGTTCGGGATCGCGGTTCGCGCCCTTGGCGAAGAACGTCGGTCCCGCCGCCATCAGCAGGATTCCGCCGACCACGCCCGCGAGACCGAGTCCGCCGCCCAACCCGAGCTGCTCGCCCAGCAGCACCACGGCGACCAGCGACGACAGCAGCGGCCCGCTGCCGCGCGCGACCGGGTAGACCACCGTCATGTCCGCGGCGCGGTAGCCGGCCAGCAGCGCGTTGAAGTAGGCGAGGTGCACGATCGCGCTGGCGATCACGGCGGTCCACGCCTGCCAGCCCCAGTCGGGCAACTCGTCGAAGCCGGCGACGAGCGCCGCCGGCAACCACAGCAGGCTGATGCCCAGCGCGGTCATGCAGGAGAAGTGATGGTTGCCCTGGGCCTTCTTGGCGGCGAAGTTCCACAGCGCGTGGATCAAAGCGGCCGCGACGACCAGGGCGAGCGCGCTCGCCGGCATCGGTCGCGAGAGGGCTCAATACATGAGGCGGTCAGGACGGATGTCGCGAAGGATCGTTGTCGCGATCTCCTCGATCGACTTGTGCGTCGACGACAGCCAGTTGATGCCGGCCTTCTTCATCATCGTCTCGGCCTCGCGGACCTCGTAATGGCAGTTCATGAGGTCGGCGTACTTGCTGCCGGGGCGGCGCTCGTTGCGGACCTGCGCCAGGCGCTCCGGATCGATCGTCAGGCCGAAGCACTTCTTCTTGTGCGGGACCAGCAGCGAGGGCAGGTGGCCGCGATCGAAATCCTCGGGGATCAGCGGGTAGTTGGCGGCCTTGATGCCGTGCTGCATCGCCAGGTAGAGCGAGGTCGGCGTCTTGCCGCAACGGCTGACCCCGACCAGGATCACGTCGGCCGAGTCGAGGTTGCGCGCCGACTGCCCGTCGTCGTGTGCCAGCGAGAAATTGATGGCCTCGATCCGGTCGTGGTACTCCTGGCTCTTGGCGACGTCGGAGAAACGGCCCACGCGATGGCTGGACTTGGTCCGGAACTCATCCTCCAGCGGTGCGATGAAGGTGCCGAACATGTCCATCACGAGGCCTTGACACTCCTGACGCACCACGTTGAGCACCTCGCGGTTCACCAGCGTCGCGAACACGATGGGGCGCACGCCTTCGCGCTCGCCGGTCTCGTTGATCTCCTGGACCAGCTGGTGGGCCTTCTCGCCGCTGTCGATGAACGGGCGGCGCACGTGACGGGCCTTCACCGGGAACTGCGCCAGGATGGAGTTACCGAAGGTTTCGGCGGTGATGCCGGTGCCATCCGAAACGAAGAAGACGGTGTGCTGGGTCATGGGGGCCTTTGAATCGTGCCGGAACCGAACCGCGAGGGGGTCCGGGAGCCTTCGCCGGATCGGGCATGCCACATGCCGAAGCGGGAAGTTCAGCCGTTGTTCCGCCTCGGCCCGGCCCCGAACGGGGGCTTACATCATAGATCGGCGACCCACTAGAATCGTCCGCAACTTGCCCCTGCCCATCGCATTGAACGCCGCATGAACGCCGCTTCGCGCCGCCCACAAGAATCGACAACACCTGTCGTGCGCCGCCTCATGCCTGTCTCCCTCGAAGCCGCCGACCGGATCGGCCTGCTCGGGAGTGCGCGGGGAGCCCCGGTTTCTCAACATCACGGAGTTTTCCCATGTCTGATGCACGCTTCGAGGCGACCGCCCTGGTCGTACCCTTCGAGAAACTGAGGATGACCGACGTCGAGTCGGTGGGCGGCAAGAACGCCTCGCTCGGCGAAATGATCTCGCAGCTGGCCGAAACCGGCGTGCGCGTGCCCGGTGGCTTCGCCACCACGGCGCACGCCTTCCGCGACTTCCTCAGGCATGAAGGCCTGGACATCCGCATCCAGAAGCGCCTGGCCGACCTCAACACCGACGACGTCCGTGCACTGGCCGCGGCCGGTGCCGAGATCCGCGGCTGGCTGGAAGCGCAGCCGTTCCCGGCCGATCTGGAAGCTTCGATCCGCGCCTCCTTCGCCGCCCTGACCGCGGACAATCCGGACGCCTCCTTCGCCGTGCGTTCCTCCGCGACCGCGGAAGACCTGCCCGACGCCTCCTTCGCCGGCCAGCAGGAGACCTTCCTGAACGTCGTCGGCATCGAGGACGTGCTGCACAAGATGAAGGAAGTCTTCGCGTCGCTCTACAACGACCGCGCGATCAGCTACCGCGTCCACAAGGGCTTCGCGCACAGCGACGTGGCCCTGTCCGCCGGCGTGCAGCGCATGGTGCGCTCCGACCTCGGCGCCGCCGGCGTCATGTTCACCATCGACACCGAGTCCGGCTTCAAGGACGTCGTCTTCATCACCTCCAGCTACGGCCTGGGCGAGACGGTGGTGCAGGGCGCTGTCAATCCCGACGAGTTCTACGTCCACAAGCCGGCGCTGCAACGCGGCAAGTTCGCGCTGATCCGCCGCAACCTGGGCTCCAAGCTGATCCAGATGACCTTCTCGACGCCCGAGGAGAAGGCGGCGAGCGGCAAGCTGGTCAAGACCGTCGACGTCGAGGTCGAGCAGCGCAACCGCTACTCGCTGACCGACGAGGACGTCGTCCAGCTGGCGAAATACGCCGTGATCATCGAGCAGCATTACGGCCGCCCGATGGACATCGAATGGGGCAAGGACGGCAAGGACGGCCAGCTCTACATCCTGCAGGCGCGTCCGGAGACGGTGAAGAGCCAGGCCGAAGGCCAGGTCGAGCAGCGCTTCAAGCTCAAGGGCTCCGGCACCGTGCTGGCCGAAGGCCGCGCGATCGGTCAGAAGATCGGCACGGGCCCGGTGCGCCTGGTCGACAGCGTGGCCGAGATGGAACGTGTGCAGCCCGGCGACGTGCTGGTCACCGACATGACCGACCCGAACTGGGAGCCGGTCATGAAGCGCGCCAGCGCCATCGTGACCAACCGCGGCGGCCGCACCTGCCACGCGGCGATCATTGCGCGTGAGCTCGGCATCCCGGCGGTGGTCGGTTGCGGCGACGCCACCGACAAGCTCAAGGACGGCCAACTGGTGACGGTGGTCTGCTCCGAGGGCGACACCGGCTTCATCTACGACGGCCTGCTCGAGACCGAAGTCAGCGAAGTCCACCGCGGCGAGATGCCTTACAGCCCGGTGAAGATCATGATGAACGTCGGCAACCCGCAGCTGGCCTTCAACTTCTCGCAGATGCCCAACAGCGGCGTCGGCCTGGCGCGGCTCGAGTTCATCATCAACAACAACATTGGCGTCCACCCGAAGGCGATCCTGGACTATCCGAACATCGACAACGACCTGAAGAAGGCGGTCGAGTCGGTGGCCCGCGGTCATGCCTCGCCGCGCGCCTTCTACGTCGACAAGCTGGCCGAGGGCATCGCCACGATCGCCGCGGCCTTCTGGCCGCAGCCGGTCATCGTGCGTCTGTCCGACTTCAAGAGCAACGAGTACCGCAAGCTGATCGGCGGCTCGCGCTACGAGCCGGACGAAGAGAACCCGATGCTGGGCTTCCGCGGTGCGTCGCGCTACATCTCGGGCGAGTTCCAGGATGCGTTCGCGATGGAATGCGAGGCGCTCAAGCGCGTGCGCAACGACATGGGCCTGACCAACGTCGAGATCATGGTGCCCTTCGTGCGCACGGTGAAGCAGGCGGAGAAGGTCGTCGCGATGCTGGCCGAGCGCGGTCTCAAGCGTGCGGCCAACGGCGGCCAGGACGGCCTGCGCGTCATCATGATGTGCGAGGTCCCGAGCAACGCCATCCTGGCCGAGCAGTTCCTGGAGCACTTCGACGGCATGTCGATCGGCTCCAACGACCTGACGCAGCTCACGCTGGGTCTGGACCGCGACTCCGGCCTGGAGCTCTTGTCGGGTGACTTCGACGAACGCGATCCGGCGGTCAAGGCCTTGATCTCGCGTGCCATTGCTGCCTGCCGAGCCACGGGCAAGTACATCGGCATCTGCGGCCAGGGTCCCAGCGACCATCCGGACTTTGCCGAATGGCTGGCGGCCGAGGGCATTGCCTCGCTGTCCCTGAACCCGGACTCGGTCATCGAGACCTGGCAGCGTCTCGCGAAGCGCTGAGCCTTCGCACCGCACCACACAACGGCCCTTCGGGGCCGTTTTTTCATG
>NZ_DASVNZ010000211.1:0-3497 GCF_036486225.1 Roseateles sp. | reverse complement strand
GGTCTTCTCCTGGCCGGCCCACAGCGGGTCGGCGCGCACTGCCTCCTCGGCGATGCGCACGGACTCGGCATCGATCGCGGAGGCGGCGACCTTCACCGGCGCGGGCACCGCGCCCGACGAGGCGCTCGATGCCGTGGCCGGTTCCGCAGCTGGAGCCGACACCGGCTGCGCCCGCAGGCCCGCACACGCCAGGATCATGGCCGCCAGCAGCAGGTCACGTGAACGCACGGCGGAACTCCTGCTCGATGTCCCAGGCCTCGAGGACCACGCGCCGGTTCAGGTACATGGCGAATCCCGCCGCCACATAGAACGGCTCCAGGAACAGCACCACCAGCGCGTAGGCCGACGCCGCCGCGATGTCGAAGCCCAGGCGTCCGGCCTCGTGGGCCTCCGGGCGGAAGAACCAGTCCAGCACGCCGTCGCTGCGGTTCTCCGGCGTGAACCACCACAGCAGCGCAATCAGGGCGTAGCCCAGCACCGCCTCCGCATGGGCAAAGGCCGTCTGCAAGGCGACCGCCGCGCCGCGGTTGTCATGGAGCATCAGCTTGGCGCGCTTGCGCCGCGCGCCGCCGCGCTGACCTTCGAGCTGTTCGATCGGCTGCGTGTAGGCGCGCCACGGCGAGAAGCGACGCCAGAGCAGCGTGCGCAGGAACTGTCCGCCGAAGACCTGGCGGCGCGCGCGCCACAGGTCGGTCCAGCGCGTCGCCTCGCCGAAGACGGCGCGCGACATCACGAACAGCAGGCTGCGGTCCAGCCAGGGCTTGAGCCAGAACAGGATCAGGATGGGCACCGAGCCACCCAGGTCCACCGTGCACATCGCGAGCACCGCGACGGCCAGCAGCACCGGCGCGAAGCAGCGCCAGATCGACGCCGCCTGCGAACGCACCAGCGCCAGCCCCAGGTCGCAGGCTTCGCTCTGGCTGCGCGGGCGCAGGACGATGGCCAGGCCGTCAACCCGCATGCGTGCGCTCCCCGACGGTTTCGCGACCGGTTTCGCGACCGGTTTCGCGGCCCGACTCCCGGCCCGACTCCCGGCGCGTCTCCCGGCGCGTCTCCCGACCCATCAGCCCGAGCCACGCGATCACCAGACACCAGCACACCGCCGCGACGCCGTACTTGACGCCCGGCGCGATCCAGACCGCGGAGGACCAGAAGGCCTCGAAAGCCGCGGCCACCAGCAGCAGGAAGAAGGCCGCGTAGACGACGGGCACGGCGGCGCGCGCGGAGGCGGCCAGCGCCTCGAGCCGGCTCAGCCGTCCTGGCGCCAGCCAGCCCAGTCCCATGCGCAGCCCGGCCGCGCCGCACAGCACGATGCCGGTCAGCTCGAAGGCCGAATGCGTGGCCACGAAGGGCCAGAAGTTGTGGCCCAGGCCGACGCGGGTCAGGTGCCCGGCCACGGCCCCGATCACGAGGCCGTTGTAGAGCAGCGCGAAGGCGCTGCCCACGCCCGCCAGGATGCCGGCGCCGAAGCATCGGAAGCCGATGCCCACGTTGTGGAAGATGTACATGCCGAACATCTGCCAGTCGTCGCCGGCCTCGCGCAGGCGGCCGAGCACGTGCTTGCCGTCGCCGTACATCGCCTCGTACTGCCGCAGCTGGGTCGCGTCGAGCATGCGCAGCGCGAAATCCGGGCCCGACCACGCGAGCAGGAAGGCCGCGGCCAGCGGCACCGCGAACAGGAGCAGCGCCGCCAGCACGTAGCGCCCCTGCGCGCGCACGGCGCGGGGCAGATCGATGCGCAGCAGACGCGACAGCTGCCGCAGGCCGTAGTCCTGGCGGCGGTAGATCAGTTGATGCGCCTCCTGCGTGAGCGTCTCCAGCCGCGCCACGAGGTGGATCGGATAGGCGCGCGACTGGGCCAGCGCCAGGTGTTCGCAGACGCGTCGGTACTGCGACGCGAGCAGCGCGCCGTCCACGCCCTTGCCCAGCTTGGCGCGCGCGATCTCGGCGGCGAAGGCCTCCCACAGCGGGCCGTAGGTCGCCTCGAAGTGCAGGGGGCTCATCTCATCTCACCTCACCGCTTCCCCATCAGCCATTGCGCGACGCCGAGCAGCCGCTCGGACGCGCTGCGTCTGGGCTCGCCCGCGACTTCCGGCGGCAGCACGGGGACGGCGAGCGTCGCGAGTTCCTCGAAGCGCTCCGGGGTCAGGCGTTTCGCGCGACCGGCCCAGGACCGGATGGCGGCCTGTTCGCGCTGGCTCAGCGGGCGCGCCGGGGCCAGGCTGGGGGCCGCGGGCGGCGCGTCGTGCAGGACCACGGGCTGGATGTGGACCACGAGCGTGCCGGCGGCCAGGTCGCCCAGGCGCTTGCTGTCGCGGTTCAGCAGCATCGTCACGATGCCGAAGGCGTAGGCCAGCGGCAGGAAATCCGCCACGCGCAGCAGGTTGCGGGTCACCGAGGCCGCCGGCGTGACCGGCAGCCCGGTGTCCATCACCACCCGCAGACCCAGCGCCTGCTTGCCGGGCGTGGCGCCGGAGCGGCCCAGTTCGAAGGCGATCGGGTACAGCCACTCCACCAGGAACAGGCCGATCAGTATCAGCCCGTAGCCCATGCCGCCCAGGCCGCCCAGGGTCATCAACAGCACGAGGTCCAGGATCAGCCGGATGAACAGGTCGAGCAGGAAGGCCATGGTCCGCGCCACCAGCCCGGCGGGCCGCAGGGACAGGACGATGCCCTCCGGGGTCTCGGCCAGCGCCAGCGTGTCGATGCGAGGCGCGGGCGCGGCGGGATGCGAGCTCAGAGCTTGATCACCTTGGTGTCGGCGATCGTGTCATGCAGGCACTTGCGCGACTCACGGAAGATCAGCAGGGCGTCGATCAGGCCATAGACCAGAGAGGTCAACGCGAAGCTGTTCATGAGGAAGCCGATCCCGTAACGCAGGCCCAGCAGGCGCCAGGCGTCCGGCGCGGAGCCGTCGGACCTCACGATGCGCAGCTTGCAGATCATCTTGCCGAGCGTCTGCCCCCGCTTCACCAGGAGCCAGCTCTGCACGATCAGGAAAAGCGGCAGGCCCACGAGCACCGCGGGCAGGTTCCAGGCCATCAGCGACATGCGGTCGCCGCGCATCGAGGCGAGTTCGCCCAGCACCGGGACCAGCTTCATGACCACGGTCATGAGCGTCCAGAGGATCAGGGCGTCCAGCAGCGCCGCGACGAAGCGGGTGCCACGTCCGGCCAGGACCTCGTCCGACGCCGGCGCGACGACATCGGCCACGTGCGCCTCGGGCGGCGCGAAACGGTCTTCCGTGGAAACGGACATGCTCTCTCTCCCTCTCAGAATTTTGGAGGAGATTGTGTCAGCGCTTCCGCAGGTGGTCGATGGGGGCATCACCGACCTGAACATGATCCGCCACACCCTCTGGGGGGATTGTGGTCACAAGCTGTCACCGAAGGGGTCGGGTCTTGCGCGGAGCCACCCGTGGGAGCCTTGGAATGAGTCCCAGATTGTGATTCTGGTCGTCGGTGGGAGCGGAAACCCTCAGTTCCGGTCCGGCCGTA
>NZ_DASVNZ010000187.1:0-9459 GCF_036486225.1 Roseateles sp. | reverse complement strand
CGCCGGCCGCGCCCGCCAAGCCCGGCGCCCGCCTGCTGGAACTGCAGGTCGGCCCGCTGACCGACCTGACGCTGGCCGACAACCTCGTCGAGCTGTTCAAGGAAATCACCGACCTCGGCACGATCGAGCCGCTGGACGGCGGCATCTCCGCCGACGGCATGCGCCGCTTCAAGGTGCTGACGAGCAGCACCGACAACGATCTGCTGGACTTGTTCACCTTCCACGTCTCGCGCGAGCAGGTCAAGCTGCTGCCGCTGAGCGAAGGTTTCGGCTTCCATGAAGGCGCCCCCGGCGCTCCGGTAGAAACCAAGAAGGACGAGGACCCCGGCTACGGCTTCTTCGACGACGCCCCCGGCGTGCCCGAAGCGACCGCCGCCGAAGCCAAGGCCGAAGCGCCCAAGGCCAGCGTGCCGGTGCCCACGGCCAAGCCGGCAGCGCCCGCGCGTACCGAGGTCGCCCCGCGCGCCGGCGGCGCGAGTCCGGACCAGTCCACGCTGCGCGTTTCCGTCGAGAAGGTCGACCAGTTGATCAACCTGGTCGGCGAACTTGTCATCACGCAGGCGATGCTGGCGCAGAACAGCCGCAACCTGGACCCGGGCCTGTACCAGCAGTTGGCCTCCGGCCTGGCCGACCTGGAGCGCAACACGCGCGACCTGCAGGAATCGGTCATGTCGATCCGCATGATTCCGATGTCGGTCGTGTTCAACCGTTTCCCGCGCATGCTGCGCGACCTGGCGGCCAAGCTCGGCAAGAAGGTCGAGCTCGTCACGCAGGGTGAAGCCACGGAACTGGACAAGGGCCTGGTCGAGAAGATCACCGACCCCTTGACCCACCTGGTGCGCAACAGCTGCGATCACGGCATCGAGTCGCCCGCCGACCGCGTCGCCAAGGGCAAGCCCGAACAGGGCACGATCACGCTGGTCGCCTCCCACCAGGGCGGCTCCATCGTCATCGAAGTGCGCGACGACGGCCGCGGCCTGAATCGCGAGAAGCTGATCCGCAAGGCCCGCGAAAAGGGCATCGACGCGCCGGACACCATGACCGACCAGGAAGTCTGGGGCCTGATCTTCGCGCCGGGCTTCTCGACCGCGGACCAGGTCACCGACGTCTCCGGCCGCGGCGTCGGCATGGACGTGGTGAAGAAGAACATCACCTCGCTGGGCGGCACGGTGGAGATCGACTCCGCCGAAGGCTACGGCATGAAGGTCTCGGTCCGCCTGCCGCTGACGCTGGCCATCATGGACGGCATGAGCGTGGGCGTCGGCGAAGAGGTGTACATCCTCCCGCTGTCGTCGGTGGTCGAGTCCTTCCAGGTCCAGTCCGACACCATCAAGACCGTCGGCGGTTCCGGCCGCGTGGTCGAGGTCCGCGACGAATACATGCCGGTGGTTGAACTCGAGCAGGTCTTCAACGTCCCCCGCTT
This sequence comes from Roseateles sp., assembly GCF_036486225.1. Classification (GTDB taxonomy): domain Bacteria; phylum Pseudomonadota; class Gammaproteobacteria; order Burkholderiales; family Burkholderiaceae_C; genus Roseateles. The sequence goes on along the minus strand of NZ_DASVNZ010000187.1, from coordinate 8,036 downwards.
CGACTTCGAGCATGTCAGCTCCATCATGGTCGTGGTCGAGGCCGAAGGCGGCCGTGTCGCGATGCTGGTGGACGAGCTGCTCGGCCAGCAGCAGGTCGTCGTCAAGAACCTGGAGGCGAACTACCGCAAGGTGACAGACGTCTCGGGCGCGACCATCATGGGCGACGGCCGCGTGGCGCTGATCCTGGACGTGGGCAGCCTGGTGCGCCGCTCGCGTCATTGAGATTCCCGGACGTTTTTGAATCAGGGCGGACGTCGGCCGACAGGCCGGCGCCCAACGCATAAGAGGTAGACATGAATTTCAGCGCGTTGATGCGTCAATTCAGCATCCGGACCCGCATGATCGGCGCGATCGGCATCGTGCTGGCGCTGCTGATGGTCGTGGGTAGCGTCGGCCTGTTCGGCATGCAGTCGATGCGCGGCCAGACCCAGGAGTTCCTCGAAAAATCCGCGGCGCGCGGCCAGCGCGTAGGCAGCCTTCACGGCGCGATGGGAGAGATCCGTCGCTACGAGAAGGACATGATCATCAACTACGAGAAGCCCGAGGTGGTGAAGACCGCCCACGCCGCATGGGACGCCGCCCGCAAGGCGGCGGCGGAGCACCTCGACGCCGTGTCGGCGCTCAGCCCGGACGACGACAAGGCCACGCTGGCGCAGATCAAGGCGTCTCTGGAGACCTACGCACAGAAGGCTTCCAACGTGGTCACCCAGCTCGAAGCCGGCGCCTATGACCATGCCGCGGTCGCCGACCGGCTGCTGGGTCCGGCCAAGGATCAGGTCGCGCAAGCCGAGAAGCAGCTCGACGAGGTCGAGAAGCGCATGCAGGTGCAAGCCGAAGACATGCGCGTCGGCATCGAGAAAACGCAAGGCGGCGTGCTGTGGACCTTCGGCCTGGTGCTGGTGTTCGCCGCGATCGTCGTGGTGCCGCTGACGCTGCTCAACATGCAGACGATCTGCGCGCCGCTGGCCGACGCCGAAGCCCTGGCCGCCGCGATCGCCGAAGGCGACCTGTCGCGCACAATGAAGCCGGTCGAAGGCGTCGACGAGGCGTCCAAGCTGATGCGCTCGCTGCACCACATGCAGGAGGCACTGCAGTCGATGGTCGGCCAGTTGCGCACGGCGGCCGATTCGATCCGCACGGCGTCGGTCGAGATCGCCACCGGCAACCAGGACCTGTCCAGCCGCACCGAGCAGACCGCGTCCAACCTGCAGGAAGCCGCCTCCTCGCTGGTGCAACTGACCGGCACCGTCAAGCAGACCGCCGACTCGGCCCGCACCGCCAACCAGCTGGCCTCCTCCGCGTCCGGCGCGGCGGCCAAGGGCGGCGAAGTGGTGAGCCAGGTGGTCTCGACGATGGACGAGATCAACGCCAGCTCCAAGCGCATCAGCGACATCATCGGCACCATCGACGGCATCGCGTTCCAGACCAACATCCTGGCGCTGAATGCCGCCGTGGAAGCCGCGCGCGCCGGCGAGCAGGGCCGCGGCTTCGCAGTCGTGGCCGGCGAGGTCCGCTCCCTGGCCCAGCGCAGCGCCGAGGCCGCCCGCGAGATCAAGACCTTGATCGGCGCCAGCGTCGAGCGCGTCGAGACCGGCTCGCGCCTGGTGCAGGAAGCCGGCAGCTCGATGAGCGACATCGTCTCCAGCGTGCAGCGCGTGACGGACATCATTGGCGAGATCACCGCCGCGTCCAGCGAGCAGAGCGACGGCATCAGCCAGGTCACCCAGGGCGTCAGCAACCTCGACCAGATGACGCAGCAGAATGCCGCGTTGGTCGAGCAGTCCGCCGCCGCCGCGGAAAGTCTGAAGGACCAGGCCGAACGCCTGGGCGGCGTGGTCGATCGCTTCCGCGTGTCGGGCCAGGCACCAGCGCTGTCGACGACCGCATTCACCGCCAAGTCGGACACCGCTTCGAAGCCGGCCCCGTCCGCTCACCCGACGACGACATCGGTCAAGCCGGCCGGCAAGACGCCGGTCAAGACCGCGACGGCCAAGACGACGGGCGCCAAGGTCGTGAAGAGCACGTCCAACGTCAAACCAGCCGCCACGTCGGCAGCAAAGACCACCACCACGACGGCGGCCAAGCCGGCCGTCGTCAAGCCCGCGGCCTCGCCCAAGGCCGCGCCCGCACCGTTCACTCCCAAGCCGGCAGTCCCGGCCACCACCGCCGACGACGGCGACTGGGAAACCTTCTAATCAGCCGCACGAGGTCAACACATGGAAATCGTCCAACAAACCGGCACGCAAGTCGTGCAAGCGAACTCCGGCGCGCTGGTCCCGCAAGGCGCCGCGAACGCCGCGCCCGCCAGCGGTGAATACCTGACCTTCCGCCTGGGTCAGGAGGAATACGGCATCGACATCCTGAAGGTCCAGGAGATCCGTTCCTACGAGCAGCCGACCCGCATCGCCAACGCGCCCGACTTCATCAAGGGCGTCGTGAACCTGCGCGGCGTGATCGTGCCGATCGTCGACCTGCGCCTGAAGCTCGGCTGCGCCACGGCCGAATACAACAGCTTCACCGTCGTCATCGTGCTGAACGTCAAGAACCGCGTCGTCGGCGCGGTGGTGGACTCGGTGTCCGACGTGCTGGAACTGAACCGCGACGTCATCCGTCCGGCGCCGGAACTCAGCGCCAGCACCGTCAACACCAGCTTCATCATGGGCATCGGCGCTGTCGCCGAGCGCATGCTGATCCTGATCGACATCGAGGGCCTGATGTCCAGCGCGGACATGGGACTGATGGACGCGGTCACGATGGCCTGATCGAACGACAAGACGCCCGGCCCGCCCGGGCGTTTTTTCTGGTCGGTCCGCGCCGTGACGGCGCGTGAAGAGAGAGCGTGGTACGTGGGGGGATGGCGCCAGAGAGCGTAGTGCCCGGCGCCGGCAGCAGCCAAGGAGCCCGTTCATGTTCGACTCGATCAAGACCCGGCTGATCGCGCTGGGCGTCGGCATCGTCGCCCTGACCTTGCTGGCGATCACCGTCGCCAACTACGTGACCGTGCGGGGGCATACCCGTCAGCAGGTCTCCCAATCCCTGGATGAACTGGCCGCGGCGCGCTCCGACGCGATCCGGCAGTGGGTCCGGTCGCAGCGCGACATCGTCGCCTCCCTGCAGCCGGCCGTCGCGGCCGCCGATCCGGTGCCGCTGCTGCAGCAGGCGGCGAAATCCGGGCGACTGGAAGCCGCCTACGTCGGCTTCGCCGACAAGAAGATCGTCTTCAACACCCCGCAGAACCTGCCGGCCGATTACGACCCCACCGGGCGACCCTGGTACACCGGTGCAGCCTCCGCGTCAGGCACCGTGCTGACGGCGCCCTACATGGACGCCTCCAAGGGCCGGCTGGTGGTCACCTTCGCCGCGGCGGACAAGAGCGGCGGCGCCACCAAGGCCGTCATCGCCACGGACGTCTTCCTGGACGACGTCGTCGCGACGGTCCAGGCGATCAAGCCGACGCCGGGCGGCTTCGCGTTCCTGATGTCCAAGGACGGGAAGATCGTCGCGCACCCCGACGCCAAGCTGGCACTGAAGGACGCCACCGCCGTCTCCGAGCAGTTGACGCCGCAGGCGCTGGCGACGGCGCTCGATCCGGCCGCGGGCTGGGTGGAGGCGACCGTCGGCGGCGACACCTTCCTGGTCAGCGGCACGCCGATCGCGGACACCGACTGGCAGCTCTTCGTCGCGGCGAAGAAGGACGAGGCCCTCGCCTCCCTGAGCGCGCTGCTGCGCACCGCGGTGATCACGGCGCTGATCATGATGGCGATCGCGGCGCTGGCGATGACCGGCACGATCAGCGCGATGCTGCGCGGCGTGGACCGCGTGCGCGCCGCACTCGACGACATCAGCGCCGGCGACGGCGACCTGACACAGCGCCTGCCCGCGGGGGGCCGCGACGAGGTCGGCCGGATCGCGTCCTCGTTCAACCTGTTCGCCGAGAAGATCCAGCGCATCCTGCTGGACGTGCGGTCGGCGAGCAACTCCATCACGACCGCCTCGAGCGAGATCGCGATCGGCTCGCAGGACCTGTCGCAGCGCACGGAAGAGACAGCGTCCAACCTGCAGCAGGCGGCGTCCTCGATGGAGGAACTGACCGCGACGGTGCGCCAGACCGCCGACGCGGCGCAGACGGCCAACCAGCTGGCGTCGAGCGCTTCCAGCGCGGCGGCGCGCGGCGGCGAGGTCGTCGGCCAGGTGGTCTCGACGATGGACGAGATCAACGCCAGCTCCAAGAAGATCAACGACATCATCGGCACGATCGACGGGATCGCCTTCCAGACCAACATCCTGGCGCTGAATGCGGCGGTCGAGGCCGCGCGCGCCGGGGAGCAGGGCCGCGGCTTCGCGGTCGTCGCGAGCGAGGTGCGATCGCTGGCGCAGCGCAGCGCTGAGGCGGCCAAGGAGATCAAGACGCTGATCGGCGCCAGCGTGACCAGCGTCGAGGCCGGTTCGCGGCTGGTGCGGGCGGCGGGCGAGTCGATGAACGACATCGTGGGCAGCGTGCAGCGGGTGACCGACATCATCGGCGAGATCACCGCCGCGTCGACCGAGCAGAGCAGCGGCATCGCGCAGGTCAACGATGCCGTCGTCCAGCTGGACCGGATGACGCAGCAGAACGCGGCGCTGGTCGAGGAATCTGCCGCCGCCGCGGAGAGCCTGAAGGACCAGGCGCACCGGCTGACCGAGATCGTGTCGGTCTTCCGGCTGGGTGCGGAGGGGATGGCGCCGGTCGCCAGGACCGCCAAGCCGGCAAAGCCGGCGGCTGTCGCCCCGCCTTCCTCCCCTTCCTCGTCTTCCTCGTCGTTGAAGGCCTCGCCATCCAGCCCGTCGGCGGCCACGACGAAGCCGGCGGCCAAGGGTGCGCCCAAGTCCCCTGCTCCTCCGACGCTCGCGGCCCCCAAGCCCATGCCGTCGCCGTCGCCCTCACCCTCGCCAAAACCCACGACTGCGGCCGCGGTCGCCTCGCCGCCACCCCGGTCCGCGCCAGCGGCCGACGACGGCGACTGGGAGACGTTCTGAAGCGGAGAATGCAGGTCTCGTGCGCGGCCGGCCCGGCTTGATAGCCCGGACGCCGCCCCCACGATAGAAAGCTCCCGCGCTGACGCGCGCGAAACGCTGAGACACTGTCCCGGCATTTCGACAGATTCACGAGGCCTGCATGACCGACACCGCCGCCGCCGCGCCCGCCGCCGCGAACCCCTTGCTCTCGACCGCGTCGTTGCCCGACTTCGCCGCGATCGACCCCTCGCACATCCAGCCTGCCATCGCCGATCTGCTGACCGAGGCCCAGAAGGCCCTCGACCAGGTCACGGCGTCCGAGGCCCCCGCCGACTACGACTTCCTGTCCCGCACGCTCAACGTCGCGTCCGAGCGCCTGGGCACCGCCTGGGGCGCCGTGGGCCATCTGAACGCGGTCGCCAACACCCCGGCGCTGCGCGAGGCCTACAACGCGATGCTGCCCGCGGTCACCGAGTTCTACACCGCGCTCGGCGCCAACGAGGCGCTCTACGCCAAATACAAGGCGATCGCCGCATTGCCCGGCCTGACGCCCGAGCGCGCGCAGCTGCTCAAGCACGCCATGCGCGATTTCGTCCTGTCTGGCGCCGAACTGCAGGGAGAGGCCAAGGAGCGCTTCGCGAAGATCCAGGAACGCAGCGCCGAACTCGGCCAGGCCTTCTCCGAACACGTGATGGACGCGACCGACGGCTGGAGCCACCTCGCGAAAGCCTCCGAACTGAAGGGCGTGCCGGCGGACGTGATCGCCAACGCCCGTGCCGCGGCGGAGAAGGACGGCAACACCGATCCCGACACGCACAAGCTCACGCTGCACTTCCCCGTCTACATGCCGGTGATGCAGTACGCCGAAGACCGCGCGCTGCGCGAGCGCCTGTACCGCGCCTACGTGACGCGGGCCAGCGAGCTCGGCGACAAGCCGGAGTGGGACAACGGCCCGCTGATGCAGGAACTGCTGATGCTGCGCCAGGAGGAGGCACGGCTGCTGGGCTTCGCCAGCTTCGCCGAGGCCTCGCTGGTGCCGAAGATGGCGACCTCGCCCGCGCAGGTGCTGGAATTCCTGCGCGACCTGGCCGGTCGCGCCCGCCCCTATGCGCAGCGCGATCTCGACGAGCTGCGCGATTTCGCCAAGGCGGCGTTGCGCATGGACGAGTTGCAGGCCTGGGACCTGCCGTTCGTGTCCGAGAAGCTGAAGGAAGCGCGCTACGCCTTCTCCGACCAGGAGGTGCGGCAATACCTGACCCTGCCGCATGTGCTGGACGGCCTGTTCCGCATCGTCGACCGCCTGTTCGGCGTGCAGCTGGTGCCGGCGAAGGCCTCGGTGTGGCACGAGTCGGTGCAGTTCTGCGAACTGCGCCGCGATGGCCGCTTGATCGGACAGGTCTACCTGGACCTGTACGCGCGCAACGGCAAGCGGCCCGGCGCGTGGATGGACGAGGTGCGCAGCCGCTGGGCGCGGCCGGACCTGGCGGGCACCGGCGCCGAGCAGATCCCCGTCGCGCACCTGGTGTGCAACTTCCCGCAAGGCGCGGACGGCAAGCCCGCGCTGCTGACGCACGACGACGTCACGACGCTCTTCCACGAATGCGGTCACGGCCTGCACCACCTGCTGACCCGGGTGGCGGAACTGGGCGTGTCGGGCATCTCCGGCGTCGAGTGGGACGCGGTCGAGCTGCCGAGCCAGTTCATGGAGAACTTCTGCTGGGAGTGGGAAGTCATCCAGCAGCTGTCCGCGCATGTGGACACCGGCGAGCCGCTGCCGCGCGCGCTGTTCGACAAGATGCTGGCGGCGAAGAACTTCCAGGCCGGCCTGCAGACGCTGCGCCAGATCGAGTTCTCGCTCTTCGACATGCGGCTGCATGCGGAGCCGGGTTCGGAGACGCGCGTGCAGGAGCTGCTGGCCGAGGTGCGCGACGAGGTGTCGGTGCTGCCGCCGCCCGCCTTCAACCGCTTCCAGCACAGCTTCTCGCACATCTTCGCCGGCGGGTATGCGGCGGGCTACTACAGCTACAAGTGGGCGGAAGTCCTCTCGGCCGACTGCTGGAGCGCGTTCGAGGAGGAAGGCGTGTTCAACCCGGCGACGGGCCGGCGCTACCTCGACGAGATCCTGTCCATGGGCAGCGTGCGGGACGCGATGGACAATTTCAAGGCCTTCCGAGGCCGCGAGCCGCAGATCGACGCGCTGCTGAGGCATCAAGGCATGGCCTGACCCCGCGATCCCGGGGACCTCGTCAACCGCGAGACCCGGGCTCGCGTTCCTCCCGGAACCGAGGGAAACCCGGTGGCGCCGGCGGCTTGAGCCGCTGGCAACATGGCGTTCAGGGCGCGGGCGACAGACCGGCGCCCCTCGAGGGAGACATCGCATGCCGAATGACCGATCGCGCCGCAGGACCGGCGCGCTGAGCCGCGCCGTCGCGGCCTTGGCCCTGCTGCTGGGCGCGAGCGCCGTGATGGCGCTGTCGCCGGTCATGCCGCCGCCGCCCCCCTCGATCAAGCCGCCCCCGCTTCCGCCGCCGGTGCGCTGGATCTCGATCCAGGCCGCCGACGCCAGCACGCCGATCCGGCTGCAGCAGGTGTCGGTGCAGGGCCGCATCAGCGGCAGTTCCGCGGTCTCCCGCGTCGAGCTCACGCTGTTCAACCCCAACGCCAGGGTGCTCTCCGGAGAGCTCCAGTTCCCGCTCAACGGCGGCCAGACGGTCACCGGTTTCTCGCTCGACATCAACGGCGTGCTGCGCCGCGCCGTGCCGGTCGAGAAAGCCAAGGGCCGCCAGGTCTACGAAGACACCATCCGCAATCGCGTCGATCCGGCCCTGCTCGAGGTGACCGAGGGCAACTTCTACAAGCTGCAGGTCTATCCGCTGCCCGCAGGTGGCACGCGTCGCGTGGTGCTGGAGATCCGCGAATCGCTGGAGAGCGCCGGAGCCGGCACCGCGCCGATCTGGCGCTTGCCGCTGCAGTTCAACGGTGCCGTCGACCGCCTGGCGGTGGACGTCCGGATCGACGGCGCCTCCCCCTCCCAGCTGAC
>NZ_DASVNZ010000173.1:0-1965 GCF_036486225.1 Roseateles sp. | reverse complement strand
CTGGACCTGCTGGGCCGCCGCCCGGACCTGGCCGCCGCGCGCGCCCGGGTCGAGGCGACGGCGCAGGACATCCGCGTCGCCCGCGCGCAGTTCTATCCGAGCGTGAGCCTGACGGCCTTCGTCGGCCTGAACGCGATCGGGCTGGATGAGCTGTTCAAGAGCGGCAGCCGCCAGTACGGCGCGGGGCCGGCGCTGCACCTGCCGCTGTTCGACAGCGGCCGTCTGCGCGCCAACCTGCGCGGCAGTGCCGCCGAGCAGGACGCCGCGATCGCGAGCTACAACGCCGCGGTGCTGGACGCCGTGCGCGACGCCAGCGACCAGTACACGACGCTCGAATCGTTGCGCCAGCAACGCACGCAGCAGGACGCGCTCGTGGCCAACGCCGACAGCCAGGCCACGCTGGCCGACCAGCGCCATCGCGCCGGCCTGACCGGCCGCATCGCGGTGCTGAACGCGCAGCAGAACCAACTGCTGCAGCAGCGCGGCCAGATCGACCTGCAGGCGCTGACCGTCGATGCGCAGATCAACCTGATGCGCGCGCTGGGCGGCGGCTACGCCGAGCCCGCGCGAGGCGAGACGCAGACGACGGCATCCGCCGATCGCAGCTGACATCGCAGCCGACATCGCCTCCCGAATCACAAGAATCCCGAAGAGCACACCATGAGCGCAACGCCCCCGAACAACACGCAAGCTCCCGCCAAGAACGGCACCCGCAAGAAGGGCCTGACGGCCATCGCCGCCGTCGTCATCGTGGCGGGCCTGGGCTACGCCGCCTACGAATGGATCGTCGGCAGCCGCTACGAGTCCACCGACAACGCCTACGTGCAGGCCAACGTCGTGCAGATCACGCCGCTGGTCGGCGGCACGGTGCGCGCGGTCTACGCCGACGACACCGACTTCGTGAAGGCCGGCCAGAAGCTGGTGAGCCTGGATCCGGTCGACGCCCGCGTCGCGCTGGAGCAGGCGCAGGCGCAGTTGGCGCAGACGGTCCGCGAGGTCCGCACGCTGTATGCGAACAACAGCGGCTTCGAGGCGCAGGTCAAGGTCCGCGAGGCCGACCTCAAGCGCGTCACCGTCGATCTGGACCGCCTGCAGTCCGACGTCGCCCGCCGCCAGCCGCTGGTCGCCACCGGCGCCGTCGGCAAGGAAGAGCTGGAGCACGCGCAATCGCAACTGACCTCGGCCCGCGCGCAGGCCGCCGCCGCGCAGTCGGCGCTGCAGGCCGCGAAGGATCAGCTGGCCTCCAACCAGGTGCTGACCGACGGCGTCAAGGTCGAGGAACACCCGAACGTGCTGCGCGCCGCCGCGCGCCTGCGCGAGAGCTACCTGGCGCTGCAGCGCGCCGAGCTGATCGCGCCGGTGGACGGCTGGGTCGCGCGCCGCTCGGTGCAACTGGGCCAGCGCGTCGCGGCCGGTTCGCCGCTGATGGCGGTGGTCGGGCTGCAGCAGGTCTGGGTCGACGCCAACTTCAAGGAAAGCCAGCTGGCCAAGCTGCGCATCGGCCAGAAGGCGACGCTGGAAGCGGACGTCTACGGCAAGAAGACCGAGTACCACGGCACGGTGCAGGGCCTGGGTGCGGGCACGGGCGCGGCGTTCGCGCTGCTGCCGGCGCAGAACACCACCGGCAACTGGATCAAGGTCGTGCAGCGCGTGCCGGTGCGCATCGCGCTGGACCCCAAGGAAGTGCAGGAGCACCCGCTGCGCGTGGGCCTGTCGATGGACGTGCAGATCGACATCCGTGACCAGGGCGGCGCGATGCTGGCCGCCGCGACCGGCGCCAGCGCGCCGCGCCTGCAGACGGCGATCTTCGACGTCCAGGAGAAGGCCGCCGACGAGCAGGTGAACAAGATCATCGCGACCAACCTCGGCAAGGCCGCGGTCAAGGCGAACACCACCCGCGTGCAATGAGCGATTCCACTCCGACCGCGCCCGGCGCGCCGGCGGCCTCCGGGCCGTCCTCGGCGC
>NZ_DASVNZ010000165.1:0-4856 GCF_036486225.1 Roseateles sp. | reverse complement strand
CAGGCGCAGACCCTGCTGCTGATCAGCGAGCTGCGCCGCGGCACGGAGGCCGTGCCGCCCGCCCAGCAGGCGCTCGCGCTGGGCGAGGAGATCCAGTCGCGCTCCCTGCAGGCGGCGGCGCACGGCCGGCTGGGCCAACTGATGGCGGAGCAGGAACAGCTCGGGCCGAGCTGGTACCACCAGCAGCAGCGACAGCGGTTGGAGGCGACGCTCGGACAGACCGAGCTGCCGGCGCGGCTGGAGCAGCTCGCGCGCTTCGACACGGACCCGCACGGTGCGGAAGGCCTGCTGCTGACGCTGGGACGATCCGGTGCCGCCGTGGCGACCGTCGCCGACGTCGAATCGCAATGGCAGCAGGCGCGGCCGCGTCTGCTGGAAGCCCTGGCGTTGACGGCCCTGGACCTGCGCTGGACCGCGGGCGGCGCGCCCGCGCTCATCGGCGCTGCAGCGCGTGCGGGGCGGTCGTCCCAGACGCTGACCTTGCGCCATGCGTCAGGCGCGGTCGTCGGCGAGCTGGTGCTGGAGCGCCCGGAAGGGGCGGTCTGGTCGCGCGCGGACCGCAGCCGCGCCGAGCGGCTCGCCGGCTGGCTGCAGCGGCTGATCGCTCAACTGCCCGCCGCCGAGACAGGCGCCGCCGCGTCGGACGCGGTTGAACCGGGGGCGCAGGCGCGCGCCTTGGTGGCCGTGCTGGAACGGCTGTCGAGCGCTTCCGGCGATGTCGCGGACCCGGATCTGTCGGAGGCTCTCGAACTCGCGCGACGGCTCGCCGCGCGACTCGCCTGAGTCGACACGGATCCCCAGGGATCGCTCACCAGATCGCCAGACTGGACGTCAGCACGCGCTGCAGCCAGCTGCGCCGGGCGGCCTCGGACACCTCGCCCTTGCCGGCGATTTCCATGCGCGCGTTGACGACGTCCGCCGACTGGACCTGGTTGCCGGTGCGGATGTCCTGCGGATTGACCACGCCCGAGAAGCGCAGCGTCTGCAGCCCGCCGTTCATCGCGATGCTGCGTTCCCCGGCGACGACGAGGTGGCCGTTGGGCAGCACGTTGATCACCGACACGGCCATCTGGCCGCTGAGGCTGCCGCTGGCCTCCGTGTCGCCGCTGCCCTTGTACGAGTCGCTGCCCGCGGCGGTGGCGTCGGCCTTGAGCAGCCGGTCGACGATGCCGACGTTGCTGGAGCCGCCCGGCCCCTTGACCGCGAGCTTGTTGTCGCGGCTGGTGTCGGTCTTGCTCTTCTGCATGGCGCTGAGCGACTCGCTGATCGCGACCTTGAGCGAATCGCCGACCTGGCGCGCGCGTCGCTCGGTGGTGAAGAGCGAGGCCGCGGCCATGCCGGGTTGATAGATGGCGCCGTTGTTGACGCGCTCGACGTAGGCGCCGTCAGGCGCCGGCATCACCTGCACCGGGCCTTGCACCAGCGCTTCGTTCGAGGCGCAGGCGCTCAGGAGCGCGCCCCCGGACACGAGCAGCAGCAGTCCGCCGCGTCGCGCGGCCATGGAAACGTTGAACATGAATCCCTCGTCGATGTGGTCGTTGTTCTGCGTTGTTCCGCGTTTGTTCCGCGCTTGTTCCGCGCTTGTTCCGCGTTGTTCCGGGCTCAGCCCTCGAAGCCCGTGAGCAGCGCCCGCACCACCGGCTCGAGCTTGTTGCGCGTGCTGGCCCATTTGCCCAGGCCCAGCGTCGCGTCGTCGCTGCGGTAGCTGCTGGCGGCCATCAGGCGACCGCCGGCGTCGTGCAGGCTCAGGGTCGCCTGCGCGAGGTAGGGCCGGAGCTGGTCCGACAGCGGCGGCCTGTCCCACTGCTGCAGGCCCTGGTAGTGCACCCAGGCGGGGCAGGCCTCGTCGCCGGGGCGCACGCCGGCTTCGAAGACGCGGGCCTGGACCTCGTGCTCGCGCAGTGCGGCGATCAGCGCCGGGACGAACTCGGGCAGCGCGAGCGAACGGTTGTATTCGATGCAGACGCGCTCCGGCAGCGCTGCGTCGTGGAACACCGTCTGCGTCGCGCGCGTCGGCCCCTGGCCGATCGCGACCGTTGCCATGCCGGCCGTGGCCTTGGCCAGCTCGATGCTGGGCATGGGGCTCAGCAGCGAGCAGCCGGCCAGCGGCAGCATCGCGACGAAGGCGGCGGCGCGCATGGTCAGAGGATCTCGTCGATCAGCGCCTTGCCGGCGACGGCGCCCGCGGCGAGGTAGCCGCCGACGGTGCTGCCGAGATCGCCGGCTTCCTTCATCACCGTGCTGGTGCCGCTGGCGACGGCGTCCTTCACGTCGCCAGCGAATTCCTTCACCTCGGACAGGCCGGTCGAGATCGCGTGGCCCAGGTCCTTGGCGCCGTCTTCCAGCGCCTGCAGGCCTTCCTCGCTCCAGTGCACGACGCTGCTGACGGCGTTTTCGCCGCCCTGGTAGGCGGCCTGTGCCAGGCCGATCGCGCCGGCGGCGACGGTGCCGTACTCCCGGGCGTTGATCTCGAAGCTGCCGCTGGGGCGGTTCACGAGTTGACGGGAGGCGACCAGCGGAGCGCCGGTGCCGTTGGTGGTGTTGACGGTGGTCATGACCCCTCCTGGTGGTTGTGGGTGTTGATGGCGACGGAAGCCATTCTTCCGGGGGGGCGGCACGGCGGATGCCCTCATGACCGGCAGGGCGCGGCGGCTCTACAAACTTTCTATATTTCCTGCCGCACATCTGCCGACGCCGTTGTTCTTCGACTGTGAACAAGCGTTGCCCGCGCGGTCGGCCGGCGTGTCGGGCGCCGCGATGCGCCCGTTCGTGTCGGCTGTTTGTCGCGCGTGTGGGAGTCCATGTCGGCTGCGTGCCGGGCCCGGCACACGCCGGCCGTGCCATGACCCTGGGATATGCTGTCCGCTATGAGCGAAGTGCCTCTCGCCCCCGCCGCCACCCCGCTCCCGGCCGATGCCCAGACGGCCTCCGCCGAGCTGTCCGCGCGCGCCTACAAGATCCCCGAATCCGTGCTGGTGGTGATCCACACCGACGCGCTGGACGTGCTGATGCTGGAACGCGCCGACCGGCCCGGTTTCTGGCAGTGCGTGACCGGCTCCAAGGACACGCTGGACGAACCCCTGGCCGACACCGCGCGGCGCGAGGTGCTCGAGGAGACCGGCATCCGCGCGCAAGACCTGGCCCCGGAAGCGCTGGACGACTGGGCGCTGGCCAACGTCTACGACATCTATCCGGTCTGGCGCCACCGCTATGCGCCGGGTGTGACGCGCAACACCGAACACGTCTTCGGCCTGACGGTGCCGGCGGGCACCGCGGTGACGCTGGCGCCGCGCGAACACCTCGCGTTCCGCTGGCTGCCGTGGCGCGAGGCGGCGGACCTGTGCTTCTCGCCGTCCAACGCGGAAGCCATCCTGCAGCTGCCCGCCCAGCGGGCGCGCCACGAAAGGACCGCGCCATGATCCGCCGCACGCCCCGCCATGCGGCCCTGGCCAATTCGGCGACCACGGACACCTCGCCGGCCGACAGCGTGGGACGCCTGCGCGTGGCGACCTACAACATCCACAAGGGCGTGCGCGGCATGGGCCTGGGTAAGCGCCTGGAGATCCACAACCTCGGCATGGGGGTGCAGGCGCTGGACGCGGACCTGGTGTTCCTTCAAGAGGTCCGGCTGTTCCACCACCGCGAGGCGCGCCAGTTCGACCGCAGCTGGTTCGGCTGGCCGGAGCAGGGCCAGGCGGAATTCCTCGCGCCGGAAGGCTACGAGGTGGCCTATCGGACCAACGCGGTCACGCGCCACGGCGAGCACGGCAACGCGCTGCTGTCGCGGTATCCGCTGGGAGATATCGGCCACCACGACGTGTCGGACCACCGCTTCGAGCAGCGCGGTCTGCTGCACGTGCCGGTGCGCTGGCAGGGCACCGAGGTGCATGCGGTCGTCGCGCACCTGGGGCTGATCCACGGCAGCCGGGTGAGGCAGATCCAGAAACTCGCGGCCTTCATCGAGGAGCATGTGCCGCACGGCGCGCCGCTCGTGGTGGCGGGTGACTTCAACGACTGGGGCGAGCGGCTGGAAGAGTCCATGCGGACGACCGGCCTGAGCCGGGCGATGCTGCCCGGCGCGAAGCGTTCGCTGCCGACCTTCCCGTCGCGGGTGCCGGTGTTCGCGCTGGATCGCATCTACACACGCGGCCTGCGCTGCGTCGACATGAAAGTGCCGCGCGGCCCGGCCTGGGCCCGCATGTCCGACCACCTGCCGCTGCTCGCCGAGCTCGTGCTGACTTGAAGCGGACGCCGGAACCCCTCTTCCCGTGGACCCTCGGGTCCCAGCCCAGCTTCACCGGCGGCAATGCGGTGCGGCTGCTGTGCGGCGGCGACGCGCTGTTCCCGGCGCAGATCGAGGCGATCGACCAGGCCGAGCACGAGGTCTGGCTCGCGACCTACATCTTCCATGACGACGAGGCCGGCGCCGCGACCGTCGAGGCCTTGAAGCGCGCGGCGTTGCGCGGCGTGAGGGTGAGGGTGGTCGTCGACGGCTTCGGCTCCAAGGGCAGCCTGGCGTGGCTGCGGGCGCAGCTCGAGGGCGCGCCGGTCGCGCTGGCGGTGTTCCGTCCGATCGACCGCTGGTGGAACTGGCTGCATCCCGGGCAGCTGCGGCGTCTGCATCAGAAGCTCTGCGTGGTCGACGGCCGCGTGGGATTCGTCGGCGGCATCAACGTGATCGACGATCGCGTGGACCTGCACCACGGGCGCACCGAGATGCCGCGGCTGGACTTCGCCGTCAGCGTCGGCGGGCCGGCGGTGCAGGCCATCGAGCAGGCCGCGCGCGCGGTGTGGACGCGGGCGTGGCTGGGTCACGATTTCGGCGACGAGATGCGGGCGATGATCCGCAGCGCCTC
>NZ_DASVNZ010000162.1:0-46839 GCF_036486225.1 Roseateles sp. | reverse complement strand
CCTCGCGGCCGGCCCCCCGGCGCCCGCAGCCTCCGGATCGAGGACTACTCAGAGGCGGAGTGCGGGGAGTGGGTGCGGTGGGGTCAGAGCTTGCGGCCTTCCGGCAACTCGATCTTGACCTCCAGGACTTCGAGGTCGTCCTGGCGTTCCATGTGGACCTTGATGTCGTCCGGGTTGATGGAGACGTACTTCGAGATGACCGCGAGCAGCTCGCGCTGCAGTTGCGGCAGGTAGTCGGGGCTCGCGCCACGACCGTTGCGTTCATGGGCGAGGATCAGCTGCAGGCGCTCCTTGGCGACGCTGGCGGTGCTTTTCTTCTCGCCCAGGAAGAAGGACATGAATCCCATGGTCTCTCCCTCGGGTGTCAGCGGCTGAACAGACGCTTGAAGAAGCCCGGCTTCACGGCCTCGACGAAACGCATCGGCTTGTCCTCGCCCAGGAAGCGGGCGATGACGTCGGCGTAGGCCTCGGCAACATCCGTTCCCTTCATGTGGATCGCCGGCAGACCCTGGTTGGACGCCTGCAGCACCACTTCGCTTTCCGGGATCACGCCGATCAGCGGCGTGCGCAGGATCTCGTGGATGTCCTCGAGCGACAGCATCTGTCCGCCCTCGACCCGGTTGGGGTTGTAGCGCGTGATCAGCAGGTGCTCCTTGACGGGCTCCTTGCCTTCGATCGCGCGTTTGGTCTTGCTGTTGAGCATGCCCAGGATGCGGTCGCTGTCGCGCACCGAGGAGACCTCGGGGTTGGTCACGACCAGCGCCTCGTCGGCGTAGTGCATGGCCATCAGCGCGCCCGTCTCGATGCCGGCCGGCGAGTCGCAGACGATGAAGTCGAACTCCATCGCCTTGAGTTCTTCCAGCACACGCTCGACGCCTTCCTGCTTCAGCGCGTCCTTGTCGCGCGTCTGCGAGGCGGCCAGGATGAACAGCTTGTCCAGCTGCTTGTCCTTGATCAGCGCCTGGCTGAGCTTGATCTCGTCGTTGATGACGTTGATCAGGTCGTACACGACGCGGCGCTCGCAGCCCATGATCAGGTCGAGGTTGCGCAGGCCGACGTCGAAGTCGATGACCGCGGTCTTGTAGCCGCGCATCGCGAGGCCGGTGGCAAAGCTGGCACTGGTGGTGGTCTTGCCGACGCCGCCCTTGCCGGAAGTCACCACAACGATCTTGGTCATGGGGCTAGGTCCTTTTTCAGAGTGTCTGGTTGGGAGGATCCGCGGGCTCAGACGCCCAGCGGCTCCATCAGCAGTTTTTCGCCGTCCAGGCGGACCTGCGCGGCCTTGCCGCGCACGTTGTCCGGCAGCGGGTTTTCGCTGGTGCGGTAGATGCCGGCGATGGCGATCAGCTCGGCCTCGAGCTGCTGCGCGAAGATGCGCGCGTCCGTGTTGCCGCGCGCGCCCGCGATCGCCTTGCCGCGCAGCGGCGCGTAGACATGGATGCTGCCGTCGGCGATGACTTCGGCGCCGTGGTTCACCGCCGCCAGCACCACGAGGTCGGCGCCCTTGGCGTAGACCTGCTGGCCGGAGCGCAGCGGCTTGTCGACGTAGACGGTCTTGGCCTCCGTCGGCACCGGCACTTCCACCGGACGCTCGACGATGACTTCCTTGATGACCTGCTGGACGACCTTTTCGACGCGCGGTTCGCGCGGTTCACGTGCATCGCGTTCGGCACGCACCGGCTGGTCGGGCGCCTCGGCCAGACCCAGTTCGGCCGCCTGCGCGAGTTCCGCCGCGTTCGCGCCGATCACGCCCACCGGCTGCAGCCGGTGACGACGCAGCAGCGGCAGCACGGCGGCGATGTCCACGCGGGCAACGGGTTCGAGGGTGTCGACGACGGCGGGCGCCTCGGCTTCCAGGCTCAATTGGCCCTGACCGTCGGCGGGCGGAATCGGTTCCCCGCCCTGCCCCGTCGACCCGGCCCCATCCGCGGCATCGTCCGCCGACACGGCCGCCGGCAGCTGACTCAGGTCCAGCAGCAGCGGATCGTGGTGGAACGCGTCGGGCGTCTCGCCCAGCTTGGCCTGGAGCTCCGCGTCGAGCGCGGCCGGATCGGCCGTCTTCAGGACGAAAGCGAGCAGGCTCAGCGAGGCGCTCTTCAGTTCAAAAAGTTCCGGCGTCTTGCCGGCGGACGATCGCCCGGATGAATTGCCCGCCACTGCCTGCGTCATGAAAGAAATGAGGAATGCGTTTGCAAAGTCGCGGATTTTAGCGGTGCGCGAAGGCCTCCCTTTAGGGGCCTGCCCAGCCCGCGCGCCCCCGAAAGCCATCAGGCCCCTGTCGCGGGCTTGTCATGTCGCGCCCGCGCATCGTCATGAACCGGTCGCGGATCGCTCGTGGATCGGTCGAGGATTGCCTCATTTTCGAGCAAACCACCGGAATACCGCTCGTGACAAGCACTTGCAAGCGTGATCGCCAGGTGACACACATGCTTGTCCACAGGAGCGGGGGATAGATCCTCCGTCCGGAGGGAAGACAGCGCTACCGTCCGGTCGCCTCTTCCGGTGTCATCGGAGGGTTGTCAACCCAAAATTCGAGGATGCGGGGCTTGACTTATCCCCATTCAGCCGCTCCACCGGTCTCCCGCACCCCGCTGCTGCATCGCAGCTGCTCGTTTTCCCGGGACGCCGCCAAGTCATTGATTCATATAGCGCGATTTCGCTTGCCCGGAAATGAGGCACGGAACCTCGGGGGTCCGTCGATCAAGGGTTTAGAGCAATCCCCGGCAGGTTTCCCACACAGTTATCCACAGTCTCGGTGGATAGCTTTCCGGGGTCTTTGAAATCAAGCATTTAGCGTCACTCCTTGAACCGCCGGACGAGGTCATCTACCTCTTCAGCGGGATGCCGGAGGGTGTCTGAGCCATGCCACGAACCCGTTGCAGACCCGTCGTCCGTTACAAATACGGTCAGATCTGCCGATCGCCGGTTCGCCCAAGCGTGCGTATGTCGTCATGAACGCACCAGCACGCGTCACGAATCCGACATCCGGGGCGACCAGCGTTTCCCCGGACGGAGAAATCAAGGCGCGGCAAGGCCAATGACAGGTGGGCAAGTCACGGGCCCGATAGAGTTCCGGCCTCGTCCCTGTTTCTCCTGTTTTTCCTGTTTCTCCCGATGGTTGTGACGTGCCGGCCCCGCGCCGGCGAAAGGTTGGCGATGGGTATCCGGTCCTGGTTCCGCAAGGAATGGTTTCTGCTGGCGCTGGTTGGCGCGGTGGCGCTGGCCAGTTTCTGGCCCGACCTCGGCCGCAGCGGCGGCCTGCTGCGGCTGGAGGTGGTCAGCAACTGGGGCGTGGCGCTGGTGTTCTTCCTGACCGGGCTGGGACTGTCCGCCGCCGCGCTGCGCGACGGCGCGCTCAAGTGGAAGGTCCACGTGCTGGTGCAGCTCAGCACCTACGCGCTCTTCCCGCTGCTGTGGTGGGGCTTCAGCGCCCTGTTCGGCCGCTGGCTGCCGCAAGACCTGGCCCTGGGCTTCGCCTACCTCTGCGCGCTGCCGTCGACGATCTCGTCGTCGGTCGCGATGACGGTGCTGGCCAAGGGCAACGTGCCGGCCGCGATCTTCAACGCCAGCGTCTCCAGTCTGCTGGGCATCGTGCTGACGCCGCTGCTGGTCGCGCTGATGGCCGGCACCAGCGGCGCCACCCTGCCCTTCGGCGAGGCGGTCTGGAAACTCACCCAGCTGCTGCTGCTTCCGCTCGTGGCCGGCCAGCTGCTGCGCCCGCTGCTGCTGGGCTTCTACACGCGCTACAAGTCGCGCATCACGCTGATCGACCGCTGGGTGATCATCCTGCTGGTGCTGTCGGCCTTCAGCGACTCGGTGGCCTCGGGCCTGTGGCGCGACCACGGCGCGGAGCTGCTGGTCAAGGCCGCCCTGGGCGCGGCGCTGTTCCTGGCCGCGGTGATCGTGCTGAGCCGCCTGGCGTCACGCGCGATGGGCCTGTCGGTCGAGGACGAGATCGCCGCGGTGTTCTGCGGCTCGAAGAAGACGCTGGCCTCCGGCGTGCCGATGGCCAAGCTGCTGTTCGGCGCGCATCCGGCGGTCGGCGTGATCGTCCTGCCGATCATGTTCTATCACCAGCTGCAGCTGATCCTGTGCTCGTGGCTGGCCCAGCGTTACGCGGCGCGCCCGGCGCCGGTTTCCGGCGCCTAAAATGGTCGGTTCCCCGGGAGTTCCCCGGGGCCCCCCGCAGCCCTGAAAAGCGCCATGACCCGCAAGCTCTTCGTCACCACCGCCCTCCCGTACGCCAATGCGAATTTCCACATTGGCCACATCATGGAGTACACCCAGGCCGACATCTGGGTGCGCTTCCAGCGGATGCAGGGCAGCGAAGTGCACTTCGTCTGTGCCGACGACGCCCACGGCGCGCCGATCATGATCGCGGCCGAGAAGGCCGGGAAGAGCCCGCAGCAGTTCGTCGCCGACATCGCGTCGGGCCGCCAGCAGTACCTGGACGGCTTCCACATCAGCTTCGACAACTGGCACTCCACCGACGGCGCGGAGAACCACGAGCTGTCCAAGGAGATCTACCGCTCGCTGCGCGCCAACGAGCTGATCTCGGTGAAGACCATCGAGCAGTTCTTCGATCCGCAGAAATCGATGTTCCTGCCCGACCGCTTCATCAAGGGCGAGTGCCCGAAGTGCGGCGCGAAGGACCAGTACGGCGACTCCTGCGAGGTCTGCGGCGCGGTCTACACGCCGACCGAGCTGAAGAACCCGTTCTCGGTGCTGACCGGCGCGACGCCGGTGATGAAGAGCTCGGAGCACTACTTCTTCAAGCTGTCCGACCCGCGCTGCGTCGAGTTCCTCGAGCAGTGGACGCAGGCGCCCGGCCGCCTGCAGCCGGAAGTGCTCAACAAGATCAAGGAGTGGTTCACCAAGGACGAGGACGGCAACGGCGGCCTGGGCGACTGGGACATCAGCCGCGACGCGCCCTACTTCGGGATCGAGATCCCCGACGCGCCGGGCAAGTACTTCTACGTCTGGCTGGACGCGCCGATCGGCTACCTCGCCTCGCTGAAGAACTACTTCGGCAAGACCG
This sequence comes from Roseateles sp., assembly GCF_036486225.1. Classification (GTDB taxonomy): domain Bacteria; phylum Pseudomonadota; class Gammaproteobacteria; order Burkholderiales; family Burkholderiaceae_C; genus Roseateles. Next base: position 41,801 of record NZ_DASVNZ010000162.1, on the reverse strand, counting down.
GCCGCGACTTCGACGCGTTCGTGAAGGACGAGTCCACCGAGCAGATCCATTTCATCGGCAAGGACATCACCTACTTCCACACCCTGTTCTGGCCGGCGATGCTGCACTTCAGCGGCCGCAAGACGCCCAACCACGTGTTCGTGCACGGCTTCCTGACCGTCAACGGCGGCGAGAAGATGTCCAAGAGCCGCGGCACCGGCCTGGATCCGCTGAAGTACCTGTCACTGGGCATGAACCCGGAGTGGCTGCGCTACTACCTCGCCGCCAAGCTCAACAGCAGGGTCGAGGACGTCGACTTCAACCCCGAGGACTTCGTCGCCCGCGTCAACTCGGACCTGGTCGGCAAGTACATCAACATCGCCAGCCGCGCGGCGGGTTTCCTGTCCAAGCGTTTCGGCGGCCAGCTGTCGGCCGACGTGGGCGTCGAGGGCCGCGCGCTGCTGGACGGCCTGCGCGCGCACAAGGGAACGATCGTCGAGCTGTACGAGACCCGGGAGTTCGGCAAGGCGCTGCGCGAGATCATGCTGCTGGCCGACCGCGTCAACGAGTACGTGGACCAGAACAAGCCCTGGGACCTGGCCAAGCTCGAAGGCAAGGACCAGGTGCTGCAGGACGTCTGCACCGTCTGCATCGAGGCCTTCCGCCTGCTGTCGATCTACCTGAAGCCGGTGCTGCCGGCGCTGGTCGCGAAGGTCGAGGCCTTCCTGCAGGTCGCGCCGATGACCTTCGTCGACGCCGACCGCGCGTTGGGCGCGCACAAGATCGGCGGCTACGAGCACCTGATGCAGCGCGTCGATCCGAAGCTGCTGGAAGCGCTGTTCGAACCGCCCGCGCCGCCCAAGGTCGTGCCTGGCGGCGAGGAGCTCGCGCCCGAGATCAAGATCGACGACTTCGCCAAGGTCGACCTGCGCATCGCCAAGATCGTGAAGGCCGAACTGGTCGACGGCTCGGACAAGCTGTTGCGCCTGACGCTGGACGTCGGCGAAGGCCGCCTGCGCAACGTGTTCAGCGGCATCCGCAGCGCCTATCGGCCGGAGCAGCTCGAGGGCAAGCTCACCGTGATGGTCGCCAACCTCGCGCCGCGCAAGATGAAATTCGGCATCTCCGAAGGCATGGTGCTGGCCGCCAGCCACGCGGACGAGAAGGCGAACCCGGGCATCTTCGTGCTCGAACCCTTCCCCGGCGCCCAACCCGGCATGCGTGTGCGCTGAGCCCAGGCTCCGCCGACACCGACCGCCTAGAATCCACCCCAGTTTTCGAACATTCGATCAAGAGACGACCATGCCGCTGTTCTGGAAGAAATACGAATCCGAAGCCACGCAGTTCATCAACGAGCTGAAGGCCAAGAAGCCGACGCTGGAAGCCGAACAGCGCGCCGGCCGCGCCCTGCTGTGGGACCGCGAGCAGGACCGCCAGGCGCAGGCCGGCTACAACGACGCGCGCGTGTCGCAGCAGGCCTACGTCTACCAGACCAAGTCCGAGTGATCTGACGCCGCCGGTCCTGCCGACCTCGCCGCCCGCCCGTCGTTCCCTGCGTGAGCAACGCTGACGACCATCGCGACACCGCCCTGACGCTGCCGGATCCTCCGGCGGATCAGGGCGGCGACGCTTCCACGCCTGAAGCGGTCGACCATGTCGCCGTGGCTCGGCTGTACGGCGAACCGCTGTTCGCCATGCCGCAGGACCTCTACATCCCGCCGGATGCGCTGGAGGTGTTCCTGGAGGCGTTCCAGGGGCCGCTGGACCTGCTGCTGTACCTGATCCGCAAGCAGAACTTCAACATCCTCGACATCCCGCTGGCCGAGGTGACGCGGCAGTACCTGAGCTACGTCGAGCAGCTGCGCAAGCACAACCTCGAGCTGGCCAGCGAGTACCTGCTGATGGCCGCGATGTTGATCGAGATCAAGTCGCGGATGCTGCTGCCGCCCAAGAAGACCGACGACGGCGGCGAGCCCGAAGATCCGCGCGCGGAACTGGTCCGCCGGCTGCTGGAGTATGAGCAGATGAAGCAGGCCGCGATGCGGCTGGACCAGATGCCGGTGCTGGGGCGCGACTTCCTGCGGGCGCAGATCCACATCGAGCAGTCGCTGGCGCCGCGGTTGCCGGATGTCCACGTCGACGACCTGCGCGCCGCCTGGTCGGACCTGATGCGCCGCGCCAAGCTCAACCAGCACCACAAGATCTCGCGCGAGCATCTGTCGGTGCGCGAGTACATGTCGCACCTGCTGCGCCGGCTGCAGGGGCAGCGTTTCGTGGAATTCGAAGACCTGTTCGAGCTGGACAAGGGCACGCAGGTGGTCGTCGTGTCCTTCATCGCGATGCTCGAGCTGGCGCGGGAGCGCCTGGTCGAGATCACGCAGGCGGAAGCCTTTGCGCCGATCTACGTGCGGCTGGCCTACTCGCCCACCTGAGCGTCGACCATGCGAAACGCCGGGGCGAGCCCGGCGTTGTTCCTTGAGCGCGGGCGCAAGCCCTGGCTTCAGCGATCGTCAGCGGAAGGTGGTGAACGCGGCGTTCGGTTGCCGCTGGACCATCTGACCGACGGCCAGCACAGCCTGTGTGCGCGAGCTGACGCCCAGCGCCTTCAGCACCGCGGCGACGTGGTCCTTGATCGTCTCGACCGACACGCCCAGTTCGCGGGCGATGATCTTGTTCGGTTTGCCTTGCAGCAGGAGCGCCAGCACGTCGGTCTGGCGCGGCGTCAGTTGCAGGCTTTCGAGCCCGGCCGTGGTCTGGTAGCCGGCCTGGCTGGCCAGCGCCTGGACCTGATGCAGCTTGGCGCCGTTCGGCGTGGTCTCGGCGATGGCGACCGGTTCCGGTTCCGGCGGCGCGTCCGAGCCCAGCGACATCGGCGGCACGTAGATCCCGCCCGACATCACCAGCTTCAGCGCCTGCGCCAGCACGTCGTTGCCGGTGCGCTTGGGGATGAAGCCCATCGCGCCCTGGTCGATCGCGCGGATCACGTCACTGGCGCGGTCGGAGGCGGAGATCACCACCACCGGCAGCGACGGGTACTGCGCGCGGAATTCTTCCAGCACGTCGAACCCGCTGGCGTCGCCCAGGTTCAGGTCCAGCAGCACCAGATCGAAGTCCTGGCGCGATTTCAGCGTATCGCGCGCCTGAGCCGCGCTGTCGGCGCCCAGCACCTGCACATCTTCTCCCAGACCTTGAATCACAGTCTGCAGCGCGGCCAGGATCAGCGGGTGGTCGTCGATCAGCAAAACCCTCACGGGCGTCTCTCCTTGGATGGTCGGACTGCGACGAGGGGAGCCTCCCCACCGGCCATACCGAATAACTTTCAAACGAAGTCAAGATCATAGGCGGCCACTTCGGGGCGGGCACTCCCCCTTACGGTGGCATCAGAAACAGTAGAAAGTTCTATTGGCAAACTGAGAATTTTGTATTCGCACATCGAGGTATCGGCGTGTGAGGGCCGTCCGTCGAGTGTGTCGACGGATAGATCGCGCGTCGAAAATGATCAAAACGACAGCGTCGGGCGATCGTCGCCCAGGCTCTTCGGCGTCGCCGGTGCGACAGCGGAAGTCGATCAGCGCAGGCCGGTCAGCGGTACTGTCGCGTCAGCGATTCGGCGATGCAGACCGGCTTCCCGCCGGCTTCGCGCTCGACGGTGACCTCGACCATCATCTGCACGCCGCCGTCGACCAGATCCAGGCGCTTGAGCACGAAGCGCCCGCGCAGCCGGCTGCCGACCGGCACCGGCGCCGGGAACCGCACACGGTCCAGGCCGTAGTTGATGCCCATGCGGACCTCCCTCACCCGGAAGGCGGTCTCGTAGAAACGCGGCAGCAGGCTGAGCGTCAGGAAACCGTGCGCGATGGTCGCGCCGAACGGACCTTCGGCGGCGCGCGCCGGGTCGGTGTGGATCCATTGCTGGTCCTCGGTCGCGTCGGCGAAGGCCTGGATCCGCGCCTGATCCACGGCGATCCAGTCGGACACGCCGATCTCCTCCCCCACGAGGGGCGTCAGGTCTTCCAGCTTCTCGAACATCCGCATCCCGGTCTCCTGTCGTTCTGAGGTCTTCAGCGCCGGCAGGCCCCGGGGTGAGTGGGCAAGGGGTCAGTCCTTGCCCGCCTTCACCGGCCGGTCCAGCCAGTCGCAGAGTCGTTGCCACTGTTCCAGATCGCGGGCCACGCGTCCCGGGGCGATGTCCCAGAGCGTCAGCCCGCGCGCGGCCAGCTGCACGTAGTTCTGGGTGTCGCGCAACTCGGCCAGCAGCGGCAGGCCGAGCTGCTCGATGAACTGGTGCAGCTGCTGCTGCGACAGCGTGCCCTCTCGCACCCGCATCGCCACCAGGACGATGTCGGGCCCGCCGGACTTGCCACGATCCTGGGATGCATCTTGCAGCTCCCGGACGAAGTCGTATGTCGCCTGGATGTCAAAGAGGCTGGGCTGCAGCGGGATGACCACGCGGTCCGCCACCTTGAGCGCCTGCGCCAGCTTCTTGCCGTGCAGGCCGGCGGGGGTGTCGAGCACCGCGTGCGACACACCCTTGGGCGTGCGCAGCTGCTCGACCGAGGCCAGTTCCCAGCCGCGGATCGCCGGCAGCGCCGCGGGCCGCTGCCCGAGCCAGCGCGCCGAGGACTGCTGCCGGTCGATGTCGCCCAGCATGACGGCGCGCCCGCGATGGGCCAGGAATCCCGCGATGTTGCTCGCGAGCGTGCTCTTGCCGACCCCGCCCTTGGGGTTGGCGACCAGGATCACCGGCATGGCCTCTCCTCTCCTCGATGAGGTGCGCAGCATGTTATGCGATGCCGCAAAATCGGCCGCCATGAGCGCCCCCTCCTCCATCCTCATCCTGGCCGCGCATCCGGACCTGGCCCATTCCCGCGTCACGCGGGCGATGCTGTCCGCCGCGCACGGCCTGCCCAACGTCCGCGTGCGCGACCTCTACGCGCTCTACCCGGACTACTCGATCGACACGCACGCCGAGCAGGAGGCGCTGCGCGACGCCGAGATGCTGGTCTGGCTGCATCCGATGCACTGGTACGGCATGCCCGCGCTGATGAAGCTGTGGGTGGACGAAGTGCTGAGCGTCGGTTTCGCCTACGGCCAGACCGGTCACGCGCTGCACGGCAAGGAGCTGTGGCTGGTGACCTCCGCCGGAGGGAGCGAACACTCGTACAGCGCGGAGGGCTACAACCGCCATCCGGTCGGCGACTTCCTGCTGCCCTACGCGCAGACGGCCGCGCTGTGCGGCATGCGCTTCCTGCCGCCGCTCATCCTGCACGGCGCGCAGAAGGCGTCGGCCGAGCAGGTCCAGGCCCATGTCCAGGCCTTCGTCGAGGGCCTGCGCATGCTGCCCGAATGGTGCGAGCACCAGCCCGAGCCGGACCAGGAAACGGTCCCCGACGACGAGCGCCCGGTGCGCGAGGAAGGAGCGCCGGTCTGATGGATGTCTCCACTCCGATGAACGCGGCGTCCGCCGCGATGGCCGCCGCCTCCGCCGCGGTGACGGCGACGGAAGCCGCGGCGCACGGCGCCCATGGCAACTGGCTGCTCACGCCACTGGTCCTGCTGGCGGCGGCGGTGCTCGCGGTGCCGCTGGCGCGCGGGCTGAAGCTGGGATCCATCCTGGGCTACCTCGTCGCGGGCGTGCTGCTCGGCCCGCAGGTGCTGGGGCTGATCAGCCAGCCGGCGACGGTGCTGGAGGTCGGCGAATTCGGCGTCGTGCTGATGATGTTCCTGGTCGGCCTGGAACTCGAGCCCAAGCGGCTGTGGGCGATGCGCCGGCCGATCTTCGGCTGGGGCTCGGCGCAGATGCTGGGCTGCGCGGCGCTGCTGCTCATCCCCTCGTTCTTCCTCGACGCCGACTGGCATGCCGCGGTCATCGCGGCGCTGGGGCTGGCGATGTCGTCGACGGCGGTGGCGCTGGCCACGCTCAGCGAGAAGAACCTCGGCAACACGCGCGCGGGCCAGAGCGTCATCAGCGTCGCGCTGCTGCAGGACATCGCCGCGATCCCGGTGCTGGCGCTGGTGCCCATCCTGGCCAGCCAGGGCCGGCCCGCGGCGGGGCACTCCGGCTACCGCATCTGGCTGGCGCTGGGAGCGCTGGTGCTGATCGTCCTCGGCGGCCGGCTGCTGCTGCGACCGCTGCTGCGCTGGATCGCGCGCAGCGGCACGCCGGAGATCTTCACCGCCGCCTCGCTGCTGCTGGTGCTGGCGGCGGCGATGCTGATGCAGAAGGTCGGGCTCTCGATGGCGCTGGGCGCCTTCGCGGCCGGCGTGCTGCTCGCCGAGAGCGAGTACCGCCGCGCGCTCGAGGCCGACCTGGAGCCGTTCAAGGGACTGCTGCTCGGCATGTTCTTCATCGCCGTGGGCATGGGTCTGGACCTGACGGTGCTGTGGCAGAAGCCGTTGGCTGTGCTCGGCCTGCTGGCCGCGCTGTGGCTGTGCAAGGGCCTGGTGCTGGCAGTGCTGGGCCGTGCGATGGGCCTGCCCAGGCCGGAGCGCGCGGTGTTCGTCATCCTGCTGGCGCAGGGCGGCGAGTTCGGCTTCGTCGTCTTCCAGCTCGCCGAGCAGGCGACGCTGCTGGACGCCTCGCAGCGCTCGGTGCTGGTGGCGGCGGTCGCGCTGTCGCTGGCGCTCACGCCGGCATTGCTGGCCTGGGCGCAGCGGCGTGCCGGCCAGATCGAACGCAAGTCTCCGCACGAGCTCACCGAGCAGCAGGAGTCCACCGTGATCATCGCGGGCTTCGGGCGCTACGGGCAGATCATCGGACGGATGCTCTTCGCCAACGGCATCCCGGCGACGGTGCTGGACCACGACGCCGACACCGTGGAATCGCTGCGGCGCTTCGGCTGGCGGGTGTTCTGGGGCGACGCGACGCGGCTGGAACTGCTGCGCACCGCCGGCGCGCAGCACGCGCAGGTACTGGTGCTGGCGGTCGACGACTTCAACCACAGCGTGAAGATCGCGGAGATCGCGCGCCAGCACTTCCCGCACCTGACCATCGTCGCGCGGGCCCGCAACGTCCAGCACTACTACGCGCTGCGCGAGCTGGGCGTCGAGCTGATCGAACGCGAGACGCTGGACTCCGCGCTGATGAGCGCCCGCAGCGTGCTCCAGCAACTGGGCTGGGAGCCGCACGCGGCGCGGCAGATGGCGTGGCGCTTCCGCCGTCACACCGTGGAGCAGACCGAAGAACTGCGTCCTCACCGCGGCGACCTGGACACGCTGATCGCGATGTCCAAGCGCGGTCGCGAGCAGCTGGAGGAGCGGCTGGCGGCGGAGCGCAAGGCGCTGGCCGAGGGCAAGGTCCGCAACCCCTGGCAGGAGCCGCATCTGGCGCCGGGCGCCTCCCCGGGCGCCGCGCCGGGGACGTCCGAGCATCCCCTGCCGGACAAGGCCTGACGAGGCCGGCGACAATCGGCCGCTTATGTTTGCCCCTTCCCAACTCGAGGTCCGGCGCTTCTTCTGCCAGACCTTCCGCAAGTACCGCGACAAGCTGCCGCTGACGCCGATGGAGGCGATCGCCTCGGACTGGATCGAGCAGCATCCGGAGTACCACGACGAACTCGCCGACGAGGACGCCGCGCTCGCGGCGGTCTACACGGTCGAGGACGGCCGCACGAATCCGTTCCTGCACCTGTCCATGCACCTGAGCCTGATGGAGCAGCACCAGATCGACCAGCCGACCGGCGTGCGCCAGGCGCTGGACCTGCTGGCGGCCCGCCGCCAGTCGCTGCACGAGGCTCACCATGAGGCGATGGAGTGCCTGGGCGAGATGATCTGGACCTCGCAGCGCAGCGGCCTGCCGCCGGACGGCCACGTGTACCTGGACTGCCTGCGTCGCAAGGCCACGCGGACGCCGACCTGAAAAGCAAAAGGCCACGCACTGCGTGGCCTTCATCATTGGAGAGGGGACCCGGGCTCAGGCCTGGATCGCTCCACCCAGACCCGACTTGCGCTCGCTCTTGCCGGAAGCGCCGTACAGGCCGCTCGGCTCGCCGGGCATCAGCACGTCGATGGCGCGGTCCAGCGCCGCGGTGGCGCGGGCCAGCGATTCGCGCTGGGCGGCGACACGGCCGCCGGCCTGCATCAGGCGGGTCCGCAGCCCCTGCGGCACGGTGCCGGTACGGGCGGCCGCGCTGAACTGCTCGATCGCCCGGGCCAAGGCCGCGTGCAGCGACGCCGCGTGCAGCTCGATCGCCTGCGAGTCGCGTCGATGCAGCGCGTCACCGAGCAGGTTCAGGCAGCTTTCGACGTCCTGGAGCGGCTGCTCCAGGTCGACGGGGGTCGTGGTCAGAGGCGTGGCGGTCATGGGCATCACCGGGAAAGCTGGGGTCGTGGGTCGCAACTCAGTGCGACTGCTGGGTGCGGCCCAGCATCTCGGACGCGTTGGCGATCAGCTTGTCGGCGATCGCGTCGGCGTTGATCTTGAACTCGCCCTTCTCGATCGCGCTGGCGATGCGGGCGACCTTCTCGGCGTCGAAGCTGCCGTCGTCCGAACCGGTGCCCGAGATCAAGCTGCTCGCGGTGCTCGACAGCTCGACCTTGGATCCCTCGTTCGAGGGGGCCGCGGCGCCGCCCTTGGCGGTCTTGGCGCCGCCCTCGGTCGCGCCGGCAGCAGTGCCGCCGACTTTCGAGTAGGCGTTGATGTCAGCGTTGTTACCGATCTTCATGGTGTTTCTCCATGGGCCCGAGAACTTCCGGAACCCTTCCATTAGCGGGTTTATCGACCCGCCTGGACAGAACTTGAGGGCCGCGCTTCACAAATTAGACAGGTCTCTCGGTGAAGGGCATCACAGTACCACCTCCACCCGTCGTTCACCGATCGTACGCCCGGTGGCCATGCGGCCATTGTCGAAGCGTACCCGGACATCCTGGCCTTCCAGCCCGACGCCCATCGCCTGGCCTTCGCCGGCGATCGCATAACCATCGCCGGTCGCCATCACCTGCACCCGGTCGCCCGGCTGCACCCATTGGCGCAGTTTCAGGTCGACGGAGCGCAGTGCCTGGCCGGCCGCAACCGGTTTGGCGAGGTGGCGTCCGAGCCAGCCATCCGCTTGTGTATAGATGGCGCCGGCCTCCCCGGCAATATCTACTTCGGCCAGCCGGAAGTGTTCTTGAGTCAGGACCGTGCCGGTCGGCAGGTCGGCGGCAGCGACGAAGGCCTGGCCGTAGACCTTGATCGTCAGCGGCAGCGTCACATTCCACTTGGTCACGCCGGCGACGCAGCGCAGTCCCAGGCGGCTGCGACCCCACATCCTGGTGCCGGGCGGCAGGTAAGGCTGGATCTGCGCGCAGGGCGCCAGGCGCAGACGCGGATCCAGCTTGCCGATCTCGATCTCCACACGCGCCTGGTTGGGCGCCACCTGGCGGGCCCCGGCCATCGCCAGCGTCTGCAGGCGATCTTCCAGCGTCGCGTCCAGCGCGGCGAGGCCTGAGCTGCCAGGTTCGCTAATAGAAATATTGGGCGCCACGGCGACCTGCACCGGCGCCGCGGTCTGTGCGTCGGCCTCGTCCACCAGCCCGAACATCAGCCACACGGACATCAGCGCCCCCGCCAGCAGGGCGGGCAGCGCCTGCGCGTGGCGGGCATGGGTGGAGGGGCAGCTTTGCGGCATGGGTCGGAACTGTACGGATCCGGGGCTCGCCGGTGGCTTCGAAATGCGCCGGGATCACCCGTCTTATCGCGCTCATGTTTTCGGACCTGCTGAACACAATGCTCGAACGTGACAGAACCGGGCCGTCCCGACGCGCCCCGACCGTCCGAAGGAGAAACGACATGCTGAACAAACTGACCGACGCGATGAACTTCCAGTCCCAGGCGCTGACCCTGCGGGCGGAGCGTCAGCGTCTGCTGGCCAGCAACATCGCCAACGCCGACACCCCGGGCTACCAGTCCAAGGACATGGACTTCGCCAAGGCGCTGCGCGCGGCGACCTCCCCGGCGGCCAACCCCTCGGACTCCAACCAGACCCTGACGCAGCGCACCCAGAACGCGCTGCAGAGCAGCCTGAGCTCGATGACCAGCATGGACAGCAACACGGTCGACATGGACCGCGAGCGCGCCAGCTTCGCCGACAACACGGTGAAGTACGAGGCCTCGCTGCGGTTCCTGAACGGCTCCATCCGCACGATGCTGGACGCGATGAAGTCGCCGAACGCCTCCTGATAGAGCGCTAGAGCAAGGAGCCCGTCATGTCGATGTTCAGCATCTTCCACATCAGCGGCAGCGCGGTCAGCGCGCAGAGCCAGCGCCTGAACGCGGTGGCCAGCAACATGGCCAACGCGGACACCGTCGCCGGCCCGGACGGCCAGGCGTACAAGGCACGCCAGGTCGTGTTCCAGAGCGTGCTGGCGCAGAACGGCATGGACCAGACCGACGTCGGCGTGCAGGTGGTGGGCGTCCAGGAGAACCAGACCCCCGGCCGCCGCATCCACGACCCGAGCCACCAGCTGGCCGACGCCGACGGCTACGTCACCTACAGCAACGTGAACAGCGTCGAGGAGATGGTCAACATGATCTCCGCCTCCCGCTCATACCAGAACAACCTCGAGGTCATGGGCACCGCCAAGTCGCTGCTGCTCAAGACCTTGCAGATGGGCCAGGGCTGACCGCCCGCTCCTCCCGACTAACCCAACGGAACGCCCATCATGGACTTCACCGCCCTGAACAACAACACGAAGACCGGCGCCGCCTCGAACACGGGCGCCGCGAGCGCGACCGGCACGAGCGCGCAGGAAACCTCCGACCGTTTCCTGAAGCTGCTGGTGGCGCAGCTGCAGAACCAGGACCCGATGAACCCGATGGACAACGCCGCGGTCACGACGCAGATGGCGCAGATCCAGACCGTCACCGGCGTGAGCACCCTGAACAGCAGCATCCAGGCCCTGGGCAGCCAGTTCGGCCAGATGCAGGCGCTGCAGAGCGTGAGCCTGGTCGGCCGCGACGTCACCGTCCCCGGCAACAAGATCAGCGTCGCCGACGGGAAATCCACGATGAGCTTCGACCTCGGCGGCGCCGCCGACGCGGTCAAGCTGGAGATCCTCAACGGCGCCGGCGAGGTGATCTCCACGCAGGACCTCGGCAAGATGAAGGCCGGCATGCAGTCCTATACCTGGGACGCGTCCAAGGCCACCGAGACCACCAACCTGAGCTTCCGCGTCACGGCGACCAACGCCAGCGCGCCGGTCACCGCCACCACTCTCACCCGCGACACGGTGCGCGCGGTGAACACGAGCGGCGCCACGCTGCAGCTCGAACTCAAGAATTCCGGCCTGGTCGATTACGACAAGGTCCGCTCGCTGGGCTGATCCCAGCAGTTCCGCCCCAGCCCCGCCCCGCTTTACCCCGCAGATTCGCGCCTGAATCGCCCAAGGACACGACCATGAGCTTCCAACAAGGCCTCTCCGGACTGAACGCTTCCAGCAAGAACCTGGAAGTCATCGGCAACAACATCGCCAACTCGCAGACCTACGGCGCGAAGTCGTCGCGGGCCGAGTTCGCCGACATGTACGCCGCCTCGCTCAACGGCGCCGGCACCAGCGACGTCGGCATCGGCGTGCAGGTCCAGACGGTGGCCCAGCAGTTCACGCAGGGCAACATCTCGATCACCGAGAACCCGATGGACCTGGCGATCAACGGCGCCGGCTTCTTCCAGGTGTCCGACGGCAAGAGCCCGACGGTGTACACCCGCAACGGGCAGTTCAAGGTCGACAAGGACGGCAACATCGTCAACAACGACCAGTTGAAGCTGATGGGCTACCCCGCCGACGCCAACGGCGTGATCCAGCCGGGTCTGGCCCAGGGCCTGAAGCTGCCCACCGGCGGCATCGACCCCAAGGTCACCAGCGACATCAAGATGGAGTTCAACCTGGACTCCCGCGCCGGCCCGACCGCCGCCTACGACCTGACCGATCCGGCCGATCCGAACTCGGCCAAGATCGACAAGACCGGCATCACGCTGAACGACCCGACGACGTACAACAACGCGACGTCGATGACGGTGTATGACGCCAAGGGCCAGCCGACCGCGCTGACCATGTACTTCCAGCGCGCCAACAACGACGACGCCAACGGCAACACCGTCTGGAACGTCTACCTGACGGCCAACGGCAGCGCCGTGCAGTTCGACTCGCAGGGCAACCCGATCGAGACCGACGACGGCACCGCCAAGGGCAACCCGCTGACGCCGTTCACGCAGATGACCTTCCTGCCCACCGGCGGCAAACCGGTCTCGCCCGGCCCGAGCGAGTTCCTGAACCTGAAGATCCCCGCCGGCACGAACTCGCAGGGCGCCCCGACGCTGCCGATCCCGGCGCCGCCGGCGGACCCGTCCGATCCGTCGGTGAAGGGCATCAGCTTCGACCTGCGTTCGGCCACCGAGAACGGCTCCAACTTCGCCGTGACCGACCTGAACCAGAATGGCTACGCGCCGGGCCAGCTGGTCGGCATCAAGCTGGAAGACAACGGCATCGTCACCGCCCGTTATTCGAACGGCGAATCCAAGCCGGCAGGCCAGGTCGAGCTCGCCAACTTCCGCAACCCGCAGGGCCTGCAGCCGCTGGGCGGCAACGTCTGGGCGCGCACCAACTCGTCGGGCGATCCGGTCGTCGGCGTCCCGGGCGACGGCAACCTGGGTTCGCTGACCCCCGGCGCGCTGGAGGAATCCAACGTCGACCTGACCTCCGAGCTGGTGAACATGATGACCGCGCAGCGCGTCTACCAGGCCAACTCGCAGACCATCAAGACGCAGGACCAGGTCCTGCAGACGCTGGTCAACCTGCGTTGATGCAGGCACCGACGTCCTGACCCATCCCGTTGCCGATCGCTGAGGAGTTCCGATGGACCGCATGATCTACCTGTCGATGAGCGGCGCCCAGGCGGCGATGTCGCGCCAGGACGTGCTTTCCAACAACCTCGCCAACGCCAACAGCAACGGCTTCCGGGCCGAACTGCAGGCGTTCCGTGCGGTGCCCATCCGCGGCGAGGGCGCGTCCACCCGCGCGTTCGCGCTGGAGACGACCACCGGCCACGACCTCACCGCCGGCCCGATCTCGACGACCGACCGCAACCTGGACGTCGCCATGAAGGGCAAGTCCTGGATGGCCGTGCAGGCGCTGGACGGCACCGAGGCCTACACCCGTGCCGGCTCCATGGACGTCGACCAGGAAGGCGTGCTGCGCATGCGCAACGGCCTGCAGGTGCTGGGCGACGGCGGCCCGATCACCGTGCCGCCCAACTCGACGATCTCGATCGGCGACGACGGCACCGTCGTGGCCAAGGCCGACGGCCAGCGTCCGGTGAACATCGGCCGCATCAAGCTGGTCACCGAGGACGGCCGCTTCACGCGCCGCGACGACGGCCTGTTCATCGCCGACGGCGGCGACCCGCTGCCCGCCGATCCCGCCGCCCGGCTGCAGTCGGGCGCCCTCGAGGGCTCCAACGTGAGCCCGGTCGAGACCATGGTCGGCATGATCGCCGCCGCCCGCCAGTTCGAGCAGCAGATGAAGCTGCTCTCGATCGCCCAGACCCACGGCCAGGCAGCCTCCAAGCTGCTGTCCGACAGCTGATCCGCCTGCCGACAGTTCGCAGTACGGAACCGCATTCGCCACAGGATTAGGAGACTTCGATGCTTCGCTCGCTCTGGACCGCCAAGACCGGCATGGAAACCCAGCAGACCCAGCTGGACGTGATTTCCCACAACCTGGCCAACGTCTCGACCAACGGCTTCAAGAAGTCGCACGCGGTCTTCGAAGACCTGATGTACCAGACGCTGCGCCAGCCCGGCGCCAACAACACCGAGCAGACCACGCTGCCCACCGGGATGCAGGTCGGCCTGGGTTCGCGCGCGGTCGCGACCTCGCGCAGCCACTCGCAGGGCAGCCTGACCCAGACGTCCAACTACCTGGACGTGGCCGTCAAGGGCAACGGCTTCTTCCAGGTCCAGATGCCCGACGGCACCACCGCCTACACCCGCGACGGCAGCTTCCAGCTGGACGCCAACGGCCAGGTCGTCACCAACAACGGCAACACCGTGCTGCCGGGGATCATCGTCCCGGCCGACGCCAAGACCCTGACCATCGGCGCCGACGGCACCGTGAGCGTCACGACCGCGGCCAGCGCCACGCCGACGACGCTGGGCCAGCTGCAGCTGGCGAACTTCATCAACCCGCCGGGGCTGGAATCGCTGGGCGGCAACCTGTACGCCGAGACCGTCGCCTCCGGCACGCCGCAGACCGGCGCCCCCGGCCAGAACAGCCTGGGCACGGTGCAGCAGGGCTTCGTCGAAACCTCGAACGTCAACGTCGTCGAGGAACTGGTCCAGATGATCCAGACGCAGCGCGCCTACGAAATGAACTCGAAGGCGATCCAGACCACCGACCAGATGCTCCAGAAGCTCTCGCAGATCTGACCGGCCTGAGCCCCGCTCTTCCACCGACCGGGCGCTGAGCGCCCGCGCGACGATGCGGGGGCCCTCGTTCCTGTCCGCGATCCTAGGAGTCGTCATGCCTTCGTTCCCGTCCCTGCCCCGCTCCCTGCCCCGTTCTCTGGCCCGTTCGCTCACGGCCCTGGCCCTCGTGCCGGCCGCCCTCGCGCTGACCGCGTGCTCGACCATGTACCCGCAGCCGCGCGTGGACATGCAGCCCGCTCCGGTGGTGAAGATGCCCGAGCCGATCCCGGCCTCGGCCAACAACGGCGCGATCTACCAGAATGCGAACTACCGGCCGCTGTTCGAGGATCACCGCGCCCGCCTGGTCGGCGACATCGTCACCGTGACCATCACCGAGAAGGTCAGCGCGACGCAGAAGTCGACCAGCGAGCTGGACAAGAGCGGCGCCCTGGCCGCCGCCGTGACCGCGATCCCGGGCATCGCCGCGAACTCCTTCGGCGCCGGCCGCGCCGACGTGGGCGGCTCCTCGTCGAGCAAGAGCACCGGCAAGGGCACGAACGAGAACACCAACGACTTCTCCGGCACCATTACCGCGGTCGTCACCGGCGTGCTGCCCAACGGCCATCTGCTGATCTCGGGCGAGAAGCAGGTCGGCGTCAACGCCAACGTGGACGTGCTGCGCTTCTACGGCCAGGTCGACCCGCAGTCGATCCGCCAGGGGAACATCGTCGCCTCCACGGCGATTGCCAACGTCCGGGTCGAACAGCGCGGACGCGGCGCCGTCGCCGACGCACACGGAATTGGCTGGCTATCCCGCTTCTTCTTGAACCTTTCGCCCATTTAAGTTTCCCCACAATCGGTCACACGAGTCTGCAACCGTGTGACCGAGATGTACCCCACCACCCTCCCCCGCTTCTTCTCCCGCTCCCCACGCCTGCTGGCCTCCGGCCTGCTCGCGCTGATGGCCCTGCTCGCGATCGCGACGCCGGCCGAGGCGACGCGCATCAAGGAAGTCGCCGCGGTGCAGGGCGTCCGCTCCAACCCCTTGACCGGCTACGGCCTGGTGGTGGGCCTGGACGGCACCGGCGACCAGACCACGCAGGCCCCGTTCACGGGCCAGAGCATGACGGCGATGCTGCAGCAGTTCGGCGTGCTGCTGCCGCCCGGCGTGACCATGCAGCCGCGCAACGTCGCGGCGGTCATGATCACCACCTCCCTCCCCCCGTTCGCGCAACCCGGCCAGCCGCTGGACGTGGTCGTCTCGTCCATGGGCAACGCCAAGAGCCTGCGCGGCGGCACGCTGATCGCCACGCCGCTGCGCGGCGCCGACGGCCAGGTCTACGCGATCGCCCAGGGCAACCTGATCGTCGGCGGCGCCGGCGCGTCCGCGGGCGGCTCCAAGGTCCAGATCAACCACCTCAGCGCCGGCCGCATCCCCGGCGGCGCGCTGGTCGAGCGCAGCGTGCCCACGCCGCTGCAGCAGAACGAGTGGCTGCAGCTGGACCTGAACGCCTCCGACTTCGGCACCGCGCGCGCCGTCGCCAAGGCCATCAACAAGTCCAAGGGCGAAGGCACGGCGATGGCGCTGGACGGCCGCGTCGTCAAGGTCCGCGCCCCGCTGGCGCCGGACGCGCGCGTCGCCTTCCTGGCCGACATGGAGAACCTGAGCTTCGACCAGGAGACCCCGGCCGCCCGCATCGTCATCAACGCCCGCACCGGCTCGGTCGTCATGAACCAGGCCGTCACGCTGCAGCCCTGCGCGGTCGCGCACGGCAACCTGGCGGTGACCATCTCCAGCACGCCGCAGGTCAGCCAGCCCAACGCGCTGTCCGGCGGCCAGACCACGGTCACGCAGAAGACCGACATCTCGATCAAGCAGGACCCCGGCTCGCTGATCCAGCTGCCGGCCGGCGCGCGCCTGAACGACGTCGTCAAGGCGCTCAACACGCTGGGCGCCACGCCGCAGGACCTGCTGGCGATCCTCCAGGCGATGAAGAGCGCCGGCGCCTTGAACGCCGAACTCGAGGTGATCTGACATGGCCCTCTCCACCCCCCTTGGCACCGCGCTCGGCATGGGCACGAATATCAATACCAGCGGCCTGTCGTCCGACACGCGTTCGGTCGAGCAGCTCAAGGGCACCGCGTCGCGCGACCCCAAGGCCGCCGTCAAGGAGACCGCGCGCCAGTTCGAGGCCCTCTTCATGCAGGAAGTGATGAAGAGCATGCGCCAGGCCACGATGAGCAGCGGGATGATGGAGAACTCGGCGACCCAGATGGGCGGCGAGATGCTGGACCAGCAGTACGCCGCGAAGATGACCGGTCTGCCCGGCGGCCTGTCCCAGGCCATCGAGCGCCACCTGCAGCGCCAGCTCGGCGTGAAGGACGGCGAGCTGCCGACCGCCAAGGACGCGACCAAGATCCAGCAGCTGCCGGCGCTGGCCGTCAAGAACGTGCAGCCGCACGTGCAGGACTTCATCCTCAAGCACGACGCCGCCGCCAAGTCGGCGCAGGCCGCCACTGGCATTCCCGCGAGCTTCATGATCGCGCAGGCCGCGCACGAGTCCGGCTGGGGCAAGCGCGAGATCCTGAACAAGGACGGCACCAGCAGCAACAACATCTTCGGCATCAAGGCCGGCGCCAACTGGACCGGCAAGGTCGCCGAGGTGCAGACCACCGAATACATCGACGGCAAGGCGGTCAAGGTGACGGCCAAGTTCCGCGCCTACGCCAGCCATGAAGAGGCCTTCAAGGACTACGCCAAGCTGATCGGCAGCAACGACCGCTACCGCGACGTCGTCGCCAAGGCCAACACCGGCAGCGCCGAGGGCTTCGCCAAGGGCCTGCAGAAGGCCGGCTACGCCACCGACCCCGAGTACGCGACCAAGCTGGCGCGCACGATCAACACCACGATGCGCGTGCAGCGCGCGCTGGCCTGATCGCGCGTCGCTGAGCTCGTCCAGGACGCCCAGGAAAGACCGAGGAACCCGACATGAGTACCTCTCCGCTGCTCTCGCTCGGCATGCGCGCCATGTTCGCCAACCAGGCGGCGCTGCAGACGATCGGCCAGAACATCGCCAACGCGAACACGCAGGGTTACTCGCGCCAGGAAGTGGTGCTGACCACGCCTGAAGGCCAGTTCACCGGCGCGGGCTACTTCGGCAAGGGCGTCAACGTGCAGACGGTGACCCGCTCGCACAACGAGTTCCTGACCCGCGAGGCCGCGGCCGCCAAGTCGCAGGCCTTCGCCGACACGACGATGCAGTCGCAGCTGGCGCAGCTGGAGAAACTCTTCCCCACCGGCGACGACGGCATCGGCCAGTCCGCCAACGACTTCCTGAACGCGCTGGTCGACGTGGCCAGCCGCCCGTCCGATCCGTCCGCGCGCCAGGTCGTGCTGGGCAAGGCGCAGGCGCTGGCCGCGCGTTTCCAGAGCGCGGGCCAGCAACTGGCCGACCTGCAGTCGGGCGTCGTCAGCGACATGAACGCCGACGTCAAGCAGGTCAATGAACTCGCCAAGCAGATCGCCGCGGCGAACGACCAGATCGCCCGCTCGGCCGGCACCAGCCACACCCCCAACGACCTGCTCGACAAGCGCGACCAGCTGATCTCGCAGCTCAGCCAGTACGTGCAGGTCAGCACCGTGCCCAACAGCCGCGACGGCACGACCGGCGTGTTCATCGGCGGCGGCCAGGTGCTGGTGCTGGGCGGCCAGGCGCAGCAGCTCTCGGTCACGCCCGATCCGTACGACGGCGGGCGCGCGCAGCTCTCGATCACCGACACCAGCGGCACGCGCGCGCTGGACGACAGCACGCTGACCGGCGGTTCACTGACGGCGATGCTGCGTTACCAGAACACCCACCTGCAGGACGCCCGCAACCTGCTCGGCCAGATGGCGACCGCGATCGCCACGCGCGTCAACGAGCAGCAGAGCCTGGGCATCGACCTGAAGGCGCAGGCCGGCGGTCCGCTGTTCACCATCGCCAATCCGACGGTGCTGCCGGCGACGACCAACCGCGGCGACGCCAAGCTCAGCGCCACCGTCACCGACGGCTCGCTGGTGCCGGCGCTGTCCTTCATGGTCACGCCGGATCCGACCGGCACGCCCGACAGCTACCAGATCGCGGTGCGCCCGGGCGGCCAGCCGACGATCATGAACAACGACCAGATCAAGGCGGCCTACGGCATCAGCCTGTCGACGACCGGCACCATGCAGCAGGGCGACAGCTTCCTGCTGGAGCCGGTGGCCAACGCGGCGGGCAGCTTCAAGCGCGCGCTGGACGATCCGTCCGGCCTGGCGGCGGCCTCGCCCATCATCGGCACGACCGACATCAACAACAAGGGCACGGCCACCGTCGACACGCTCTACGCGATCAACGACAAGTTCGACAAGAGCAAGCAGCCCGCGACCGTCGAGTTCGGCGCCGTCAACGCCGACAACAGCATCAACTACACGATCACCCTGTCGGACAACACGCAGGTCAGCGGCACCTGGAAGGCCGGCGGCAAGATCGGCAACGATCCGGCCAACGGCGTGGACCTGGGTTTCGAGCTGAGCATCAACGGCGTGCCGCGCGAAGGCGACAAGATCGCCATGCAGGTGTCGGACCAGGTGGTCTCGACCAACAACGGCAACGCCAAGGCCTTCCTCGCGATGCAGAAGGAGCCCTTCCTGGGCAAGCAGCTGCAGGTCGACGGCACCATGTCGCGCGGCCAGACCGTCAACGAGGCCTACGCCGCCGCGATGGCCGATATCGGCTCGCGCGTACAGGGCGCGGACTACCTGGCGCAGGTCTCCACGACGGTGGCCTCGGACACCGAGCAGACCCGCTCCAGCCAGGCCGGCGTCAACCTCGACGAGGAGGCCGCCAAGCTGATGCAGTTCCAGCAGGGCTACCAGGCCGCCGCCAAGATGCTGCAGGCCGCGCAGAGCCTGTTCGACCAATTGCTGAGCGTGGTCGGCCGCTGACGCGCCCGAGCCACTGAACCCTGAAGGACGCAGCCATGCGACTCTCGACCAACAACATGTTCGACACCAGCATCGCGACGCTGCAGCGCCGCCAGCAGGAGATGCAGGACGCGCAGCAGCGCCTGACCAGCGGCAAGCGTGTCGAGAAGGCCAGCGACGACCCGACCGGCGCGGCCCGCGCCGAGCGCGCGCGCACCTCGCTCGGACAGGTCGACGCCAGCCAGCGCGCACTGGACGCCAGCCGCAACAGCATGACCCTGGCCGAAAGCGGCCTGGGCGACGCCAACGAACTGCTGCAGCAGATCCGCGAGGCGCTGGTCGCCGCCGGCAACGCCAGCTACAGCGATCCGGAGCGGCAGGGCCTGGCGACCAAGGTCCAGGGCCTGCGCGACCAGTTGCTCTCGATCGCCAACCGCACCGACGGCGCGGGCGGCTACCTGTTCTCCGGCCAGGGCACCTCGGGCGTGCCCTTCCTCGACAACCCGGTGCAGCGCGACGCCTCGGGCAACCGCATCGGCGGCGGCGTGGGCTTCGAGGGCATCTCGGGCAGCGTCACGACCGGCAACCTCGAGAACTATCCGCTCAGCGTCGACGGCCGCCAGGCCTGGGAGCAGGCGCGCAGCGGCAACGGCACCTTCGAGACCGGTCCCGCGCCCAACGCGCTGACCGGCAAGGCCTCGACCGGCTACATCGACTCCGGCCGCGTCACCGATCCGGCGCTGGTCACCGGCGACAGCTACAGCATCGTCGTCAGCGGCACCGCGCCGGCGCAGACCTACACCGTCTTCAACGAATCGCAAGGCCACGTGCCGGTCGCCAGCGACAACTACGCCGCCGGCCAGAGCGTCAAGTTCGACGGCATGGCGATGACCATCGCCGGCGCGCCGTCCGACGGCGACACCTTCAGCGTCAAGCCCTCGACGGCCGACCTGAAGCTCTTCGAGGTGCTGGACCGCACCATCGAATCGCTCAAGACGACGGGCCGCACCGGCCCCGAGATCACGCAGTCCAACCTGATGAACCTGCGCGACCTGGACGCGGTCATGGGCAACCTCGCCAACGTGCGCAGCCAGGTGGGTGAACAGATGAACAACCTGGACGGTTCGGAGTCCCGTCTGCAGACGCTCAAGGTTTACAACAAGGCTGAGCAATCTGCCGCAGAGGATCTGGACATGACCCAGGGCATTTCCGACTTCCAGAATCAGCAGACGGGCTACGATGCGGCGCTGAAGACCTACTCGATGGTGCAGCGCATGTCGCTGTTCCAGTACATCAACTCCTGATGCGCCGATCTGCATGAACTCGACACACGCCGTGCTGGGCCAAGTGGCCCTGGGGTACGCGCCCCTGGTTTCCAAGTCCTTCGACATCGAGGCCACCCGCGTCACGGTGTTCGCGCTTCGCCCCGAGGGCACGCCCGACGCCGGCGAACTGCTCACGGCGCTGGCCGAGGCCTTCCCGACCAAACCCGTGCTGCTGAACGTGGCGCACGAAGGCCTGCTCAAGGGCCTGCTCGCCGCCGCGCTGCCGGGCAACTTCAAGATCGAGGTCCCCGCCTTCCTGCTGTCCGACGCGGACCTGGCGGCCCAGGCGCAGGCCCGCGGCGCGCTGCTGAAGGGCCGCTCCGACGCGGCCGGCTTCAAGCAGCTGGTGCTGGACCTGCAGGAGCTGAGCGGCGGTCCGCTGCCGGCCGGCAAGTCGGTGCTGGTCTCGGGCGCCCGCAACGGCGGTGATTTCAAGCAGGCGCTGGATGCCGGCGCGGCCGGCGTGCTGGGCTGGACCGTGCACGGCGAGTTCGAGGCGCCTGCCGCCCCGGCGGCCCGCAACGATGCGCAGGCCGACCTGCAGGTGATCGTCGAGCTGATGTCGCGCGTCGACCAGGGCGAGGACGTCGAGCGCCTGGAGCAGACGCTCAAGCGCGATCCGAGCCTGGCCTTCAAGCTGCTGCGTTACATGAATTCCGCAGCCTTCGGCCTGTCGGTCGAAGTGTCGTCCTTCCGTCACGCCATCATGCTGCTGGGCTACGCCCGCCTGCGCCGCTGGCTGGCCCTGCTGCTGGCGACGGCCAGCAAGGACCACGCGATGCGCCCGGTCATGTTCGGCGCGCTGCGTCGCGGCCTGGTGATGGAAGAGCTGGCCAAGAGCATGACGGATTCCGAAGTCCGCGACGAGATGTTCATCTGCGGCCTGTTCTCGCTGCTGGACCACATGCTGAAGCAGCCCTTCGAGAAGCTGCTGCAGTCCATCCCGGTGCCCGAGCGTGTGCGGCAGGCGCTGGTCGAGCAGACCGGCCCGTACAAGGGCTATCTGGACCTGGTGCAGGCGATCGAGAACGAATCGATCCTCGACGTCCGCGCCGCGCTCGACACGCTGATGCTGGGTCCGGACGAAGTGAACGGCGCGGTGCTGCGCGCGCTGCACAAGGCCTCGCAACTCGAGTGAACCCGGGCGTCAAGCCCAAAGCAACGAGAGGCCTCGCCGGCAATTCCGCGAGGCCTTTTCCATTGCAGTCCTCGGTCGCAAAACCGTGAAAGTAGGACGGCGATCGGGGACGGCAGGTCGCGGGGTTTTGGCCCTTGCGGCCAAGGCCCTGCGACCTGGCGGCCAACGCTCAAACCGTTGCAGATAGGCGGTCCCCACCCGGCATAAACTCGCCCCGTGTCGACCCAACTCCCTCTCGCCTCCCCTGATCTCGACGCCCTGCGAGCGCTGCTGACGGCGCGTGGCCTGGCGTTGGCTGATCTGCTGGCCGGCTTGTGGGAGGGTCCTTGGCCGGCTTTCGTGCTGGATGCCAAGGGCCAGGTCTTGCTGAGCAACGCGCGGCTGCAGGGTTTGATGGGTGCGATCTCGCTGAAGGGTGAGCGCCTGCTGCCCAGCCGCAAGGCGCAGGAGTTGCGTCTGGTCGATGACCAGGGTCGCGATCATCTGCTGCAGGCGTGGGTGCATCCGCTGGAGGGTGGACTGGGTCTGGCGCTGCTGCAGGACCACAGCACCGAGCTGGCGGCACGGGAGCGCGCGGATCGGATGCAGTCCGAGATCGACCAGTGGCTGGATCTCAGCCCGCTGCCCGCGCTGATGCACGACGACCAGGGCCTGCTGCTGCGCTTCAACGGCGCCTTCGCGGCGCTGTGCCGGCGCCTCAGCCCGCAGATGCCGATCAGCCTGCACGAGCTTCCGCCCGAGTGGCGCGACCTGCTGCATGCGAAGGCCCCTGAGTCGGGTCAAGAGACGCATCGCAACGCGCTGCTCGCCCCGCCCGGCGATCGTCGACGCTGGATCCGCGTGCGCGCGCGCCGGCTGAGCGGCCCGTGGACGCGGCCGCGCACGCTGGTGATGCTCGAGGACCGCAGCGCGGAGCAGGATCTGGAGCTCGCGCAGCAGCAGCTGCAGACGCTGATGGACACGGCCGGCGTGGGACTGGCGACCTTCCAGGCGGAAGGCGGCTGGTCGCGGCCCGGCACCGGGGCGCCGCCTCCGCCGCCCATTCCCGGCGACGAGGGCATGCGGCCTGCGCCGGCGCTGCAAGGCGTCAACCGCGACATGGTCGAGCCCGAGTCGCGCGCCGAATACGAGAAGCTCCAGCAGGCGCTGAAGCAGGCGATGCCCACGGTGGCGCGCTACGCGGTCCGACATCCCGAGCACGGCTTGCGCTGGCTGATGACGCGGGTCGAGATCGGCCAGCTGGCCTCGGGCCAGAAGACGACCTCCGTGCTGACCGTCGACATCACGGACCACCACCAGGCGCAGGAGCGCAACGAGCTGCTGCAGCATTCGCTGAACCTGCAGACGGAGCGAGAGCGCGCGGTGCTCGACTCGGTGCTGGTCGGCATCGTGACGGTGGGCCGCCAGGGCATCGAGTGGATGAACCGCTCGGCACGACGGATGTTCGGCGGCGACCTGCCGGAGTTCGCCGGTCAGCCGATCAGCAGCGTCGCGACCGAAGCACCGGACCACCCGTTCCGTCAGACGCAGTATCTGGACGAACTGCCCGAAGGTCAGGCCGAGACCTTTGAATGCCGCGTGGTCGCGCGCGACGGGCGCGAGTTCTGGGTGGTCGGCAACGCGGTCGCGACGGTCGGGCCGGACAGCTCGCGGCAGTTGACCTACGCGCTGCTCGACATCGAACGCCGCCGCCAGGCCGAGGCGCAGAGCCAGCAGGCGCAGGCCTCGCTGCACCGGATCATCGAGGCCGCGCCCATCGCCATCAGCCTGCACGACGCGCGCACGCTGCAGGTGCGGCAGATCAACCAGGCCGCGGCGGCGCTGGCGGGCCGGCCGGAGGAAGAGCTGCTCGGCGCGAGCCTGGAGGCGCTCTTCGGCAGCGGCGACGAGGCGGAGACCATCCGCTCGGACATGGAGTTCGCGCTGCAGAGCAGCGAGGTGCTGCAGCGCGAATACCGGCTGACGGTGCGCGGCCAGGCGCGGATCTGGGACGCGCGGCTGCTGCACCTGGCGGGCGTCAACGACGCCAGCGGCGAGCTGGAGCCGGAACAGCTGCTGCTGGTCGCCACCGACGTGACGCAGCAGCGCGCGCAGGAAGCCGCGCGGCTGGAAGCGGCGATCGCGCAGCGCGAGCTGCTGGTGCGCGAGGTCCACCACCGGATCAAGAACAACCTCCAGGGCGTGGCCGGGCTGCTGCAGCAGATCGCGGCGCGGCGGCCCGAGGTGAGGACGGTCATCAACGAGGCCGTCGGCCAGGTGCAGGCGATCGCGCAGGTCTACGGGCTGCAGGTCGGCATGTCGGGACCGCTGCGGCTGCGCAAGGTCGTCGAGGCGGTGATGGGCTCGGTGCAGCGGATGTTCGGGCGCGAGATCCTGGTCGACATCGACGGCGCGATGGCCGAGCAGTCGCACCGCTGGGGCCTGCCCGAAGCCGAGGCGATCCCGATCGCGTTGACGCTCAACGAGCTGTTCACCAACGCGGTGAAGCATGGCGGCGAGACGCCGGTGCGCTGCGAGCTGCGCTTCGATCCCGAGCAGGTGGTGCTGCGCATCATCAACAAGGGACAGTTGCCGGCGGGCTTCGACCTCGCGCAGGTGCGCGGCGGCGTGTCCGGCCTGGGCCTGGTGCGCGCGCTGCTGCCGCGGCGCAGCGCGCTGCTCGGGCTCACGCAGGAAGGCGGTCAGGTCGTCTGCGAACTCAGCCTGTGGCCGCCCGGGGTGCAGTTGCTGGAGGCGCTCTAGGCGCGAGGCAAGGTAGAGGCAACGTTGAGACAACGTTGGGGCTAGGTTGAGGCAATGTCGCGGCGATAGCCTGCATTGCTTCTCCACTGTCTCGAAGCCCACGATGAAGCGCACCGATCGATTCCCACGATCCGTAGGGATGCTCGCAATCGCCGCCACATTGGCCCCCGCAGTCATTCCCGCACTGACGACCCCCGCTCACGCCCAGGAGCGCGCCGAGGAGTTCAGCGCCGTCGACCGCGTGAGCGTGGCGGCCGGCGTCTATCACCTGCGCCCCACGCTCAGCGCCCGTGGTGCCTCTCCGGACGGCGGGGCGAGCGTTTCCTCCTTCTCCGGCGGCAGCGCCAACCTGCCACGTCTCCAGCTGGACCTGCGCCTGTTCGATCGGCAGGGTCTGTCGTTCGACTACTACCGCTATGACCGCTCGGACCGGTTCACCGGTTTCGACGCCAATGGCGCGCTGAACTCGAAGCTGGAATTCGGCAAGGCGTCCTACCGCTGGTGGTTCGGATCGGGCAAGACGGCCTTCAGCCTCGGCGCCGGCGCCAGCTACTACAAGGCGAGCACGCGATCGCACGCGACCTTCAACGCGCAGGACGGCAGCGGCACCTCGCTGGACGTCAAGGGCAGCGGCGGAAAACTCGCCCCGTTCGGCGAGTTGGGCCTGCGTCATGCGCTCAGCCCGGACGTCCGCCTCTTCGCCGACGCCTCGGGTGCCTGGAGAAACTCGGGCGGCCGTCGGGACAGCATCCTGAATGCGACCGTCGGTGCCGAGTGGTTCCCCGTCCACAACGTGGGCCTGACCGCAGCGTACAACTTCAGCGACTTCAAGATGAAACACCGCGACGAGATCGGCACCTTCCTGAACCTGCGGCTCCAGGGACCGTCGATCGCGATGAAGCTGAGGTTCTAGGCGTCCCTGCTCATGCGGCCCCGGCGTGCAGATCCAGCTGGATCACGAACGACGCGCCGCCTGCCGGGCTCCGGCCGACCGTGATGCGCCCCCCATGCAACTGGACGATCTCCTCGACCAGGTGCAAGCCCAGGCCGTGGCCCGGGGAGGCGGCGTCACCGCGGACAAAGGGACGGAAGATCTCCCGGCGTTCCGCGGCGGCCACGCCGTCGCCCTCGTCGGACACCTCCAGGAAGCCGCGGCGGTCGTCGCTCCGCACGGTCACGACGACCGTGCCCGGACTGCCGCCGTGCACCAGCGCGTTCTGGATCAGGTTGGTCAGCGCCCTCAACAGCGACACGGCCTGGCCTTTCACGGGGATGGCGCGCCCAGGCGCTTCCAGCACCAGTTCATTGCCCCCCTTCAGTGCCAGCGGCGCCATGTCGGACACCACTTCGCGACCGATCTCGCACAGGTCCACCGTGGCCATGTCCTGCGTCAGTCCGCGCAGCCGCTGCAAGTCGAGCAACTGCTCGGCCAGCGTCGTCAGACGGCTCAGGTCGGTCAGCAGCGTCGTCTGGATCGGATGCGGCGGCATGCCTTCCACCCGGGCCATCAGGACGGCGATCGGGATGCGGATCTCGTGGGCGGCGTCGCGCAGGAAGCGCCCGCGCGCCTGATGCTCGACCTTGATCCGGTCCAGGGCTTCGTTGAACGCGCGGATCAGCGGCCGGATCTCGCGGGGCACGGTGTCCTCCGGCAGATGCGCGGTCGGGTCGTCCAACTCCAGCGACGCCGCCTGACGCGCCACCTCGTGCAGCCCCCGCGTGGCGCGCCAGATCGACCAGGGGATCGCGACGGCGGACAGCGCGATCAAGGGCAGCGCGAACCACGAGGTGAAGAACAGCGCGAGCAGGCCCGTCGTGCGCTGGAACGTGGCCGGCGCACCGCCGCCCGTCATCAGCAGCACGCGTCTGCCGCCGATGATGAGCGTCTCGACACGCATGGACAGCTCCGGTCGCGCGGGGCTGGTGGTCAGCTCCGCGGGATCGAAGGTCTGCATCGCCGTCACCAGGCTGTTCAGTTCGCGCGGAGGCTCGCCATGTGTCAGGCTCCGTCCCGCCTCGTCCCTGACGATCCACCACAGCTTGGGGTTCTCGGCGACGAGCGCCGCGAGCTTGTCGCGGTCGGTGACCATCGGGCCGTCGGCACCGACGGTGATCGCCGCGGCCAGGTCATCGGCAATCATCTTGTTGACGAAACCGGCGGTCTTGTCGGTGATCAGGAAGACCAGCCCGGTCGCGCCCAGGACCATCGCCAGACACTGCGTGACGGCCAGAGAGCCCAGCAGCCGGAGGGTCAGGGACGGGCCCTTGCGGAACAGTGTCCTCATGCCGGCCCCCTCATCGCAGCTCCCGGAGCAGGTAGCCCACGCCGCGCACCACGGCGATCTCCACGTCGGCCCGGGCCTCCTCCAGCACCTTGCGGATCTTGGAGATGTGCGCGTCCAAGGCGTTGGACTGGATGTCATCGTCGATGCCGTAGACGGCTTCGCGCAGCGCTTCGCGGCGCACGGTGCGGCCCTGGCGGTAGATGAGCGCCTCCAGGATCAGCAGTTGGCGGCGCTGCAACCGGAGCGGCTCGCCGTCGGCCACGCGCACTTCCTGCGTGCTGAAGTCGAAGGTGAGGCGCCCGATCGTGGCCCGGGTCAGCGCCGGCGTCGACGGACGTCGTGCGACGGCGCGCAGCCGGGCCAGCAGTTCGTCGACGGCCACCGGCTTGACGACATAGTCGTCCGCGCCGACGTTCAGGCCCTCGACCCGGTCCAGCACTTCCCCGCGCGCGGTCAGCAGGATGATGGGCAGCGCCGGCGCGATGACCCGCGCGGCGGCGATGAAGTCGACACCGTCTCCGTCGGGCAGGCCCCGGTCCAGCAGCAAGGCGTCATGCACGCCCAGGCGCAGGGCGCTGTCCGCCGTCGCGAGGTCATGGACGGCGTCGATGACGAGCCCATGGCGCTCGAGCGCGGTGCGCAGGGCGTGAGACAGGGGAAGGTCGTCCTCGACCAGCAAGACTCGCATGAACGCTCACACGGGGTGGAAGGGCCGCCATGCTAGGCCCCCGCCCGCGCTTCGAGGGAGCGGCCCAACGGGATGCAGGGCGTTAATGTTCGGGCAATGTGTTCGGGCAATGTGTCTGGACCATGTGTCTGGACCATGTGTCTGGACCATGCGTCCGGGCCATGTGTCCGGGCCATGTGTCCGGGCCATGCGCCACGGGGAGGATGGCGGACGAACGGCGGTGCCGCGAGCGCCTCGCGGGGTCACTTGTGACCACCCGAAACCGGGGCCCGGCGGCGGCTGACCCGTCCGCGGCATTTCGGTGACAATCTTGGGTCCCCCATCGATTGGGGTTGGCCTTGGTGGTCGTGATGACCTTGATGGTCTTCGAGTCGGGAGCAGCGTGAGCAGCTTGGATGGCGTGAGCAAGGACGTGGGCGCGAGCGGCAAGGGCCGCATCCTGGTCGTGGACGACGACCGGCTGGTGCTCGCCACCCTGACGCACGGCCTCGCCCAGGCCGGCTATGAGGTGCTCGACGCCGACAACGGCGACGACGCCATCCTCATCGCCCGCCAGCACCGGCCCGACCTGGCGCTGCTGGACATCCGCATGGAAGGCATGACCGGCTTCGACGTCGCCGGCTACCTGCGCGACTACCTGCAGCTGCCCTTCATGTTCCTCTCGGCCTTCGCCGACGAGGCCACCATCGCCAAGGTGAAGGAACTCGGCGCCCTCGCCTACCTCGTCAAGCCGCTGGACATCCACCAGATCGTCCCGGCCGTCGAGGCCGCCTTCGCCAACCGTCCCGCCCGTACCGTCGCGGCGCCGCCCGCGCCGGCCGTCGAGCCGAGCGCCTCGCTCGAGGTCGTCGAAGCCATGGCCCTGGGCGTGCTGATGCACCGCTACTCGCTGACCCGCGCGCAGGCGCTGTCCCGGCTGGAACGCATGGCCGCGGAGCAGTCGATCGAGACCGGGGAACAGGCCCGCCGCATCGTCGAGGCCGTCGAGCAGCTGTCGCTCGGGAGCTGACCAGGCAGGTCAGTTCTGCGGGTCGGTTCGGCCAGTCAGTTCTGCCGGTGGGTTCTGCCGGCGGGTTCTGCCGGCGGGTTCTGCCGCTCAGTTCGGCAAGGTGAAGTAGAACCGGGCGCCCTGCCCGATCTCCGACTCGGCCCAGATGTCGCCGCCGTGCCGGCGCACGATGCGTCGCGCCGAGGCCAGGCCCACGCCGGTGCCCTGGAAGTCGCTCGCGCTGTGCAGGCGCTGGAACACGCCGAAGAGGCGGTCCGCGAAGCGCATGTCGAATCCCGCGCCGTTGTCGGTGACGACGAACACCCGCTCGCCCTGGCGCTGCTCGGACTCGAAGCGGATCTCGGCGTGCTCGCGCTTGCCGCTGTACTTCCAGGCGTTGCCGAGCAGGTTCTCCAGCACCATCCGCAGCAGCGTCGGATCGCCCTGCACCCGCAGGCCCGATTGCACCTGGGCATCGACCGCGCGGGTCGGTGCGCCGCGGCGGAGTTCGTCCACCACCTGCGACGCCAGCAGCGACAGGTCCACCGTCTCGTGACGCAGCGACTGCGACGACAGGTGCGACAGCGCCAGCAACGAGTCGATCATGCTGTGCATCCGCGTCGAGGCGCCGAGCACGCGGTCCAGGTGGTCGTTGCCGGCGCGGTCCAGCAGCCGGCCGTAGTCTTCCTTGAGGATGCGGGTGAAGCCCTCGACCACGCGCAGCGGCGCGCGCAGGTCGTGCGAGACGGTGTAGCTGAACGAGGCCTGGTCCGCCCGCGCCTGCTCCGCCGCCTGCATCGCCAGCGCGGCCGGCACGGTCTCGACCGCGCCTTGCGGCCACAGGCTCAGCAGCGTGCCGCCGCCGTGGGGCAGCGCCGTCAGGCACAGCCACCAGGCGCCGCAGGCGCTGCCGGATTGCAGGTCGGGTTGCGCCAGCGCCTGTCGGAGCTCCTCCGGCAGGCGTTCCTCGCAGGCGCGCCAGAGCTGACCCCGAGCCTCCGAGCCGCCCATCATCTGCGCGGCGGCTTCGTTGAAATCGATCAGGCGCGTCGATGCGCCTGCGCCGCCCGCGCCACCTGTTCCGTTCGCGGCTGCGGCGCCCCCCCCTGCACCGGCAGCGTCGCTGAGCAGCCAGGCCGGACCGGGCAGCGCCTGCAGCCAGTCGGTCGAGGACGCAGCGGCCATGGCGCTCGCGGTGGCGGTGGTGGAACCCGACAGCGCCTGGCCCTCCGGGCTCGTCGTCGGCGCCTCGTCGAGCACGCGGGCCGCGCCCAGATAACCGGCGAAGCGCCCCGCCGCATCCGCCGTCGCCTGCCCGCGCAGTTCCCAGCGGCGGCCCTGGGCGTCGACGACGCGCAGGCGGTCGAAACTCTGCCCCGGCTCGACCTGGCCGCGCACGTCCGGCGCCAGGTCCACCGGTGCGCCGTCCACCGGCACCTCCCCCGATCCAGGGGACACGGCCGGCAAGGGCTGGAAGCGTTCCCACAGCCGCTGCGTGACCGAGCCGTTCATCGCGGTGCCGGCCCAGCTCGACGCGGGCGCGCCCTGCGGCGCCTGCCAGCGCACGAGGTGGTGCTGGACGTCGGTCTGCCAGAGCCAGTCCGTCTGCAGTTGCGTCAGCGAGAGCGCCTGCTGTCTGCTCTCGCGCAGCAGCTCGCCGAATTGCGCCCGCGCCAGCCGCACCGCCAGGTGCCAGGTCAGCGCGGCCACGAAGACCATCAGCGCGGCGCCCGCCATCACGGCGGTCAGCACCAGGCCGGGGCCGGTGGGCTCGAGGTTGAGCGCGAGCAGCAGGAGCAGGACCACGACCGCCAGCCCCAAGGCCAGCGCGGCTCCCTTCCATGGCCGACGGCGCGCGGCGGCTTCCCCCAACCTGTTCATGCGGACCATTGTAGGCAGGCAACTGCTGGCCCCCGGGCCTCGAACGCGGGTGACGGGTCCCCGGTGCTTCGCATGAGGCGGCATGGATGCGACACCCACCCCAGGACTTACCCCGAGCGGCGTCTCCAAGAACACCAGAATTGACTGCTTTTTCGCACGCTCGCATCCTTGCGGTGAACGACAATGGTCTGCAACTCCGCGTGGAACCTCCGCGCGGCGCCATGATCAGAAGATGTCACCAGACTACGCCACGACCATGCCCTCCCGGACGCAGCCCGAACCCGCCGTGCTGGACGACCAGGCCCTCGCCCGTCTGCGCGAGTTGGATCCGTCGGGCGTGAACCATCTGCTGGATCGGGTCGTGGCGGCCTTCCTCAAGTCGCTGGACCAGCAGGAGCAGGTGCTCGCCCAAGGGCGCGACGCGCCGCGCGACCTGAACGCGCTGCGCCACGTGGCGCACACGCTGAAGTCGGCCGCGGCCAGCCTGGGCGCGACGGTGCTGTCGCAGCGCTGCGCCGAGATCGAGGCCCTTGCCCGCGCCGGTCGCGAGGACGGCCTGGGCGACCTGATCGGGATCGTGCTCGACGACATCGCCGCCGCCCGCCTGGCCATGCAGCAACTGGTGCAGCCCTCACGATGAGCCGCGTCGTGAAGGAAGGTGAACTGATCGAAAGACCGCGCGTCCTGCTGGTGGACGACGACGCGGTCAACCTGATGCTGATCGAGGCCGCGCTGCAGGAGCACGGCTTCGAGGTCACCGCGCTCACCGGCGGGCTGCAGGCGCTGCAGCTGGTCACGCAGTGGACGCCCGAGCTGATCGTGCTGGACGCGCTGATGCCCGACCTCGACGGCTTCGAGACCTGCGAGCGGCTGCGCAACCTGCCCGGCTTCGAGAACGCGCCCATCCTGATGCTGACCGGCCTCGACGACGAGGCCTCGATCAACCGCGCCTACCAGGCCGGCGCGACCGACTTCTTCGTCAAGTCCACCCAATGGCGGCTGCTGGCCGGCCGGCTGCGCTACATGCTGCGCAGCTCGCGCACGCGCCAGGAGCTGGAGCGCAGCAAGTCCAAGCTGGCCCGCGCGCAAGACCTGGCCCGCATGGGCAGCTTCGAGTGGCAGACCGGCCACGGCTTCAAGCTGGCCAACGAGGCGCTGCGCGTCTTCGGCCGCGGGCCGATCGATCCGCTGGACTTCATCGGCGTCATGCGCATGGTGCCGCGCGAGGAGCGCCTGCTCTTCATGCGCCTGCTGCGCGACGTCGTCGCCCACAACTCGGTACTGGTGACCGACCTGCCGTTCACGCTGCTGGACGGCCGCAAGCGCGTCATCCACATCGAGGCCGAGCCCGAATTCAACGAACACGGCAACGCCTGCGGCTACACCGGCGTCATCCAGGACGTGACCGACCGCCGCATGGCGGAGGACCGCATCCGCGAGCTGGCCAACTTCGACGCGTTGACCGGCCTGCCCAACCGCCGCCAGCTGATGTGGCGCGCCGAGCGCGCCATCGAGGCCGGCCGTCGCATGGGCCACGAGGTCGGCCTGCTGCTGATCGACCTGGACCGCTTCAAGGTCATCAACGACACCCTGGGCCACGCCGCCGGCGACGACCTGCTGATGGAAGTCGGCCGCCGCCTGCGCTCCTGCGTGCGCCACAGCGACCAGGTCATGGAAGGCATGCTGGAATCGGTCGGCACGCGCTCGCACCGCACGCTGGAGGCGGTGGGCCGCCTGGGCGGCGACGAGTTCGTCGCGCTGCTGCCCGAGGTCGGCGACGAGAGCGACGCCGAACGCGTCGCCCAACGCGTGCTGGACGCCCTGCGCGAACCGATCTTCATCGCCGGCCAGGAGTGTTTCGTGACCGCGTCGGTGGGCATCTCGCTCTACCCGCGCGACGGCCTGACGATGGCCGACCTGCTGCGCAACGCCGACGTGGCGATGTACGCGGTCAAGAACCAGGGCCGCAACGCGTCGGCGCTGTACTCGCCGATGCTGGCGGGCCGCGGGCGCGAGAAGCTCGAGCTCGAATCGGCGCTGCACAAGGCGATCGAGCGCGACGAGCTGGTGCTGCATTACCAACCCAAGATCGACGTCCGCACCGCCCGCATGGTCGGCGCCGAGGCGCTGATGCGCTGGCGCCGCGGCAACACGCTGGTGCCGCCGGGCGACTTCATCCCGCTGGCCGAGGAAACCGGCCTGATCGTGCCGCTGTCCGAATGGGCGCTGCGCGAGGCCGCCCGCCAGGCCAAGGTCTGGCAGCTGAATTTCGGCTTCAGCGAATCGATCGCGGTGAACCTGCCCAACCGGTTGTTCGAGCGCTCGGACCTGGTCGAGCACATCCACCAGTTCGTCAGCCAGTGGGGCGTGCCGCACCGCGCGATCCAGCTCGAGATCACCGAGACCGGCCTGATGAAGGACCTGCAGAGCGTGATCCCGTCGCTGCACCGGCTCAACGAGGTCGGCGTCGAGATCTCGATCGACGACTTCGGCACCGGCTACTCGTCGCTGGCGTATCTCACGACGCTGCCGATCTCCGAGGTGAAGATCGACCGCAGCTTCGTCCGCGACCTGGGCATCACGCCGCAGAGCTCGGCGGTGGTCACCGCGATCATCGCGTTGGCGCGCTCGCTGGGCCTGCAGGTCATCGCCGAGGGCGTGGAGACGCTGCGGCAGATGGAAGTGCTGCGCCGGCTGGACTGCAGCCTGATGCAGGGCTTCCTGTTCAGCAAGCCGCTGCCGCCGGACGACCTGGAACGCTGGCTCGCGCAGACCGTGCTGCCGCGCAAGGCCCCCTGGATCCTGCCGACGTCCGACGCCGGCGACGACATTCCGACACGCTGAGCCCGGTTCCGGCCGCGAGCGTCAGCGCCTTCCCCCCGATTTCACCGAGTCTCGACCGATGCCGCAGCAGCCCCCCGCTCTCCTGGCAAAAGCGGCCCTGCGCCGGCTGGCGCTGGACAAGCTGGAACCCACGCCTGAAAACTACGCCCGCGCCTACGCGCAGGAATCCGGTGAACCCGCCCGCGGCGGCGCGAACACGCAGTTGCCCGAGCGCGCGCAGGCGTCGGTGGCGCGGCTGCTCGGTCTGGCGGTGCCCGATCCTCAGCAGCGCCAGGGTTTCGCGAACCAGGTGCGCGAGGGCAAGTGGGACGAGCTCCAGCGCGCGCTGGAAGGGCTGCAGCAGACGCACGGCCCCGGCGCGCAGGCCGAGCAGCTCGCCCAGCTGATCGAGCGGATGATGCGCGGCCTGGAACGCGGCGGCCGGCAATGGACGCTGGCGCGCAAGAAGGACGGCGTGCTGCGCGTGCTGCAGAGCAACCGCAGCGACCCGCAACGCCTGACCCTGCGCCTGAAGCAGCTGGTCGCGAGCTGGGATTCCGACGTCAGCGACTCGCGCGTGGAAACGCAGCCGGCCCCCTTGGACGGCGTCGAGGAAGACGACGACGAACGCGCCGGAACGCCGAGCCAGTTCTTCAGCGAAGAGGAAGCCGCGCAGGCGCCCGCCGACGCCGCCAGCGCAGGCGCGGCTGCTGCCGCGCGCTACGGCTCGCTCGACACGCTGATGGGCGAGACCGGCCCCGGCCTGCAATCCTGGCCCGAAGTCGGCACACACCTGAACGGCACCGTGCGCCACGCGCTGCGCTCGGACGACGCGCGGGCGCAGGAACTGATCGACGAACTGGGGGTGGCGCATGCGGAACTCGTCCGCGACGGCGCGACGCCCGAGCGCGCGGCGCAGATGGATGCGCTGTGCATCCGCGCGCGGCGTTGGCTGGACCACCGCAATCACGCGTTCACCGAACTCGGCAAGCTCTGCGGCGAGCTGACCGGCAGCCTGACCGACCTGGCCGAGGACGACTCCTGGGCGCAAGGCCAGTGCGAGGCGATGAGCCAGACGCTGGCGCAGGGCCTGACGGCGCGCAGCGTGCGCTCGGTCAGCGAGCTGCTGCACAGCACGCGCGCGCGCCAGCACAGCCTGCGCGAGGAGCGCGGCCGCGCCCGCGACGCGCTCAAGGGCCTGATCAACCGGATGCTGCAGGAGCTAGGCGAACTCGGCCAGCACACCGACCGTTTCAGCGACAGCGTCGGCAAGTACGCCACCGTGATCGAGCAGGCGGACTCGCTGGAGAGCCTGGCGGGCGTGGTGCGCGAGATGGTCGAGGAAAGCCGCAGCGTGCAGTCGCTGGTGCAGAACACGCAAGGCCGGCTGCGCGACGAGCACGACCGCGCGACGCAGCTCGCCGGACGCGTCGAGGAGCTGGAAGGCGAGTTGCGCCGGCTGTCCAGCGAGGTCCAGACCGACCAGCTGACGCAGGTGGCCAACCGGCGCGGCCTGATCGCGACCTTCGAGACCGAACGCGCCAAGCTCGACCGCGATCCCAAGCCGCTGGCGCTGGCGCTGCTGGACATCGACAACTTCAAGAAGCTCAACGACAACCTCGGCCACGCGGCCGGCGACGAGGCGCTGAAGGCGCTGGCGTCGCGGGTGTCGGGGCTGCTGCGGCCCGGCGACAAGGTCGGCCGCTGGGGCGGCGAGGAGTTCGTGCTGATCCTGCCCGAGGCGCCGCTCGAGGAGGCGCAGGCGGTGCTGCTGCGGCTGCAGCGTTCGCTGTCGGCCAGCCTATTCATGCACGAGGGGCGCGATGTGTTCGTCACCTTCTCGGCGGGCGTGACGCTGTTCCGCTCGGGCGAGACGATGGAGCAGGCGCTGGACCGCGCCGACGAGGCGCTCTACGAGGCCAAGCGCACCGGCAAGAACCGGGCGTGCGTCGCCTGAGGCGCATCATGCGTCCGATGCGGCGGGACTGACGCCGCCGCGCCAGGAGCCCGACCGATGGACCACGCCGCGATCGATCCCACCCAGTTCATCCACATCCGGATGGTGCTGAGCATGGTGGTCAGCCTGTCGATCGCGCGGCTGCTGTCGGGGCTGGCGAAGTTCGTGCAGCACCCGGGACGCCTGAAGGTCGACGGCGTGCACCTGCTGTGGGTGCTCTACATGCTGGTGACGTTGATCCACTTCTGGTGGTGGGAGTTCGCGCTCAGCCGCGTGGGCCCGTGGCACTTCCTGCAGTTCGTGTTCGTGGTGGGCTACAGCGCGGTGCTGTACCTGCTGTGCGCGATCCTCTTCCCCGACGACATCGCCGAGTACGCCGGCTACCGCGACTACTTCCAGTCGCGGCGGCGCTGGTTCTTCGGGATCCTGGCGTTCACGCTGCTGCTGGACGTGGCGGACAGCGGGCTCAAGGGGACGACGCACCTGCAGGAGCTCGGCACGGCCTACGGCGTGAAGACGGCCGCGGCCATCGTGCTGTGCGGTGTCGCCGCGCTGGTCACCAGCCGGCGCTTCCAGTGGGCGCTGGTGCTGGTCGCGCTGGCGGTGCAGCAGTGGTGGATCCTGCGGCTCTACAACGTGCTGTCGTGAGGCGGTCGATCTTCAGGCCTTGATGCACTTGCGCACCGTGTCGACGGTGCGCGTCGTGATCTGCTTGCCGAAGGTCTTCTCCAGCATGGTCATGAACAGCGGGCCCTTGTCGTTGGGCAGGTAGTGGCTGTAGACCTCGACGCCGTCGAGCTTGCAGATCGCGGCGCCCTCGCCTTCGAGCGGCAGCGAGACCTGACCCTCGTGCGGCTTCTTCAGGAAGGTGATCAGTTGCTTGGCCGCAGCCGGAGGACTGAAGACGGCATGGTGGTCGGCGTCGACGATCTGTCTGAGGTGATCGACCGGCCGCACGGTGGTGCCGAAGGTCTTGCCCAGCGTGTCGGTCATCGCCTGCTCGGCGATGCGTTCAAGCTCGTCGACCGGCGCGCCGTCGTGGTCGAACACCACGTTGCCGCTGGAGATCACCGTCTTCACCCGCGTGAAGCCGGCGGCCTCGAACGCGCGGATCAGGTCCGGCATGCGGGCGTTCATCGGGCTGACACCGCGGAGGAAAGCGACGTAACGGGGCATGGTGGGTTCTCTCGGATGGCGTGTCGGCGGAGTCTACGTGCCACGCGGTCGCGACCGAAGGTGCCGAGGGTCACGTTCAACGCTGCGCCAGGATCGTCACCGCATAGAGCAGCAAGCCGATGACGCCGCCCACCAGCGTGCCGTTCAGCCGGATGAACTGCAGGTCGCGGCCGACGCTGAGCTCGATCTGCTGCACGAGGCTGCGATCGTCCCAGGCCTTGACGGTCGACGCGATGTGCTGCGTGACGCCCTCGCGCATGCTGCCGACCATGCGCTCCGCGGCGGACAGCACATGCTCGTTGATCGCCTGCACCAGCGCCGGATCGCGGCTCAGCCGGTCGCCGAGCGCCGCCAGCGACTGGTCGAGATGCCGCATCAGCACGGAGTCGTCGCGGCGCAGGTCCTGCTCAATGGTGGCGCGGACCTCGGTCCAGACGCCGTCGAGGTAGGCCCGCACGTCGTCGCTCTGCACGACGCGGTCCTTCATCGCGTTGACCTCGCTCGCGAACTCGGGGTCTTCGCGCAGGCGCGCGATGAATTCGTGGATCCAGTCGTCGAACTGGCGACGCACCGAGTGGTCGGGCTGCGCGAGCGCGGTCTGCACTTCCTCGACCAGTTGCAGCGCGAGCTTGTCGGACAGGCTGTCGGCCATCTTGTCGACGTTGGCGATGGTGTCGACGAGCTTGATCGCCTTCGGCCATTGGGTGCTCGCGAACTTCACCAGCCGCGCGGCGACCAGCGCCCGCACCTCGGGCGTCGACAGGTAGTCGCGGAGCTTGGACAGCGCGCCGTCGAGCACGTCCTGATGCCGGCCGGACTTGGTCAGCACGTCCAGGACCGACGCGGCGGTGCCGGTGGCGTTCCAGGACAGCGCGCGGGCGACGAGGAACTCGCCGATGGCGCGGCGCACGGCCTGCTCGTTGAGCAGCGACAGCGCCTCGACGGCCATCGTGCGGACGGAACCGGTCACCTGCGCGAGGTTGACGGGCTCGCGCAGCCATTGGCCGAGGCGCTCGGCGGGGTTCAGCACCTCGAGCTTCTGGAGCAGCACCTCGGGATGGAGGAAGTTGTCGCGGACGAACCCGGCGAGGCTGTCGGCGATGCGGTGCTTGCCCTGCGGGATGAGCGCGGTGTGCGGGATCGGAATGCCCAGCGGATGGCGGAACAGCGCGACGACGGCGAACCAGTCGGCCAGCCCGCCGATGGCTGCCGCCTCGCAGAAGGCCTTGAGCCAGCCCCAGGGCCCCTGCGCGCCCATGAGCAGGCTCACGATCAACCCGGCGAGCGACGCGAGCAGGCAGCTCAGCGCCACCAGCTTCATGCGGCGCAGATCAGCGGCGCGGGGGTCGACAGGACTCGGTGAGGGAATCAATGGCATCGGCGACGGGGCGGCAGTTTCGGTGCCAGGGGCGCTGGCCGGGCGGGACGATGGACGTGCTTGTATCACCGGGAGTCGGCAACGGGGCCATCGACCCGGCTGCCCCCCGGTTCATGAAAGCGTTGCCAAAGCGCATCAGCGTCGGCGGAAACGGGGTCCCGCAGCCCGCTCCACCAGCGGGTTCGCCCTATGATTCAGATGCGAATCATTGTCATTCACACGCTTTTCGGCTCCGACCCTCTTCCATGACCTACCTCCCGCGTCCTCTCGTCCTCGTCCACGCCCTGGCGCTCGCCGGCCTGTCGCTGTCCTCGCTGGCGCAGGCCCAGACGGCGCCTGCAGCTCCGGCGGCACCCGCGGCAGCGGCGTCCGCCGCCAGGTCCTCGTCCGATCCCACCACCCTGCCCGAGGTGAACGTGCGCGGCACCGGCCCCCGAGAGACCGCCACCAGCGCCGTCTACGGCATGGTCGCGCGCCGCAGCGCCACCGGCATGAAGACGGACACCTCCATCCTGGAAGCGCCGCAATCGGTCTCGGTCGTCACCCGCGAGCAGATCGAGCTGCAAGGCGCCACCGGCGTCGACGAGGCGGTGCGCTACACCTCCGGCACCGTGGGCGGCGCCTTCGGGTCGGACTCGCGCAGCGACTGGATCCTGGTGCGCGGCTTCCGTCCGGCGCTGTTCCTCGACGGCCTGGGCCTGCCCGACGGCACCTGGGCCGGCCAGACGCGCCTGGAGCCCTACCTGCTCGAGCGCATCGAGATCCTGAAGGGCCCCGCCTCGGTCATGTACGGCGCGCTGCCGCCCAGCGGCTTCATCAACGGCGTGAGCAAGCGTCCGTCCGCCGTGCCGGTCAACGAGATCGGCCTGGAGCTGGGCAGCTTCAGCAAACGGCAGCTGACCGCCGACATCGGCGGCAAGCTGAGCGAGGACGGCTCGGTGCTGTTCCGCGTCGCGGGCCTGGCGCGCAAGAGCGACACCTATGTCGACTTCGCCAAGGACGACCGCTACGCCATCGCGCCGTCGCTGCTGGTGAACTTCAGCCCGGCGACCTCGCTGCTGGTGATGGGCCAGTTCCAGAAGGCCGACACGGCCGCCGCCGGCGGCTTCCTGCCTGCGGACGGCACCTTGTTCCCCAACCCCAACGGCAAGATCCCGCCCACCCGCTTCACCGGCGAGCCCGACTACGACTGGTACAAGAAGCACAGCGCCTCGGTCGGCTACGAGCTCTCGCACAAGCTCAACGACACCGTCACGCTGCGCCAGAACCTGCGCTACATGGACTTCGACATCGACCACCGCACGGTGGGCGCGTTCGGACTCGCGGCGGACCAGCGCACCCTCTCGCGCTACGTGTGGACGCCGCGTGAGGACTCGAAGTCGGTTGCCGTCGACAACCAGGCGGAATTCGCCTTCGCCACCGGCGCGGCGCGCCACACGCTGCTCACCGGCCTGGACTACCGCCGCGTCAAGACCGACTCGCGCTCCGCCTTCGACTTCTCCGCCGCGCCGCCGCTGGACATCTTCAACCCGGTCTATGGCGCCCCGATCACCTCGCCCGCCGACACCACGCACACGGAGCAGACGCAGAAGCAGCTGGGCCTGTACCTGCAGGACCAGATCCGACTGGACCGCTGGATCGCGACGCTGTCCGCGCGCCATGACCGCGTGACCACGGACACCGACGACAAGCTCGGCGGCACCACGGCCTCGCAGAAGGACAGCAAGACCTCGGCGCGCGTCGGCCTGAACTACGTCTTCGACAGCGGCCTGGCGCCGTACGTGTCGTACTCGACCTCGTTCCAGCCGACCATCGGCACCGACTTCTTCAAGCGCACGTTCGTCCCGACCACCGGCCGCCAGGTCGAGGCCGGCGTGAAGTACCGCCCGGCCAACAACCGCGCGCTGTTCACGGCGGCGCTCTTCGACCTGCGCCAGAAGAACGTGCTGACGCCGGATCCGGATCCGACGCACGGCTTCTCGTCGGTGCAGCAGGGCGAGGTGCGCTCGCGCGGCCTGGAGCTGGAAGCGCGCTTCCGCGCGGTGAGCACGCTGGACGTGATCACCTCCTACACGTACACGGACTCCAAGGTCGTCGAGACCGACCGTCCGGTGTTCCGCCAACCGAAGAACCAGGCGCAGGTCTGGGTCGATTACCGTGTCCCCGAGGACCTCGTCGCGGGTCTGGGCGTCGGTGGCGGCGTGCGTTACGTCGGCGGCTCCTACGCCTACGCCGCGGCGGACAACAGCCGCGTGAACACGAAGGGCTACACCGTGCTGGACCTGCAGGCCCATTACGACCTGGAGAACTGGCGCTTCCTGGCCACGGTGAGCAACGTCACCGGCAAGGAATACATCGCCACCTGCCAGTCGGCGGCCTGGTGCTTCTACGGCTATCCGCGCACGTTCAGCGTGTCGGCGCGCTACAGCTGGTGATCGACGCGCCTCCGGGAGCGTTTCCTCGCCGCAGCCTGTCGGCGCGGAGCGCTTCCCGGACGGGGCGCCTTCAGAGCTTCATGGACGGCCACTTCCGGGCCGCATATTTCTTCAGCTCGATCGTGGTCTCCGGCGAGAAGACGAAGTCCATGCGGCCCGACGAGATCTGGTCGCGGAACCGGTCGCAGGACTTGACGCCGGGAACCTGCCCGTTGGTCGCGGTCGTGCCGTCCAGGTACTGCCGCGTGGCGCTCTCGCCGGCCTCCATGGCGGTCCCGAGGATCCGCTGACGATAGTTCTCCTTGCCGGCCGCGCCGGCCAGCTTCTCGATCTGCGCCGAGAACTCGTCGAAGGCGACGTTGGCGACGGTCAGGTAGTCGCGGTTGTGATCGAGCCAGGCCTCCTTGAGCTCGTTGACGCTCTTGCTCATCGCGGCATCCACGCGCGTGCAGACGGCCGCCGCGCCCGTCACGACCTGCCGCCGCGCATACATCGTGAGCATGTCGCGGTGCAGATCCTCGGACGACTTGTCCTTGAACAGTTCCTGCAAGGCCTTGCGATCGTCCATGACGGGCGACGACGGCGCCGAAGCGGGATTCGCGAAGGCGTCCTCGGCCTTCTGTGCGCGGACTGGCGCGCAGACGACCAGCAGCGACGCCGTCGCGCACAACAGCAGACGAGCGCGCGGATCCGACGGCGACAACAGGGAGCGGGGCATGACAGATTCCTTTCGAATCGCAGGATCGTAGAGGGCCGCTTCACCGGCGGCCTGCGGGCTTGCCCGCAATCGCGACGACACTGTCACGGTCACTCTCTTCCTTTCCTCTTCTCGCACCGACCATGCGCCTCCCTCACGCCCTTCTTCTCGCGGCCCTGTTGACGATCGGCGTCGATATCGGTCTCGGCAACGCCATGGCGGCGACGCCGTCCGAAGCCATGCAGGCGGAAGCCGAAGGCAAGTTCGACACGGCCTTCCGGATCTGGAATGAACTCGCCGACGCCGGCGACGACCGCGCGGCGATCTCCGGCGGACTGCTGGCGTATCAAGGGCGCGGCCGCGCGCCGAACTACGAGGACGCCTACACGATGTTCCTCAAGGCCTTCCCCAAGTCGGGGGACGCCTGGAACAACATCGGCGTGATGTTCCGCGAGGGTCAGGGCGTGCCGAAGAACCGGAAGGTGGCCTACCTGATGTTCCTGGCCGTGCACATGAACGGCATCGGCGGCGAGGCCACGGTCATGCGCGCCAACCGCAACCTGCGGCGTGAACAGGCGGAGCTGTCGGTCGAAGAGAAGCAGCTGGCGCTCTGCTACACCGGCGCCTACCTCACGGCCTACATCCGCAGCCGCGGCAAGCTCGAGGGCATCCCCGAGGCGCTGAGCCCGTCCCCCGAGCGCAAGCGGATCCGGGACCTCGGCTGGTTCATGAAGGGCGAGCTGGAGCCGTTCGACTGCCCGGCGCCGTGAGCGGGCCAGCGTCGCCGATACAAGTGACACTATTTGTCGGTTCCTCCGTACCGGTCTGACAAAACCTGACCCTGGCGTTGAGCGGCGATCGCCCAGATACCTCTTTGGGATTAGGGTCGAAGGTCGGAAGCCCGCATTTCGCATCGCTGACCGCACTTTGCAACCAGCCGCAACCGGCACGTTCTCTGCTTGAACTACGCGAAAGTCCACCCG
>NZ_DASVNZ010000150.1:0-5856 GCF_036486225.1 Roseateles sp. | reverse complement strand
CCCGCCGCGCCGGTGACGATCGCCACGGGCGCGCGCCCGTCGACCGCGTCGTCGTCGACTGCCGCGAGGGCGTCCTTGCGCCAGGCCAGCACCTGTCCCGACACATAGGCCGAGCGATCCGTGCCGAAGAAGCGCAACGCGCCCGCCAGCGAGGCCATCGAGGCCGCGCCTTCCTGCAGCACCAGCGCGTTGGCCGTTGCGCCGCGCCGGCCGACCTCCTTGGCCAGGGCGCGGACGAAGCCCTGGACCGCCTGCAGACAGGCGGCTTCCGCGGCGCTCATGACGCCGGCCGAGGTCAGGGCGAGTACGCGTCCCCCCGGCGCGAGACGGCTCATCGCAAGCTGCGCCTGCTCGAACAACGCGCGCAGCGCCGCGACGTCGCGACAACCGGTCGCGTCGATCACCAGCGTGCGTACCGGGCCATCTCCGCTCGGTTGACCGCCTTGATCGACGATCGCCGCCAGCAGCGAGGGCAGCGGCGCCGCGCTGCCCGGCGCGATCGCGAGCACGGACCGGCCGGCGAGTTCCTCGCCCGTCCAGGCGTCCTGGCGGCGCGCCAAGGGCACCGGCTGCGGCAGATTGAACAGGCGCGCGATGCGCCGTCCGAGCGGGTGCTGGACGAGGGTGAGCAGGCGATCGGTCATGGTGGCACGGAGGGCGGCAGGATGGGCGGCGTCGGCAACGCCGCGGGCGAGGGCGGGGAACGGCGCGCAGTGTAGGCGCGCCCGGACATGCCGCCGCTCAACGTCAACCCGATGCGCGTCTCCCGTTCGTCCGATCGCGCGAAGGGCGCGCCGCCGTGCATCCGCGCGATCGCATCGACGATCGACAGCCCCAGGCCGAGGTGCTCGTCGCCGGCCGCGGCCTCGCCGCTCATGAAGCGGTCGAACAGGCGCGGCAAGCGCTGCGCGGCAATGACCGGCCC
The DNA here is from genome assembly GCF_036486225.1 of Roseateles sp. Taxonomy (GTDB): domain Bacteria; phylum Pseudomonadota; class Gammaproteobacteria; order Burkholderiales; family Burkholderiaceae_C; genus Roseateles. Next base: position 4,931 of record NZ_DASVNZ010000150.1, on the reverse strand, counting down.
GGTGTTCGCGACCCATAGCCGGACCTGTCCCGAGCGCACGCCCTCGATGCCGACGCGCAGCACGCTGCCGGCGGTGGCATACCGCGTCGCATTGGCGATCAGGTTCGACAGCGCGCGCTTGAGCAGTCCGGCGTCGAAGTCGCCGGCCGCTTCGCCCTCGATGCGCAGCGAGAGCCCGGCTTCCTCGAGGGCCGCCTCGTGGTACTCGGCGACTTCGGCCGCGAGCGCGGCGAGGCTCTCCGTGCGAGCCCGTCGCGCCCGTTGACCGCCGTAGGCCCGCGACAGGAACAGCATGTCGCCCACGATGCCCTGCATGCGCCGGAGTTCCTCGAGATTTGCGCCCAGCCGGTCGCTGACCCCGGGCGTCAGGCCGGCCTCGCGCAGCGTGAGTTCGGTGCTCGTGATCAGCGTCGCGAGCGGCGTCCGCAGCTCATGCGCGACGTTGGCGCTGAAGGCTTCCACCTGCGCCTGCGAGCGCCGCTGGCGCTCCAGCATCGCGGTCAACTGGTCGACGCGCTGGCGCAGCGCGCGCAGCAGTCCGCCCGCGCTGCGCAACGATGACAAAACGGTCATCCGCATGTCCGCCTCATGTCGGCGTCGTGCGCCTAGAGTTGATCTCAAGGCGTTTGAAACGCGCGCCGACGCAGCGGCAACGATCGCCAGTCGAATGACCGGTCGATGTCGTGTGCAGGATCACTTTCAATCCAAGGAGTTCGATCATGACCAACTTCAAGAAGCTTTCTATTCCGATGGGCGCCGCGGCGCTGGCCATGGCGCTGAGCGTGCCCGCGTTCGCGCAGGTCGAGGAAGAGATCGTGTCCGGCCCGAAGTCCCGCGACCAGGTGATGGCGGAACTCGAAGCCGCACGCATGGACGGCAGCCTCGACAGGCTGCAGGGCGAACACAGCTACGCGCCCGACTTCGACGAAGCCAAGGGCATGGATGTGCAGTACTCGAATCACCAGGCCGATGCCGACGTGACGGTGGGCATGTCCGCCGACACCAGCACGCAGGTGCAGTTCGCCGCGCCTGCCGCAGGCGGCAAGACACGTGCCCAGGTGATGGATGAACTGGAACAGGCTCGCGCCGATGGATCGCTGGAACGCGCCTGGAGCGAGCAGGGATATGCGCCGGAGCTCGAGGCGGCGCATTCGTACCGTCGTTGATCGCTCCTGACGCCCGGCACGGGCCGCGAAGCTCCTCACGGAGACCAGCGAGACAGTGCCGACCTGACGGACCGGACGACGGACGCGGGACGACCTGACCGGTAATTGACGGTCGTCCTTCTTCGAGCAACGGGGTTCCCATGAGGGAACCCCGCTTTCGTTTCAGGCGGCCTTCACAGGCACCTCATAGGCGCGTCACAGGCGCACGACGTCGAGGATCGCTTGGGCGAAGGCCTCGGGCGCTTCCTGCGGCAGGTTGTGGCCGATGCCGCCGGTCAGGTCGCGGTGCGCGTACCGGCCCTTGAACTTGCGGCGGTAGGCGGACGGCGCGGGATGCGGCGCGCCATTGGCGTCGCCTTCCAGCGTGATCGCGGGGATCGTGATGTCGGGCGCCGCGCCGATGCGGGCCTCCACCGTGTCGAAGCGCGATTCGCCGTCCGCCAGGCCGAGGCGCCAGCGGTAGTTGTGGACCACGATCGCGACATGGTCCGGGTTGTCGAAGGCCGCGGCACTGCGTGCGAAGGTCGCGTCGTCGAAGCGCCATTGCGGCGAGGCGAGCTGCCAGATCTGCTTCGAGAACTCGACGCGGTATTTCTCATAGCCCAGACGGCCGCGTTCGGTGGCGAAGTAGTACTGGTACCACCACTGCAGTTCGGCCGCGGGCGGCAGCGGCTGCTCGTTGACCTTGCGATCGACCAGCAGGTAGCCGCTGACGGCCACCAGCGCCCGGCAGCGCTCCGGCCACAGCGCGGCGAGGATGCCCGCCGTGCGCGCGCCCCAGTCGCAGCCGGCGACGATGGCCTTGGGGATGCGCAACGCGTCCAGCAGCGCGATCGCGTCGCGCGCCAGGGCGCCTTGCTGGCCGTTGCGCGGCGTGTCGGCGGACAGGAAACGCGTCGTGCCGTAGCCGCGGGCGTAAGGGACGATGACGCGATGACCCGCCGCCGCGAGCAGCGGCGCGACCGCTTCGTAGGTGTGGACGTCGTAAGGCCAGCCGTGCAGCAGCAGCACGGGCGGGCCGTCGGCCGGCCCCGCCTCGACGTAGCCGACGCGGAGATCCCCGGCGTCGATGTGCTTCAGCGTGCCGAACGCGGGAGCGATCGCGATCGACGCACCGTCGGCGGACGGAGCCGGGGCGGCCCATGCGCCGGCGGGCAGCAGCCCGCTCAGCGGCAGGCTTGCAGCCGTCGCAGCGGCGGTCGCGGCGCCCAGCCGGAGGAACTGGCGGCGGGGGAGCGCGGTGCCTGCCCGGCCCATGGCGCTGTCCATCAGGCTCGTCGGGTTCATCGGGTTCAAGTCGTTCGTTTCGATCGAATCGGTCTTGTCGTTGCGGTCGGTCATCGGGGATCTCCGTGGGTGTGGTGGCGACCTCCGCAGTGGACGTCCGCGATGTATCTCCGCCTTGTCGACATCGAACCGTCTCTGCATGTCGGTGTCACGCGGCCGATCGCAGATACAGGGGCATACAAAGAGGGCACGACATCGCCGATCTCTGACATCGATCAAAGCGACCTCTGGCTTTCCATCCGCATCCTTCCTAGCCTGCCGGGACCGGGCGCGCGGGGCGTCCGGATTCGGGCGCGAGCCCGCAGGAGGTGTCGATGAACGGGGTCTTGCTGGATGAGATCGTCTACTTTCCGTCGCTGCAGACGTTGCCGGCCGAGCTGCGCGCGTTGCGCGAACTCGATCGCGTGCGCAAGCGCCGGACCCTGCCGCTGATCACGCTGACCGCGCTGCAGCGCCGGCCCGACGTGGTGGACTTCCGTCGCGCCGCACAGCAGGCGGGCGAGGCGATGCAGGAGCTGCCGCATTTCATCGACCTGGGCCGCGTGCCGCTCGACCATGCGCTGGCCTGGCGCCGCCTGGCCGATCCGTCGCAGGGCTTCCGGACCTGGCGCGAATTCGCCCAGGCGCATCGCAACGCCGTGCCGGTCGTGCTCATGCCGGAAGGGGCCAGCGAACGCGCCATCGCGCTGCAGGCGGCCGCGATCGAGCGCGAATTCGGCCAGGTGGTGTTCCGGCTGCGCGGCGCGGCGCCCTTGACGACCCTCGTCGAGCGCGCGCTGGACGGGCTCGAGCAACCGCGTCGCGCGCTGGTCGTGCTGGACTTCGGCACCGAACGCGAATGGCTGCTCGGCTGCGCCGGCATGGGGCGGGACCTGATGGCGCGCTGGCGCAAGCGCTGGCCGGGGCTGCGGCTCGTGGTGATGGGCAACAGCTTCCCCGCCACCGCGCAGTGGCTCGGGTCGGGCTTGCCGGAGGACTCGCCGCGTTCGGGCCGCCTCGCGATCCTCGAGCGCGAGCTGCACCGGCGGCTCGGCGGGCTGCCCGTCGTCGGATACGGGGATCACGGCGCCATCCACGCGCCGAGCGAGCCCGGCACGGACCTCCCGACCGGTCACGTGCGCATCGACTACCCGTGGCAGGGCGTGTGGCGCTTCGAGCGCCGCCGCCGCGCGAGTTCGGACGATGCCAGCCGCGAGGCCGCCGAGGCCATCATTGCCATGGCGCCGTCCTTCGGCGCGCGCGGCCTGTGGGGCGAGCACGAGATCCAGGAGGCCTCCAACGGCCGGGTCGTCGCACGCGGCCGCGAGGCCTGGACGGCCATCCGCGTCAACCTGCATCTGGCGACGCAGGTCGACGAGATGCTGGCCGAATCCGGCAGCGCGCGACCGCTGGTGTCCACCTCGACTTCGTGAAAACCGCCGGCGGGCGACAGGACGCGGCGAAGCCGGCCGGCGCGAAAGGACATGCGGGGCTCTCTATACTCGCGCCCCATGCGCCGCTGGCTCACCGTCTTCCTGCTGATCCTGCTGCCGCTCCAGCTGAGCTGGGCGGTGGCGGCGACCTATTGCGCGCATGAAGCCGATCCCACGGTGAGCCATGTCGGCCACCACGAGCATCGCCATCAGGCGTCGGATGACGCCGCGAGCGCTGACGCCGCTGGCGCTGATGCCGGCGGTGGCAAAGGCTCGCCCGACGCCTCGGCGCCGGAGCAGGCGGGAAACGCTGAAAAGGCCGCCGACAAGGCCTTGACCTGTGTCGACGACGACTGCGGCTTCTGCCACCTCGGCCACAGCCAGCCGGTGGCGAGCACGCCCATCGTGCTGCCCGCCATGGCCAGCCCGGTCACCTCGGCCACCGTGTCCGAGGTCTGGTCCTCACGCGGCCCCGACCGCCGGGAGCGACCCAATTGGCCACTCGCCTGATCGGCGAGCCTTCCTGATCCTTGACCGCCTCGGCCCGCGCCGAGGCGCGCGGCGCTCGCCGATTCCCCGTTGATCCCCTTCCTGCCCGGCCGCCCACGCGGCGGCGGGCACAACGCCGGAGTCTCCGATGCCCAAGTTCCTGGTGCCGCTGTGCAGCGCGGCACTGCTTTCATTCCTGCCCCTGGCCACGAAGGCTGCGCCCCAGCCGCCGTCCGCTTCGACGACGCCGTCGGCGACGCCTGCGGGGCCGTCTGCGAGTTCGTCTGCGCCTGCGTCCGCGCCGACCCTGACGCTGAGCGTCGCCATCGAGCGCGCCTTGAGTGCGCATCCTCGGCTGCGCGCCGCCGCCTTCGAGGTCGAGGCCGCCGACGGCGCGGTCCAGCAGGCGGCGCTGCCGCCCAATCCCTCGCTCGGCGTGGAGCAGGAGGACACGCGCCGCGAGACGCGCACCGTCACCGTGCTGCTGAGCCAGCCGCTGGAGATCGGCGGCCAGCGCGCCGCCCGGACGGCGCTGGCCCGGCGCGGTCGCGACATCTCGCAGGCCGAGCTCGATGCG
>NZ_DASVNZ010000145.1:0-9233 GCF_036486225.1 Roseateles sp. | reverse complement strand
GGCCGCGACCCTTCATCGGTCCGCTGGTGACCGTACCGGTCTTCGACACGATGCGCGCGTCGCGGCTGATCAGCGAGAAGGACTACAAGACGCTGAACCTGTCCGTCGACCAGGTGCGCGAGACCGCGCGCAAGAACACCTACGACGCGATGCCGCAGGTGCTGCAGCATGCCAAGCCGGTGCCCGCGGGCGAGGTGGGCAAGCTCGACGGCCCGGTGCCGCAGCCCAGCCGTCTGGTCTTCATCGACGACTGGAAGCCGCTGGCCGATGCGCAGAAGGGCAAGCTGATCGTCGCGGCGCCGGCCAACGACACGGTGCTCTACGTGAGCGACGACGACGCGTCCACGCTCGACGCGCTGCGCGCGCAGGTGCGCGACCTCATGGGCAAGTCGCCCAATCCGCTGACCGACGTGCTGCTGCGCTGGTCGCCGTCGGGCTGGGTCCCCCTGCCCTGAGTTCAGCGCGCCGGGTCGTCGCCGAGCAGGCGCAGGCCCAGCCGCCAGCCCGCGCGCTTGATCGCCAGCAGCAGGGCGAGCCAGGCGCCGAACGCCAGCGGCAGCGCCCACACGAGGTGCGGGCTGTGCCGGGGGATCAGCGCGCCGACCATGGCCGTCATCGCGAACAGCGCGAGGGTGAAGCGCAGGCCGCACTGGGCGGTCAGCCAGGCGATCAGCGTCGGCAGGCCGACCGTCGCCAGCGCGGCCACCGCGCGCGCACCGCCGTCGGGCCGTCGCGGCAGATCGTGCAGGGTCCGGTTCGGCACGTAGAGCCCCTGGTGGAAGACCAGTGCGCCCGCCAGCACCCAGGCCCACAGGAAGCCTCGGGCGAGCGGCGACAAGGCATGCGGGCCGAGCAGTTCCACGAGCAGACAGGGCAGGACGACGGCGGCGATGCCGGCGGCCTCGGCGGGCAGCGCGAGCATCAGTCCGGCGACGGCCAGCGCCATGGTCGCCAGCGGGGCCCAGTCAGCGACCGCTTCCCCGTACTGGCCGAGCGCGCCGGCCGCCAGGATGGCGACGACGCCGACCCAGGGCCAGGCGCGGGACCAGGTGCGGGACCAGCGGGCCGGCAGCACGCGGGACACGAGGCGGGACACGGGCGCGCCCACCACCCGGTGCGCGACCACGTGCCCGACCTGCACGCCGTAGCACACCACGGTCGCCACCACGGCACCGACCGGGATCGCCAGCGCGGCGAGGAAGGCGTCGTTCCAGACCAGGCCGGCCACCATCGCCATGACGAAGCCCGCGAGCATGCCCAGGACCGTCTGCACGACCGGGAGTTCGGCGATGAGCCTTTCCAGCCCCTGGCGGTCTGCCGGCTCGACGCCGAGGCGGCGCAGCAGCCAGGGTCCGGCGCGATGGAGCCGGACCTGCAGCGCATGACCGGTGAGCAGCGTCAGCAGCCGTGCCCGGTTCCTGTTGCCGCCGGGCCCGGCCATCCTGGCCAGGCGGGCGACCGGGCCGAATTCGCGCCGCTGCTCCGGATCGGTCACCGGACGCGGGATGCCTTGGAGCAGATCGGCCAGGGCCGCCATGCGCTGGCTGCCCAGCAGACGCTCGGTCCGGAAGTCGCCGTCCCAGCCGAAGTGCACCCGCAGGAACTCCACCACCAGCGGCGGCAGGCCCGCGCGCGTGGCGAGGATCATGTCGGCGAACTCGACCGACGCCTGCGCGTGCGTCTCCAGCGGCAAGGCCTCCAGCGCGGCGCGAAGCTCGGGCAGCGCGCGCTCGAGCGCAACGGGGCCGAGCGGCCGCAGCGCCAGCAGCCAATCGCGGAGTTCCGACGGCGAGCGCCAGGCCGGCACGGTGTCGGGCAGGGCGTCACCGGCGGAGGCCGCCGTGTCGACGGAGGCGTCCTCATCGGCAGCGGCCGTCGTGTCGTCGAAGGCCGTCGTGTCGGCGAAAGCCATCGTGTCCGCGAAGCCGTCGTCACCGGCCCCGCTGTCGCGTGCTTCGGCGCGCCGGTCGTCGCCCGGCGTGTCCTGCGCGACCTTCTCGACCTGCGTGACCTGCGTGACCTCCGGCGTTCCGTGCGCCTGCTGCCAGCGCGCATGGGCGAGCAGGCGGTCATAGGCTTCGCGCAGCGCCTGATAGGCCTGGGCGTCGTCGTCGGGCCGGGTCTTGCGCAGTGTCTTGGCGTAGGCGCGCTTGATCTCGGCGAGGTCGGTGCTCGGGGCCGTCAGGCCCACGCGCGCGCAGTCGCTGTGCCAGGCCTGCGTCCATCCGGAGGACTCGTCCGTCAGCTCGTCCATCAGCGTGTCGTCCAGCGAGTCGTCGTTCATGCCGTCACCGTCCGTCGTCTGGCCATGAGCCGACGCCCGATCCACCATCCGGCGCGCTGGACGGCGACCAGCAGGCCCAGCCCGACGAACAGGCCCACCGGGCCCGCGACCAGTTGCCACTGGCCGGCCGGTGCGGCCACGACCGCCGTGACGGCGAGCATGAACCCGCCCACGATCAGCCGATGACCGCCGAAGACGGCGAGCCAGCTCAGCCCGGTGGGCAGGCCGATCGTGCCCATCAGCAGGAGCGCGGCGATGCCGCCCTGCGGCCACTGCGGCCGCAGGCTGCCGTCCTTCTGCGGCTCGTAGAACCCGCGGGTCAGTACCATCCCGCCGAGCGTGACCCAGGCGGCGGCCACGCCCATCCACAAGCTCGGGACGGCCGGCACGTCGGGCGCGAACTGCACCAGGTCGGCGGTCGGCGAGAACCGCGTCAGCACGCCCAGCGCGACCAGCCACGTGAGGCTGGTGGCGAGGAAGACGCCCCAATGAGAGAACGCCAGCATCAGGCTCGTCCCCGCGAGGATCTGCGCCGCCAGCAGCGTGAACTCCCGGTCGGCGCCGGCGTCGATGCCGGCATGGCGGCCGACCGCGCCCGCGGCGATGAAGCCGGCCATCGCGAGCCAGCCGCCGTACTTCGGCGACCAGGACTGGATCCATCGTCCCACCGGCGTGGCGTTGATGCCCCCCCAGCTGACGCCCAGCAGCACGTAGAGGATGAACAGGAGGAAGGGCACGACGAGGCCGCCGACGGCGATGGCCAGTGGCCCGTCGAAGGCCAGCAGCGAGGTGAAACCCGCGGCGTAGAGCGCGCCCACCACGATCAGCGACATCAAGGCCCAGGCCACGAGGTTCGTGAGCGCGAGCAGGTGCCGGATCTCCTCCTCCGCGTCGTTGGAGACGCCGAGCTGGCGCAGCAGCGTCGGGCCGGCCCGGCTGAGCTGCACCGCGAGCCCGTGCCCCATGCCGATGATCGCGACCTTCGCGCGTTGCCGGTCCAGCCATCGCGGCGACGAGAGCCAGGTGGCCAGCGCGCCCAGCGAGCCGTACTCGCGCTCCAGGGCGGCGTCCTCCAGCGGCAGCGGACGGAGAGCCAGCTCACGCTCCAGCAGCGAGGTCAGCGCCGAGATCCTGTGGCGGCCGAGCAGACGTTCGGCGCGGAAGTCGCCGATCCAGGCGAAGTGACGGTGCAGCAGATGCACCAGTCCGCCGGGCGCGATGTCGGCGTGCCGCAGCAGCAGGTCGGCCAGTCGCACCGACGCCTCCGGCTGCTCGCTCAGCGGCAGGCGGGCCAGACGGTCTTGAAGCTCAGGCAGTGCGGAGTCCAGCGCCTCGCGCCGCAACTGCTCCAGACGTTGGGGCAGCGCGGCGGGAACGCCGTCGATCCGGGCCTGCAGCCAGTCGCACAGCGCCTTCGCACCGGAGGGTTCGTCCGCGTTCGCCGGAGCCGCCTGGACCCGCACGGCCTGCCCGCCCTGCCCGCCCTGCCCGGCTTGGCCGGAGGCGACGGGCGCCGTGGCTATCGACGTGTCCGCCTCGGCACCGGCCCGCGCGCGCTTCGCCTCGTGGCGTGCATGGGCGACGACGCGGTCGTAGGCCTCGCGCAGCGCCTGATAGGCCTGGGCATCGTCCTCGGGCCGGGTCTTGCGCAAGGTCGCGGCGTAGGTGCGCTTGATCTCGACGAGATCGACGCTGGTGCCGGCCAGGCCCACGCGCTCGCAATCGCGGCGCCACGTCTCGTGCCAATGGCCGCCGGATCCGCTTCCGCTCATCGTCCCGGCCTCAGAAGCGGAAGCCGCCGTCGATGCTGTCCAGCGCCTGGCGCATCTGCTGGCGGGCCTGGCGGATGATGCGCGGGTCCTGGGTGTCGAGCGCCTGCTCGAACTGGCCCAGCCAGCTCTGGATCGCGACGCGCTGCTCGCCGAGCCGGTCCTCGTAGAGGCGCTTGGCGCGCTCGACCAGATAGCGGTTCTCCTCCTCGTCGCGCGGATGGCGCTTGAGCGCGCGCAACTGCTTGAGCGCCTCCGCCACCTGCGCCTCGCTCATCTCGGTGGCGGTGTTGCGGATCAGCGTGCTGGCGGTGCGCCCGCCCTTCACGTCGCGCACGTCCACCTCCAGCAGCCCGTTGGCGTCGTAGGTGAAGCGCACCTCGATCACAGCCTCGCCGGCCGGCGCGGGCGTCAGATCGATGGTCAGCTTGCCCAGGTGCAGGTTCTCGCTGCCCACCGGCGATTCGCCCTGGCGGATGTCCAGGTCCACGACCTTCTGGCCGTCGAACATGCTGACGAAGCGGTCCATCCGCGACACCGGCACCGGCGTGTTGCGTTCGATGATGGGGCTGAAGCGGTCGTCCACACGTTGCTGGCCGATGCGTTGCGAGGTGATCACGCCCAGCGAGAACGGCATCACGTCCGTCAGCACCACCTCGTCCAGCGCCGCGTCGCGCGCCTTGAGGCCGGCCTGCACGGCCGCGCCCTGCGCGATCGCCTGGTCGGGATCGATGGTGCGCAGCGGCAGGCGCTGGAACAGGCGCGTGATCATCTGGCGGATCATCGGCATGCGCGTCGCGCCGCCGACCAGCACCACTTCGTTCAGCGCGGCGGGCGAGAGCTGCGCGTCCTGCAGCGCGCGCTCGATCGGGCGGCGCAGGCGCTGCAGCAGTTCGGCGGTGGCGGCCTCGAAATCGGCGCGCGTGATCGTGAGCTCGGCGCGTCGGCCGTCCAGCATCAGGCCCATCACGGTGCTCTCGCGTTCGCTGAGGTCGCGCTTGGCCTGCTCGGCGGGGCGCCACCACAGCGCGGGATCCTTGAGCAGCCGCTCGCGCTCGGCCAGCGAGAGGTCGCCGCAGCGCTCGATGAACAGCTTGCCGACGGCGTGGGCGAAGTCCTCCCCGCCCAGGCGGGTGTCGCCGGCGCTGGCGCGTACTTCGACGACGCCGTCGAAGTACTCCAGCACCGACACGTCGAAGGTGCCGCCGCCCAGGTCGAAGACGAGGAAGGTGCTGTTGTCCGGCCGGTCCTGCAGGCCATAGGCCAGGCCGGCGGCGGTAGGCTCATTGAGCAGCCGCTCGACCTTCAGTCCGGCGAGTTCCCCGGCGGTGCGCGTCGCGCGGCGCTGGGCCTCGTTGAAGTAGGCGGGGACGGTGATGACCGCCTCGGTGACGGGTTCGCCGAGGAAGGCTTCGGCGTCCGCCTTCAGCGACTGCAGCACCAGCGCGGACAGCTCCTCGGCGCGCAGCGACCGGTTGCCGAGCTTGACCGTGCGGTCGGTGCCCATCAGGCGCTTGAAGGCCTGGGCGCTGCGGGCCGGATCGGTGGCGGCGCGCTCGCGGGCGGCCAGGCCGGTGATCAGCTTGCCGGCGTCGTCGATGGCCACCGCGGACGGGGTGGCGACATCGCCCAGCGCGTTGGGGATCAGTTGGGGGCGGCCGTCGCGGAAGACCGCGATCAGGCTGTTGGTCGTGCCGAGGTCGATGCCGACGATCATGGGAGGCGAGGGGTCGGGTGTTGCGCGGCGTCGCCGCCGCGTGCGCGCGGATGCGCAAGCGGCGGCGAGGATATCAGCGCCCCGCCGCCGCGGACCCCCTGATCCGCCCGGACTCCCTCTTGCGGAGGAGGCAATCCGTGGCGGATCGCGCCGATCCTCACACCGGCGTGGCGCCGGCGTTGCGCACCGTCAACAGATCGCCGAGCTGGACGCGCTGCAGGAACTCGCTGCGGATGCGGTCGGCGACCGCGCTGACGACGTTGCTGCCGTCCTCCGACGGATCGATGTGGACCCGGAACGGGCGTTTGCCGAAGGGCGCGCCGACCACGTCGACGACGGCGCGGGCGACCTCGGTCGGATCCGCGTCGGCGGGTTCGGCGGCGGCCAGGTTGGTCATGATCTCCTGGGCCAGGCCTTGCGTCGGGCCGCTGTCATAGGCTGCCACCCGCTCGACGTCGCCCGGAGAGCCCGAATGCACGAAGTGGTTGGTGCCCTTGGTGAAGGCGCCCGGCACGACGATGGCCGTCTCGATGCCCCAGCGCGCCAGTTCGCCCGCATAGCTGACGGCGAGCGCGTCCATCGCCGCCTTTGCCGCGAAGTAGGGTGCCAGGTAGGGCGGCGTGCCGCCGCGCGTGCTGCTGCTGCCGATCCACAGCAGCATGCCGCGGCCCTGCCGGCGCAGCTGCGGCAGCGCCGCGCGGTTGACGCGCTGGGCGCCGATCACGTTCACGTCGTAGAGCTGCGCGTACTGCTCCGGCAGGAAGGCCTCCGCCGGGCCGAAGGCCATGTGGCCGGCGTTGTGCATGACGACGTCGAGCCGGCCCTGCTCGGCCACGATGCGGGCGATGGCCGCGTCGGACGAGTCCTGCGACTGCACGTCGAGTTCCAGCGCGTGCAGCTTCACGCCGTGCTCGCTCGCATAAGCATCGACGGCCGCGACCTGCGGCGCGTTGCGGCCCTGCGTGGCGCGCATGCTGGCGTAGACGACGTGGCCGGCGTCGGCCAGCGCACGGGCGCTCATGGCGCCGAAACCGCTCGAGGCGCCGGTGACGAGGATGACCTGGGAAGACGAAGAAGACGAGGTCGACGTGTTCATGACAGTGCTCCGGAATGAAGGGACTGGAGAGGAGGTCGAGGAGAAGACTGAGAAAGGGGCTCAGGCGAAGCCGCCGTTGGCGCGCACGACTTGGCTGTTGATCCAGCCGCCGTCCTTGCCGACCAGGAAGGACACGGCGTTGGCGATGTCCTCGGGAGTGCCCAGGCGCTCCAGCGGGGCGACCTTGGCGGCGCCGTCGATCTGCTCCTGCGACTTGCCCTTGAAGAAGAGCTCGGTGCCGACCGGGCCGGGGGCGACGGCGTTGACGGTGATCGAGCGGCCGCGCAGCTCGTTGGCCAGCACGTGGACCAGGCCTTCGACGCCGGCCTTGGAGGCGATGTAGGGGCCGTAGTTGGGGAAGGACTTCGCGATCACGCTGGTCGACAGCGCCACGATGCGGCCGCCGGCGGCGACCTTCTCGGCGGCGTGGGCCAGCACCAGGAAGGCGCCGCGCAGGTTGGTATCGATGACCTGGTCGAAGGTCTCGAGGCTGGACGGCTTGATCGCCCCCAGCGGCATGACGCCGGCGCTGTGCACGACGGCGTCGAGGCGGCCGTGGCGGCGCAGTGTCTCCTCGAACAGCGCGGCGACCTGGCCGGCATCGGACACGTCGGCCTGCACGGCGCTGGCGCGGCCGCCGGCGGCTTCGATCGCGGCGACGGTCTCCTGGGCTGCGGCGGCGTTGCCGGCGTAGTTGACGACGACCGTGTAGCCGTCGGCGGCCAGCCGCTTGGCGATGGCCTGGCCGATGCCGCGCGAGGCGCCGGTGACGAGGGCGGTGCGCAGGCCGCGGTCGGTGGAGATCGAGTTCGAGATCGGGGTCGAGGTGGAAGTGGAAGTGGAAGTGGAAGTGGCGGTCATGGTTCGCTCCAAGGGGTTGTCGGAAGCCGGGGGAGAGGGACAGAAGGACTTCCGGGTTGCGATGGAACGAATTCTGGTTGTTGATCCCATCCGGAAAAAGGCGTGACAATTGGCTTGTCAGTTCAGCCTGACTCAACAAATGCCTGAGAGGATGCTGGCATGGACCGATTCGAGACCCTTCAGCTGTTCACCCGGATCGTGGAGCTGCGCAGCTTCACGCAGGCGGCCGCGCACCTGGACATTCCACGGGCGACGGCCACGCACGCCATCAAGGCGCTGGAGGCGCGGCTGGGCACGCGGCTGCTGGACCGCACGACACGCGACGTGCGGCCGACCTTGGATGGCCAGGCGTACTACGAGCGCTGCGTGCTGGTGCTCAACGAGCTGGACGATGCGGAGGCCTCGCTGAAGCAGGTCGCGTCGAATCCGCGCGGCGTGCTGCGGGTGGACATGCACGGGGTGCATGCGTCGCACATCGTGCTGCCGCGCATCGACGAGTTCCGCGCGCGTTTTCCGCAGATCGATCTGGTGGTCAGCGGCGGCGACCGGCTGGTGGACCTGGTGCGCGAGGGCGTGGACTGCGTGCTGCGCGCGGGCACGCCGCGGGACTCGACGCTGGTGGCGCGCAAGCTGGCCTCGATGCCGCAGGTTCTCTGCGCGAGTCCCGAGTACCTGGCCCGCGCCGGCACGCCGCGGCATCCGGACGACCTGCCGTGGCACCAGACGGTGCGATTCTTCGCCAGCGGCGGCGGCGCGGACTATCCGATCGAGCTCACGGTGGACGGCCAGTTGCGACGCTATCCGCTGCCGGGCTGGATCTCGGTCAACGACGCGCAGAACTACCTGGCCTGCGCGCTGCGCGGCTGCGGCCTGATCCAGGTGCCGCGCTTCCACCTCGAGCAGGAACTGGCCGACGGCCGGCTCGTCGAGGTGCTGTCGGACTGGGAGAGTCCGGCGATGACGCTGTCGGCGCTCTATCCGCAGCACCGGCAGCTGTCGCCGCGTGTGCGGGTGTTCGTGGACTGGCTGGCGCAGCTCTATGCGGAGAAGTTCCCGGAGCCCACCGCCGCCGTGTGAGCGCGAGCGACTCGCGTACGCGCGACGACAGCGATCGCCGGACCGCAGCGGGATACTCGGCGCCATGTCTGGCGATCACCGAGCACCGAGTCCTCCCTCCACGCCCCGACGCAATGGCGAGCCCGGCGAGCCCGGCGACCCTCCAGGGGCCGCGCACGCCGACCCGGACTTCCTGTCGGCGGTCCGCGACGATCTGACCGACTGGCGGCAGTGGCTGGCCCGCGCCGTGGTCCTCGGCTTCGCCGTGGCGGCCGGTCTGGCCGTCGTGGCCTTCACCTGGGTCAGCGAGCAGGCCATGGCGGGCTTCGCGGCCCTGCGCGCGTGGTCGCCCTGGGCCCCGCTCGTCTGGACGCCGCTGTGCACGGCCGGCCTGGTGTGGTTGACCCGACGCTTCGCGCCGGGCGCGGCCGGGTCCGGCATTCCGCAGGT
>NZ_DASVNZ010000141.1:0-6643 GCF_036486225.1 Roseateles sp. | reverse complement strand
CCTGGGCGCCGCCGCGGACCTGGACGCCGTGCCGGACACGCTGCTGCCGGGCATCCTCAAGACCGCCCGCCTCGGCTACGACGGCAAGGGCCAGCGCCGGGTCGCCGACCGGGCGCAGCTCGCCGCCGCCTTCGATGAACTGGGCCGCGTCGACTGCGTGCTCGAACAGATGCTGCCGCTGGCGCTGGAACTGAGCGTGCTGGTCGTGCGCGGCGCCGACGGCGAGGTCGTGACCTTCCCGGTGCAGCAGAACCTGCACCGCGACGGCATCCTCGCGGTCACCGAGGTGCCCGCCCCCGACGTCGACGAGGCGCTGCAGGCGCAGGCGCGCCGCTCCGCCGCCGCGATCGCGACCGGCATGGGCTACGTCGGCGTGCTGTGCGTGGAGTTCTTCGTGCTGAAGGACGGCCGTCTGGTCGTCAACGAGATGGCGCCGCGCCCGCACAACTCGGGCCACTACACGATGAACGCCTGCGACGTCTCGCAGTTCGAGATGCAGGTCCGCGCGATGACCGGCCTGCCGCTGCGCGAACCGCGCCTGCATTCGCCGGTGGTGATGCTGAACCTGCTGGGCGATCTGTGGTTCGACGCGAACGGCCAGGAACGCGCGCCCGACTGGGCCGGCGTGCTGGCGCTGCCCGGCGCCGAGCTGCACCTGTACGGCAAGGCGCAGGCGCGTCATGGTCGCAAGATGGGCCACCTGAACGTGATCGGCGCGACCGCCGAGGACGCCCGCGCCAGCGCCCGTCGCGCCTGTGCGCTCCTCGGCCTGCCCGAGACGTGGTGACCGGGTGAAGAGGGCGTGGGAACGTGGTGACGACGTGGTGAAGGATTCCGGCTTCCAGGTGCTCGACGGCCAATCGCCCGACGCGGTGCGCGCCACCGCGCGCGTGCTGGCCGCGGGCGGACTCGCGGGCGTGCCGACCGAGACCGTCTACGGACTCGCGGCCCGCGCCGACCAGGACGAGGCCGTCGCGAAGATCTTCGCGGCCAAAGGTCGTCCCAGCGACCACCCGCTGATCGTGCACGTGCTCGACGAGCAGGGCGCCCGCGTCTTCGGGCAAGACCTGCCGCCGGTCGCCCACCAGCTGATCGAGGCCTTCTGGCCCGGCCCGCTGACGCTGATCGTCCGGCGCGTGCCCGGCATCGCCGCCGCGGCCGCCGGCGGGCAGGACTCGGTGGGGTTGCGCTGCCCGTCGCATCCGGTCTTCCGCGCCTTGATGGCCGAGTGCCGCGCCCTCGGCGTCGAGGGCCTGGCCGCGCCGAGCGCCAACCGTTTCGGTCGCGTCAGCCCGACCACCGCCGCGCATGTCGCCGAGGAGTTCGATCCCGGTCTGACGGTGCTGGACGGCGGCCCCTGCGACGTCGGCATCGAATCGACGATCGTCGACGTCAGTCGCGGCGGCCTGGTGCTGCTGCGGCCCGGCGTGCTGACGCCGGCGCAGCTGGAAGCCGCCGCGGGCCTCGCTTTACACGCGCCCGATGCCCAGGCGCCACGCGCGTCGGGCACACTGGCGGCGCATTACGCGCCGCGCGCGACGGTCCGCCTGATGGGCTCTGAAGAGTTGCGCGCCGCGCTGTCGGGCGACCGTCCGGCGGGGCTGGCGGTATATTCCCGCTCGTCCTTCGGGACGGGCGCCCCGGCGCTGCACCGGGCCATGCCGGCCCAGGCGCGCGCCGCGGCGCGTCAGCTGTTTGCCGTCCTGCGCGAGCTGGACGCGGCCGGCGCGACGGAGATCTGGATCGAGGCGCCCCCGCAAGAGGCCGCCTGGGATGGGGTGCGGGACCGCTTGTCCCGCGCGGCGGCGGCCTTCGCGCCCCGCTGAGTTTTCGAGATTTGGAGAGTTCATGAAGAGTGTGAAGCGCCACCTGGCCGTGCTGCTGGGTGCGACCGCGATGCTGGCCGCCTGCGGCGGCGGCGGCGAACAGATCGACCCCTTCCGTCCGACGCGCCTCATCGCCTTCGGCGATGAAACCAGCGCCATCCGCTCCGACGGCACCAAGTACACGATCAACGGGACCGACGCGACCAGCGGCGCCGTGACCTGCACCTTGAACCAGGTCTGGACGCAGCAGCTCGCGGGCCACTTCGGCCTCGTCTTCGGCGAATGCAACCCGGACAAGCTGGCCACGCCGACCGCGCGCATGTACGCCGCCCTCGGCGCCAAGACCGCCGACGTCGGCGCGCAGATCGACCGCCAGTTCGCGCTCGACGGCTTCAATCCGAAGGACCTGGTCACCATCCTGGTCGGCGCCAACGACGTGCTCGAGCTGTACGCGCAGTACCCGGCGCAGGATGCCGGCACGCTGGGCAACGCCGCGCAGGCCCGCGGCGAGGCGCTCGCCGCGCAGGTCAACCGCATCGTCGACGCCAACGGCCGCATCATCCTGTCCACCGTGCAGGACATGGGCCTGTCGCCGTTCGCGCTGCGGGAGAAGGCGGTCCACGCCGATACCGACCGCGCCGCGCTGCTGAGCGAACTGTCGCGCCGCTTCAACGCCGGCATGCGCCTGAAGATCCGCAACGACGGCCACTACATCGGCCTCATCCTGACCGATGAGCTGATGGGCACGATGAGCCGTTATCCGACGATCTACTCCGCCTCCAACTCGACGGACGCCGCCTGCCTGGCGAGTTCGTTGCCGCCGGTCTGCACCGACAAGACGCTGGTGGCCAACGCCACCGGCGCCAGCCACATGTGGGCCAGCGACGTGCTCGTCGCGCCGGTGATGCACACCAACATGGCGTCCCAGGCCATCAACCGGGCTAGCAACAACCCGTTCTGAGGCCGACCACCGCGCGCGCATCGCGCGCCACCCGATGACAGAAGTGTTGCAGCCGCGCCTCGATGGGGTCAGGTTGTGCGCTCGTCATCCCCCCGACCCTGGCATGCTGTGGCGTGTCAGGGTTTTCCTTTTGTAAGCGCCGGATGGCGTGCGCTTAAAGTGATCCCTGAGAAAAACGAACGACCGTTCGATTTAGTGCCGACCGCGATCGCCGGGACGGTGCAGACGACGGAGACAACCCCTGGAGAAGTCCGAATGAACAGCCAATTCAAACTGGCCAGCCTGACTCTGGCTGCCGTGGCCATGCTGAGCGCCTGCGGTGGCGGCAGCGATGCCTCGAGCGACGATGCGCCGCCGGCGCGCGGCACCCTGGAACTCGGCCTGAAGGCCGGCGCGGCGACCGCCGCCCAGATCGACGCGGGCACCGCGGCGAAGGGCGTGCAGGCGATCAGCGGCAAGGCCGCCTGCGACGTGGACGTGCGCTACGTCTACTACTGGACGCGTGATCCGCAGGGCCTGCCGGCCACCGCCTCTGCCGCCGTCCTGGTGCCGGCCGGCACCGGCGCCGCCTGCACGGGCAACCGCCCGGTGGTGCTGTACGCCCACGGCACGACGACGGACCAGGCCTTCAACATGGCCGACATCCAGAACAACGCCGAAGGCTCGCTGGTCGCTGCGTTCTACGCCGCCCAGGGCTTCATCGTCGTGGCGCCGAACTACCTCGGCTACGACCGCTCCGGCGCCCAGTACACGACCTACCTGAACGCCGAGCAGTCCGCGATCGAGATGATCGACGCGATGCGCGCCGCCAAGACCCACCTGGCCGCCGAGAGCGCGGTGAAGCCGTCGGCGCGCCTGCTGCTGGCCGGCTACTCGCAGGGCGGCCACGTGGCGATGGCGACGCAGAAGGTGATGGAGCGCGACTACGCGACCGAATTCCCCGTCACCGCCGCCGCCCCGATGTCCGGCCCGTACAACCTGGTGGGCTTCAGCGACGCGGTCGTGACGACCGGTCCGGTCAACGCCGGCGCGACGCTGTTCCTGCCGCTGATGCTGACCAGCTACCAGAAGGCCTACGGCAACATCTACTCGGCGCCGACCGACGTGTACGCGGCCCAGTTCGCCGCGACCGCGGAAACGCTGTTCCCGTCGAAGCAGTCGATCAGCGCGCTGATCGCCGCCGGCAAGCTGCCCAACGACCCGACCTTCACCAACCTGTTCGGTACCGGCGGCCTGCTGAACCCGGCCTTCAAGACCGCGTACCCGACCTCCAACTTCCGCAAGGCGCTGCAGCTCAACACGCTGCTGGGCTGGACGCCGAAGGCGCCGGTCGCGCTGTGCGGCGGCTCGGGCGACCCGACCGTGTTCTTCACCAACACGCTGCAGGCGCAGGCCGACTTCGCGTCGCGCAACAAGCTGTACCCGGCGTCCAACCTGGAGAGCTCGGCCTCGATGGCCTGGGCCGGTCAGGTGACGGCCGCGACGATCGCGGGCGGGTTCGCGCAAGCCAAGGCGGCCACGTCCGCCGCGGCGGGCGGCGGTGCGGCCGGTGCGGCAGCGGTGCAGGGCGCCTATCACGGCACGCTGGTCCCGCCGTTCTGCAATGCGCTGGCACGCGGCTTCTTCCAATCGGTCCTGGCTGCTCAGCCGTAATCGCCGACGACCAGTACGGAGACATCATTCATGAAGAAGAACATCACCCTCATCCTGGCCGCTTCGCTGATGGCCCTGGCGGGCGCCGCCCGCGCCGAAGAGCCGGCGGTCGGCACGCACACGGTCTACCTGGGCCTGGCGCACATCGACGTGAACAGCAAGGCCGGCCCGCTGGAAGGCGGCAGCCGCCAGTTCCCGGCGCCGGGCGCGCAGATCCGCGTCGGTGACGCGACCACCACGGGCTTCGGCTACACCTACCGCTTCCTGCCGCGCTGGAGCGGCGAAGTCGCGCTGGGCATCCCGCCGTCGCACAAGATCTACGGCAACGGCGTGCTCGCCAACGCCGGCCAGATCGCGGTCGTGCGCCAGATGCCGCCGACGGTGTTCGTCAACTACCACCTCGGTGAATGGATCCCCAAGGTCCATCCCTTCGTCGGCGTGGGCGTGAACTACACCTACTTCGAGAAGAAGCGCAGCACGCCCACCGGCGACGCGATCAGCGGCGGCCCGACCCGCATCACGCTGGAGAACTCGTGGGGCGCCGCGGCCCACGCGGGCTTCACCGTGGCCTACACCAAGCAGTGGTCGCTGAACGCGACGGTCGCCTACGCGGACGTGCGCAGCAAGATGCGCTCGTACACGACGACCAAGGACGGCGTGGAAGAGCTGCACACGGACATCAACTTCCGTCCGGTGGTGTACACGCTGTCGCTGGGTTACTCGTTCTGATCGGACTTCTGATCGGACACGGGGACCGCGGGGTCGGGGGATCTCCCCGCCCCGCGACGTCCCGGGCCACTACACTTCAGACATGAGCGTGTTGCTGGCCCTGGATAGCTCGACCGAACACATGGCTCTGGCCCTCGTGGGCCAGGGCCATGCTGCTTTTGTGGACGCCGATGGCGGGGCCCTGGCCTCCCAGCGGCTGGTCCCGGACGTGATGGCGCTGCTCAAGCAGGCCGGCCTGCCGCTGGTCGCCGTGGATGCCGTCGGCTTCGGCCGCGGACCGGGCGCGTTCACGGGACTGCGGACCGCGTGTTCGGTGGCGCAGGGACTCGCGTTCGGCGCGGGCAAACCGGTGCTGGCGCTTGACAGCCTGATGCTGGTCGCCGAAGACGCGCGGCAACAGGTGCTCGCCGCGGGCGAATCCGATGCATCGCTCGATGTGTGGGTCGCGATGGACGCCCGCATGAACCAGATCTACCTTGGCCGCTATCGCTGGGGCGGCGCTCGCTGGTCCACGGTCGTCGAGCCGCTGCTGACCGACCTCGACCCGCTGCGCGCGTTGTGGCGCGAGGAGTCGCCGACCATCGTCGCCGGTTCCGCGCTGGGCGCCTTCGAGCTGGAAACCGGCGCGGCGCGCCGCTTCCCCACGACCGCTTCGCGCGCTCGCGCGCTGGGTGCGCTCGCGCAGCAGGCGTTCGATGCGGGCCTCGCGGAGGACGCCGCCAACGCGCTGCCGCTGTACGTGCGCGACAAGGTTGCGTTGACGACGGCCGAGCGCGAAGCGGCAAAGGCGGCGACGCTTGCCGACACCCAGGGAGTGCCCAGATGAGCGCCCAACCCCGCGATCTGGCCTGGCCGCCGTCGCTGCAATCGCTGCAGCCGCTGCGCGCGCTGGACCTCGACGAGGTGATGGCCATCGAGGCCGTCTCCTACAGCCATCCCTGGACGCGCGGCAACTTCATCGATTCGATGGCCGCGGGTTACGCCGGTTTCGTCATGCGTGACGAGCAGGCGCGGCTCTGCGGCTACTTCCTCGCGATGCAGGTGATCGACGAGATGCACCTGCTCAACATCACCGTGACCGAAGCGCGTCAGGGACAGGGACTCGCACGGCGCATGCTCGACGCGCTCGGCCTGCTGGCGCGGGCGCGCGGCTGCCACCAGGTGTGGCTGGAGGTCCGCGAGAGCAACCACCGCGCACGCCGGCTGTACGAACGCTACGGCTTCGCGCAGAGCGGTCTGCGTCGCGGCTACTACCCCGGCGCGGATGGCCGCGAGGACGCGGTCCTCATGACGCTACGCCTGGCGGAGCCTGCCGCATGAGCTGGAACGAACGTCAACGCGCGATGCTGGAGGCTATGGGCCTCAAGCTGTGGACCCCGACGGGGCCGGGCGGGTCGCCCGAGACTGCTGCTGCACCCGCCGCGCCCGTCGCTGCCGTTGCTTCCGCTGGACAACGCGCTGCCGCGCCTGCCCG
>NZ_DASVNZ010000137.1:0-22312 GCF_036486225.1 Roseateles sp. | reverse complement strand
GGTCGCGGCCGGAAGGTCGTCGCGTCGCCGCCGACTTCGCGCTGCGCCTGCTGCACCGACGCGGCGGTGCGCACGGCCAGACGCAAGGACTCGCGCGTGGCTGGGATGGTCGAGGCGCGGAACTGCTGCGTCGTCGTCTTCACGAAGGCACCCACGTCGTCGGCGCAGTTGCCGCGGTTGGTCTGGCAGCCCGTGTAGAGCTTGTCGAGCTTGGTGCGTTGGTCCGCGACGCCGAGCGTCAAGGGCTCGCGGACGACGACGGTGGCGTCGCCCAGTTGCTGGCGCAGTTGCGCGGCGACGTACTCGGTGAAGCCGACGGCGTCCTGCGGGACGGCGCCGGCCTGCGCGTGCGCGCCGGTCGAGACCGCGCCGAACGCGGCGGCCGCCGCGATCGATGCCAGCGTGGACCGCAGGACGGTTCGTGTTTGTCGTTGGAGACGAAGACGCAGGACGGACATGAGGACCTCCGTGTTTTCATGGGGAGGTCCGGGTTGGGCAAGCATCGCTCCCGCTGGCCGCACTGCGACGGCTGCTGGCCCTCACCCCCGCCCTCTCCCGCAAGCGGGAGAGGGAGCGAGAGTGCACCGAGCTCAGCGAGCCTTCACGCGCCCTGCACGCGGTACTGATCCGCCTTCGCCACGCCTTCCATCGCCGGATCGCTGACCGACGGTGCGCCGGTCTCGATGTGGCCGGCGAAGCGGCGCAGGAAGTCGGTCTGACCGCCCACGCGCACCGACACGTCGTACCAGTGCGCCGCGACGGCGACGGGGACGCGCACCTCGCTGCTGCTGCGCGCCGGCACGATGACCGTGCGCGGCGCCGTGCCTTGGTACTTGTTGTGCGCGACGGTGAAGGTCGCCGCGACCGGGCCGGTGTTCACCAGCGTCAGCACCAGCTCGCCGGTGGCCGGCGCGGACTTCGCGACGACGTCCGGATTGGGCTGGCCCGCCGCTGCCGCGCGCCGCGCATTGCCGGCGAGGTGGCGATGGAAGCCGTTCGGGCCGAGGACCCACAGGTCGTAGGCGCCGGCGGCTTGCGGCGCGAAACTGCCCGTGAGCTGCTTGCCGGCCTCGACCGTGTAGCGCCGCGGGATCTCGCCCAGGCGTGTGCGGTCGTAGACGTGGAACACGGCCGCGGCGCTGCCCGTGTTCTGGAAGGTGACGGCGATCGTCGTCGCGTTCGGACCCGCGCCGGGCGTCACCGCGCTGGTGGCCTGCAGGTCATAGGGCAGGGCGCGCGCGGGACGCACGCCGGCGCTCTGCGACGGCAGCTGCAGCGAGCCGGGGATGGCCGGCGTCGTCGTGCCGGGCAGCGCGCGGGCCTTGTTGGCGAGCGCGACGGTGTCGGGCAGCTTCGAGAAGAACTCGCTGTCCTCCGGATCGGCGAAGTTGAAGCACGAGGTCAGGTCGCCCGCGACCGCACGGCGCCATGCGCCGATGTTGGTCTCCTTCACGCCGAAGCGGGCCTCGATGAAACGCAGCACCGAGGTGTGGTCCGAGGTCTGCGAGTTGACCCAGCCGCCCTTGCTCCACGGCGACACGATGTACAGCGGCACGCGCGGGCCCATGCCGTACGGACGGTGCAGGTAGGTGGCCGAGGCGCCGTTGAGGATCTCGCAGTACTCGCCCGTCGTGTCGATCGTCGACGCGCCGGCGATCACGGCCTGCGCCGGGTTCGCGTTCCAGGTCACGTACGAGGGCGCGGCCGGCGGCGGCACGTGGTCGAAGAAGCCGTCGTTCTCGTCGAAGTTGATGAACAAGACGGTCTTGGACCAGACGTCGGGATTCGAGGTCAGCGCGTCCAGCACCTTGGCCGTGTAGTCGGCGCCCTGCGCGGGGCTGGACGGGCCGGGATGCTCGGAGCCTTCCGCCGTCGCGACGACCCACGACACCTGCGGCAGGCGGTTGTTGAGGACGTCGTCGCGCAGCAGGTCCAGGTCGCGCGTGGAGATGCCGCGGTCCTTCAGCACCTGCGAGAAACCGGGCCGGTTGTACCAGCCGTCGCGGAACACCTTGAACCCGGCCAGCGAGTTGTCGGTGAAGTTGTCCGCCATGTTCTGGTAGACCTGCCAGCTGATGCCGGCCGACTGCAGACGCTCGGGATAGGTGGTCCAGGTGTAGTCGTCCAGCGGGTTCGCGTTGAACCAGTCGTGGCTGTTGTCGGTGGACGGACCGTTGCCCAGGCGCAGCGGGTCGTTGGTGCCGGTCCAGATGAACAGGCGGTTGGTGTTGGTGCCCGTCTGCGTCGCGCAGTGGTAGGCGTCGCACAGCGTGAACGCGTTGGCCAGGGCGAACTGGAAGGGCAGCTCCTGCTCCTTGAAGTGGCCCATCGAATGGTTCTGCTTGGCCTTGGGCCAGTTGTTCATGCGGCCGTGGTCCCAGGCGGCCTGCGCGTCGGTCCACGAGTGCGGCGTGCCGCTGACGCGCATGAAGGCGAAGTTCTGCGCGGTGTTCAGGTGGAAGGGCGCGATCGCGCCGGGCGCGGCGTTGTTGACGGTGGGCTGGATCCAGACCGAGCGGCCCTTCACGTTGGCCGAGTCGGCCACCGGCGCCGGGAACGGATCGCCGAAGCCGCGCACGCCGTTCAGCGTGCCGAAGTAGTGGTCGAAGGAGCGGTTCTCCTGGGTCAGGATGACGATGTGCTCGACGTCCTGGATCGTGCCGGTGCGCACGGCCGCCTTGATGGACAGCGCGCGGGCGATGGCCGGCGGGAAGCTGGTCATCGCGGCGGTGGCGCCGGCGGCGCCGGCGACGGCGCGGAGGAACTGGCGGCGGGGCGGTTGCTGCTGCGTCATGGCGGGCTCCTCAGGCGGTGGCGGTGGCGGTGGCGTTCAGGTCCTGCGCGGCCTTGCGGCGGCGGATCACCAGCACGGCGACGGCCAGGCCGCCCAGCGCCAGCGCGCCCGAGGCGGGTTCCGGCACGGCGGACGCGTAGGTCAGGTCGTCCATGACGAAGAAGGCCGGGTCGTTGCTGCGGAACACGAGGCGGTCGACGAGACCGGTGTAGCCGCTGGTGAGGAACGCGGGGCTGTCGCTCAGGTTGAGCAGCGAGGTCGAGGCGACGAGCGCGCCGCCAAGGTACAGGTCGATGGCGACGTTGACGCCGTCGAAGCCGGAGAACCAGGCGCCCTGGAAGGTGCTGGGCGAGAGGAAGCCGATGGCGCTGGTGGCGCTGCTGCCGTCGAAGCCGAGCGTGGCTCGGCGGTCGCCGGAATGCGGCGTGTACGGGGCCTGCTCGCCGGCGTACTGGAACCAGGAACTGGCGGACCAGTCGAGGCCGGCGTAGTTGGCGGGAACGAAGCCGTCGTCGGTCAGGTCGTCGAAGGTGACGACGGTGGCGGAGGCGAACGGCGCGGCGATGGCCAGGGCCAGCGGCAGGCAGGCGCGGCTGACCGCATGGGCGATGGCACGGGACAGGGTGCGGGCGAAAGGCTTGCGCATGGGGACTCCAGGGAGGTCGGGCGGACGGGAAGCGCCGCGGCCGCGCATCGATCTGACGGAGGGTCAGGTCTTGACGGCGCGGTCACGGGTGGACGGGGCGGATGTTCAGAGGCCGGGGTGACAGACCGGTGAACGGTCGGTGTCATCGGCGGGCCTGGAACTTGCCCGCGGGGCCGTCGTCCCTGGAAGCGGGGGCGCGTCGCGGGAGCGACGCGAAGGCGTCATGTAACGCTGAAGCGCAATGGCTTTGATCAGGATCAGTGGGGGTGATACCCAGGACAGATCATCTCCGAGCATCGAGTCGGGTGTCGAACACGACTGCTGGACGATGGCCGCGAAAAGCGTGGCAAGAATCCATAAGGCCCACAAGACGCATCCGACCACGACCCTCGAGATGCTTAACGCGATCGGCGAGTTCGTCCGCAGCCGTTCGCTCCGGCTTTGCGGAAGCCCATTTCTGTCGACTTACTCGGGAGAGGCACTCAGCGAGATCAACTACGACATCTCTCTTGATGTCGAGGACGACGACCGTTGCGATTGGACGCTCCGCCTGCGAGAACACCTCTTTGATCTGGACCTGCTCCTGGACGCAGTGAATGTGAAATTCAGCGGACGCTCGGCTACCTACTTCTCGGACCGACGTCTTTATGGTCTTCTCCAGTTGCGCCCCATGCCGCCGGCTCTTGAGCGTATCCGCTGACGGTCTTCATGGTCGGTTGATGAGCGCCTTCATTTCATCTCCGGCCACCGGCGCGGAGGTGTGCTCGTGAACGATCCTCCAGACGCCGTCACGCCTCAGCAGCGTCCAGCTGATGCGGTTGTCCATCGTGAACTTCGTTTCGCCATGGACCACGAGTTCATAGCGAACGAACGCGTGCAGGGCGGCCATGTCGCCGCTCGCGTGCACGTGGGGATCGTCGAAGACCACGCGGTTCGCGCCCTCGCCCGCCATCTTGAACCAGCGCTCGACCGCGCCGCGCCATTGCGCCTCGCCGTCGTAGGACCACTGGTCCCAGCAGTCGTAGATCTGCGCGTCCGGCGCGTACAGCGCCAACAGCGCGTCCACATCCTTGGCCGCGGCGGCGGCCTGGTACGCGCCCAGCAGCGCCAGCACCTGCTGGCCGACGGCCGTGTCATTTGCTCGTGTCGTCATGCATCTCTCCCGGTGGAAGGTGGAAGCGAAGGGCAAACGCCCCTCCTCCCTCACGACGATCAAAGCCTGCCCATTTCGACACGCCCTCGGTCATCCCCCCGGCGCCATCGCCACGAACGGCAGCGCGCCGATCGCGGAGATCACCATGGACAGCAGCATCAAGCCCAGGAAGGTCATGATCGGCCGCAGGCGTTCGCCCTCCGGCCGGCTGCAGTACAGGTAGATCGGCACCACCAGCAGGGTCGCACCCAGAATGCCGCCGCCCATCAGCGTGCCGCCGAAGAAGCGCCGCTGGATGGAGTCGCGCCGGTACCAGGCATAGACCACCACCATGGAAGCGAAGGTCAGCGGGATCTCGATCATCCCCAGCCGGACGTGATGAAGCTCGCGGTATCCCGACACGCAGCCGCTGAGCAGCGATAGCAAGGCCAGGGCGATCAGGGTGCGTTTCAGGGTCACGGGGCGGCTGTGTCAAGGTGGGAGGAGATCGACTGTAGCGGTCACCGACAGCAGATCACATCCGACCTTCCGCAAAGCGCTGATACCACGCCACCGCATCCGCATTCGCCATCGCATCGCGCTTCATCACCTGCTCCGCCGCCGCGCCGAGCAACAGCTTCTTGATCGGCAGCTCCATCTTCTTTCCCGACAGCGTGCGCGGGATCGCCTCGACCTGATGGATCTCGTCCGGCACATGCCGTGCCGACAGCGCCTTCTTGATCGAGGTCTTCAAGCGCAGCTGCAGCGCTTCGTCCAAGGTCAGGCCGTCCCGGAGCTGAACGAACAGCAGCAGGCAGCTGGGCCGGCCGAGGTACTCCAGGTCGACGACCAGGCTGTCCAGCACCTCCGGGTGCGTCTCCACCGCGCGGTACAGCTCCGACGTACCCATGCGGATCCCGTGGCGGTTGATCGTCGCGTCCGAACGACCGTAGATGATCCCGCCGCCCGATGGCGTCACGCGCAGCCAGTCGCCGTGGCGCCAGATCCCTTCGCCGTTCGGGCCGCGGTACATGTCAAAGTAGCTCGACAGGTAGCGCTCGTTGCCGTCGTCGCCCCAGAAGTACAGCGGCATCGACGGCATCGGCCGTGTGCAGACGAGTTCGCCGACCTCGTCGATCAGCGGCCAGCCCTGACCGTCCGCATCCACCTCCGAGAACGCGTGCACCGACGCGCCCAGGCTGCGCACCTGCATCTGGCCGCGCACCAGCGGCTCGGTGATCAGCCCCGTGAGGAACGCGCCGGCGAAGTCCGTGCCGCCACTGATGATGCAGATCCAGATCGGACGGCCATCGGGCTTCGGGCAGTTCGCCCAGATCCAGTCGTAGCTCTCGTCCGCCAGCGGACTGCCCGTGCTGCCGATCGCGCGCAGCCGGCTCAGGTCGCCGTGCTTCAGCGGCTCGACGCCGGCCTTCAGGCAGCTCGCGTAGAACGCGGCGCCGGCGCCGAAGAAGGTCGCTCCGGACAGCGCCACGAAGCGCCACAAGGTGCTCCAGTCGGGCGCATCCTTCGGTCCGGCGGGACTGCCGTCGAACAGGCAGATCGTCGTGCCGCCCATCAGCGCGCCGACCTGGCAGTTCCACATGATCCAGCCCGTCGAGCTGTACCAGTGGAAGCGGTCGCCCGTCTCCGCCGTCGCGCCGACGTTGTTGTGGAGGGACCCCTTGAGCATCTCCAGCAGCACGCCGCCGTGGCCGTGCACGATCGGCTTGGGCAGACCCGTCGTGCCGCTCGAATAGACGATCCACAAAGGATGGTCGAAGGGCACCGCCTCCGGCGCGTGTGATCGCGGATTGGCGATCAGTGCGTCCCAGCGATGAGCGCCGCGCCTCGTCTTCGCCGCGCCCTCAGCAGCCGCACCCGTTGCGGCAGTGCCGGCCGGTCTGGCCAGCGGTGAAGGGTCGGCCTGGGGATCCAGGTTGCCGAGCAGCACCACGTCGGTGACCGTCGGCAGCTCGTCGAGCAACTGGCCGAGCATCGTCATGCGATCGATGTCCTGCCCCGCGTAGCGGACGCCGTCGGCGGCGATCAGCAGCTTGGGTTCGATCTGGCGGAAGCGGTCCAGCACCGCCACCGGCCCCATGTCCGGCGAGCACACCGACCACACCGCGCCCAGGCTCGCGACGGCGAGGAAGGCCACCGCCGTCGCCGGCACGTTGGGCAGGTAGGCGGCGACACGATCGCCGCGCCGCACGCCGAGCTCGTGCATCGAGGCCGCGAGGGCGCCGACCTGGCGACGCAGCTCGGGCCAGCGCATCGCGCCGAGCTCGCCGCGCGCGAGCATCGCCTCGTTCGCGTGGACGATCGCTGGATGGCTGGCGGACTCCGCCGCATCGACGTGTCGCAAGGCCTGCGCCGCGATGTTCAGCGTCGCGCCGCGGAACCAGATCGCGCCGGGCATGCGTTCCTCGCAGAGCGCCGCCTCGAACGGCGTCTCCGAGCGCAGGTCGAAGTGGTCCCCGATGCTGCGCCAGAACGCGTCCAGCTCCGTCACCGACCAGCCCCACAGCGACGCGTAGTCGTCGAAGACCAGGCCTCGCTGCTCGTGCAGGAAACGGCGGTAGTGGTCGATCTGCGGCGTCGGGGGCATGCGGGACTCCTTGTCGAGTCTCTGACGGTAGCCCAGATCTCTCGGGCGGGCCGTCACGCGCGTGACCGGCTCGATCGGGCGGGATCGCTCTGCCGTACTGCGACGGCCGCTGGCCCTCACCCCCGCCCTCTCCCGCAAGCGGGAGAGGGAGCCACCCCAGTGCTCCTGCTCCGACTGGCTCGGTGCATTCTCACTCCCTCTCCCGCTTGCGGGAGAGGGCGGGGGTGAGGGCCAGCAGCGGTGGAAGTAAGGCCAGCCTCAGCGCTTCGGCAGCTTGTCCGTCTCGATGTCGACGTAGGGCCAGAAGATCTGGTTGAAGAACGGCCGCCGGTAGCCGACCAGCCACGGCTGCGCGATGTCGGTGACGATGCGGTGCACGCGGAACTTCTGCGGCATGTAGGCGGTCAGCAGCTTCTGCGCCTCGCGCAGCAGCTCGGCGCGTTCGGGGCCGTCGGGCAGCACCATCATGCGCCGGTAGATCTCGTCGTACCGCTCCAGCTTGAAACGCCCCAGGTTCTGCCCACCGGCTGCCGGACCGTAGAGCAGCTCCAGCCCCAGCTGCGCATCCGGCGTCGAGCTGTTGAAGCCCAGCTGCCAGATCATCAGCTGCCCCGCGCGCGCCGACTTCAGGTTCTCCGGCCACTGCGCCATGCGGATCTTGATCTGCACGCCCAGCTTGTCCATGTCGCGTTTCCACAGCTCGTCATAGGGCTTGGAGCGCGAGTCCGGCGTCGACGCCACCTCCAGCACCAGCGGGCTGCCGTCGGGCTTGTCGCGCCAGCCGTCGCCGTCCTTGTCGACATAGCCGTAGGTGTCGAGCAGCGCCTTGGCGCGCGCCAGGTCGAAGTCGCTGTTCTCGCTCTTGAACTCTTCCTGGTATCCCCAGGTCGCCGGCGCGACGACGGACTGCGCGGGCACCGCCTGATGGCGGCGCGCGGTGGCGATCTCCGTCGGCACGTCGGTGGCCAGCCCGATCGCGCGACGCAGCGCGACCTTGTCCGGCGTGTAGCCGCCGACCGTCGGGTCTTCCATGTTGAAGTAGTACATCGTGCGGTCGCTCGCCAGCACGCGGTACAGCTTCATCCCCAGCTTGTCGAGGTTGGGCGCGAGCTTGCCGTGCGGGATCGCCACGTCCGCGTATTCCTCGGGCAGCAGGAAGAGCAGGTCGAATTCGCGGTTCAGGTAGGACAGCCAGCGCGGTTGCCCCGCCTCGATGATGCTGACCTCGACGGCATCCACCATCGGCAGCTTGCGGCCCTTGAAGCGCGCCAGCATCTGCTCGCCCTCGGTGTCTCCGGGGTTGGGCTGCGCGTCGTAGAAGACGTCGCGGTACCCGGGGTTCTTCACCAGCCGGATCAGCGAACCGCGCCGCCAGCGCTCCAGCATGAAGGGCCCCGTGCCGACCGGATGCTCCATCGTCTTGCCGGCGTAGGTCTCGATGACCTCGCGCGCCACCGCGCCGTAGGTGTCTCCGCCGGCCAGGTTGTAGATGAAGCGCGGCCGCGGCTCCGCCAGCTTGAACTGCAGCGTGTAGCGGTCCAGCGCGCGCACGCCCTCGACCGGCTTGTCGTAGTTGAAGGGCTTCTTGGTCTCCAGCGCCGCGACGCGGAGTTCCTCCAGGCCGAGGATGCCCTCCTGCTTGAAGCTCGAGTACAGCGGCCCCTTCGTCGCCGGGTCGTAGAAGCGCTTGAGGCTGTAGACGTAGTCCTCGGCGGTCAGTTCGCGCCGCTTGCCCTTGAACGCCGGATCGTCGGCGAAGTAGATGCCCGGACGGATCTTGATGGTCCAGGTGCGGAAGTCCTCCGACACCTCCGGCATCTCCGCCGCCGTGTTGGGCTTGAGCTTGAACGGCCGCGCGAGGTAGTCGTA
The DNA here is from genome assembly GCF_036486225.1 of Roseateles sp. Classification (GTDB taxonomy): domain Bacteria; phylum Pseudomonadota; class Gammaproteobacteria; order Burkholderiales; family Burkholderiaceae_C; genus Roseateles. The sequence continues at coordinate 13,263 of NZ_DASVNZ010000137.1, read as the reverse complement.
GTTGTAGAGCGACTCGAAGATGTGGGCCGTGACGATGCGCGAGTACAGGTCGCTCAGCTGCGCGGGATCGAAGCCGGTCTCGGCGACGAGGAAGGCGTAGCGCAGCACCTTCTCCTGCTTCGCGACGGCGGGCTCCGGCGCCTTCGCGGCCTGCGGGGGTGGCGCCGCAAACGCCGTGGTCATCGCGCCGAGGACCAGCGCGGCAAGGGAGGCAAGGAGGCGAACGCGCATCGGTGTCGGACCTAGTGCTTGAACTTCGCGGCGGCGTCGGGATCGATGTCCACGTACTCCCACCAGTTCTGCCAGAACTGCGGACGGCGGTAGCCGATCAGCTGCGGCTGGGCGATGTCGGTGATGAAGCGGTGGCCGCGGTACTTGTAGGGCATGTACGCGGTCGCGTAGCGCTTGGTCTCGTCGAAGAGCTTCAAACGCGCCGGCCCGTCGGGCAGGTGCGAAGCCTCGTCGTAGAGCTTGTCGACGGCCGGCAGCCGGAAGCGCGCGTAGTTCTGCGCACCGATCTGCCCGCTGTACATGCGTGCCAGCGAGTCCTGGCCGTCGGGCTTGGACGCCGAAGTCCCCAGCGACCAGATCTGGAACTTGCCGGCGCGCAGCGACTTGAGGTTCTCGGGCCACTTCGCCGGCTTGAAGGCGATGCGCAGGCCGACCGCGTTGAGGTTCTTCTGCACGATCTCGTCGATCTGGCGCTGGAACTGGTCCGGCGTGGTCAGGCTCTCCAGCACCAGCGGACTGCCGTCGGGCTTGTCGCGCCAGCCGTCGCCGTCCTTGTCGACGTAGCCGTACAGATCCAGCAGCGCCTTCGCGCGCGCCGGGTCGTAGGTGCTCATGTCGCTCTTGAAGGCCGCGTCGTAGCCCGTCGTGCCCGGCATGTAGAGCGACTGGGCCTGCACGGCCTGGCCGCGCCGCACCAGGTTCAGCTCGCGCTGGACGTCGATCGCCAGCGAGACCGCGCGGCGCAGCGCGATCTTCTCCGGCGTGTAGCCGCCGACGACCGCATCCTCCATGTTGAACACGGTGAACAGCACGTCCGACGCGACCGTCCGGTAGGCCTGCTTGCCCTGCTTCTCGAGGTTGGGCGCGATCCTGCCGTTGGGCATCGCCTGGGTGATGAAGTCCTCCGGCGTGCGCTCGATGAAGTCGTACTCGCCGTTCAGGAAGGACAACCAGCGCGGCTGGTTCTCCTCGATGATGCCGACCTCGACGCGGTCGATCATCGGCAGGCGCCGGCCCTTGAAGCGGGCCTTCAGCGCCTGGCCTTCGGCGTCGTCGGGCGCGGGGTCCACTTCCTGGTCGTAGAAGCGCTCGCGGTAGCCCGGGTTGCGCTCCAGCACGATGAGCGAGCTGCGTCGCCAGTGTTTGAGCACGAAGGGGCCCGTGCCCACCGGATGCGCCATCGAATCGCCCGGGTAGGCCTCGATCACCTCGCGCGCGACGGCGCCGTACAGGTCGCCCTGCGCGAAGACCTCCATCAGGCGCGGCCGCGTCTCCTTGGACTTGAACTGCAGCGTGTAGCGGTCCAGTGCGCGCAGGCCCTCGATGGGCTTGTCGTAGTCGAAGGGCTTGCCGGACTTGCGGACCTGGTCGTGGTACTCGTTGAGGCCGACCAACTCCAGCTCCTCGACCTCGCTCCAGGCCGGCGACGCCACCGCCGGATCGGCGAAGCGCTTGAACGAATAGACGTAGTCCTCGGCGGTCAGCTCGCGCGTCTTCCCCTTGAAGGCGGGATCGTCGGCGAAGTGGGTGCCGGGGCGCAGCTTCACCGTCCAGACCTTGTAGTCGTCGGAGGACTCCGGCATCGCCGCCGCGGTCAGCGGCTTCATGCGCGCGGGGCGCGCCAGCTGGTCGTAGGTGTAGAGCCCCTCGAACATGTGGGGCGTGATCATCCGCGAGTAGAGGTCGGTGATCTTCGCCGGATCGAAGCCGGTCTCCGCGACGCGGAAGGCGTAGCGCAGGACCTTGGGCTCCGCGGCCGCGGTGGCGGACGCGGCCGGCGCGGCGGTCACACCGTTCAGTCCGGCCGCCGCCAGGGCTGAGGCGAGGACGGCCCCGCGCAGGATCGAGGAGAGGAATCGGGCGCGAGGCATCACGGCGTCAGTTCACTTCTTCAGATGGGCCTTGGCCAGCGCGTCGGTGTCGATGTCGACGAACGAATAGAAATCGCGCTGGTACAGGTTCTTGTCGTAGCCGATCACCCAGGGCTGCGTCATGTCCGTGAAGATGCGGTGCACGTGGACCTTGTAGGGCATGTAGGCGATCAGCAGGCGCTGGGCCTTGTCGATCACCGCCAGCCGTTCGGCGCCGTCCGGCATGCCGTGCTGCTGGCGGTACAACGCATTGAATTCCGGCAGGTCGAAGCGCGCCTTGTTGGACTGGCCCTTGCTGCCGACGTAGCCCAGGCCGAGGAAGTTCTCGCCGTCGGGCACGTCCGCGCTCCAGCCCATGCCCCACATCTGCAGCCTGCCGGCGTTGGCGGACTTCAGGTTCTCGGGCCACTTCGCGATCTTGAAGCGGATGCGCACGTTGATCGCATCCATGTTCTTCTGCCAGAGCTCGGCCAGCTGACGGTTCTGGCCGTCGGGCTGCGTCGCGTATTCCAGCACCAGCGGACTGCCGTCGGGCAGGTCGCGCCAGCCGTCGCCGTCCTTGTCGACGTAGCCGTACAGGTCCAGCAGCGCCTTGGCCCGCGCGCGGTCGAACTGGCTCATCTCGGACTTGAAGGTCTTGTCGTAGCCGGTCACGCCCGGCGAGATGATGCCCTGCGCCGGGATCGCCTGACCGCGGCGCGGCAGTCGGATCTCCTGGTCGAGGTCGACGCCGAGCGCGATCGCTCGGCGCAGCGCGATCTTCTCCGGCGTGTAGCCGCCGACGACCGGGTCTTCCATGTTGAAGTAGGAGATCGCGACGTCCGCGCGCTCGTAGCGCACGGCCTTCACGCCTTCCTTCACCAGGTTGGGCGCGAGCTTGTTCTGCGGCATGCCGACCGGCGCGAACTCCGCCGGCAGGTCGTCCAGCAGGTCGAACTCCTTGCGCAGGAAGGACAGCCAGCGCGGCTGGCTTTCCTCGATCACCGCGATCTCCACGCGGTCGATCAGCGGCAGCTTGCGGCCCTGCAGCCGGCGCACGGCATCGGCCAGCTCCGGCTTCGCGGTGGCGGGATCCTCGTGGTACCGCTCGTCGCGGTAGTTGGGATTCTTCTCCAGCACGATGCGCGACGAGCGGCGCCACTCGCCGAGCTTCCACGCGCCGGTGCCGACGGGGTGTTCCATGATCCGGTCGCCGTAGAACTCGACGACCTCGCGCGCCACGATGCCCACCATCGGATCGGCGAAGTGCAGCAGCATGCGCGGATCGCTGTTGGCCACACGCATCTCGACCGTGTAGCGGTCCAGCGCGCGCAGGCCCTCGACCGGACGGTCGTAGTCGAACGGCGTCTTGTTCTTCAGCGACTCGGCGCGCACCTCGGACAGGCCGAGGATCTTCGCGCCCTCGAAGCGGTAGAGGTGGCCGCTCTTCACGCGCGGGTCGTAGTGGCGCTTGATCGTGTAGATCAGGTCGTCGGCGGTGAGCTCGCGCGGCTTGCCCTTGAACGCCGGATCGTCGCTGAACAGCACGCCGCGCTTGAGCTTGAACACGAAGCGGCGCGCGTCGTCGCTGACCTCGGGCATGCCGTCGGTGACGGCGGGCTCGAGGCGATAGGGCCGGCCCAGGTAGCTGTAGCGCAGCGGCGCGTCGAAGATGCCCGCGGTCACGTTGCGCGAGTACAGGTCCGTGACCTGCGCCGGATCGAAGCCGGTCTCGGCCGCGCGGATCGCATAACGCAGCACCTTCGGAGCGGCCGGCGTGGAGTCGTCGGCGGCCACGGCGCGATCGGGGATCGCGGTGAGGGATGCCGAAAGTAAGAGCGCCAGGAACCCCGTCCCGGCCAAGCCGCGTCGCATCAAGATGCCGTCCTCGAATCCGAAAGCGCGTCAGTCTAGTGGGCGATGTCCGCGCCCGCCATGCCAACAACCCCGAGAGCACGGACGCATCGGCAAACGGGGGCGCATTGCGGATGAACACACCTGCTTCCACGAGGGTGCTTCATCAGTTTTCTTCGATGGATTCAGGGCAAATGCCGGTGCGGGTGCGGCGGCCCCTCACGTAGACTCGCGCGTGGTTTTTCACCTGCAGGCCCCGGCCGTCACAAGCGTCCGGGGTTTGTCTTTATCGGTCGCCGGGTTCGACATCGGGCTCGGCGGCGCTTGCTTGGAGTCCCGCGCGTATGGCGGCCTATCTCATCAGGCGCCTGTGGCAAATGATCCCCACCTTGCTGGGGGTCGTGCTGCTGGTGTTCTTCCTCTTCAAATGGTTCGGCGGCGATCCCGCCGAAGTGCTGGGCGGCCTGAACGCCAGCCAGGACCAGATCGAGGCCATCCGCGATCAGCTCGGACTGAACAAGCCGGTGTGGGAACAGCTGTGGATCTTCCTGCAGCAGATCGTCACCTTCGACTGGGGCAAGAGCTGGGCGACCAACGAGTCGGTGTCCAACCTCTTCGCCACGCGCATGCCCGCCACGCTGACGGTGATGCTGCCGATCCTGGTGCTCGAGGTGATCCTGGCGATCCCGTTCGCGCTGGCCGTCGCCTACATGCGCGGCAGCCTGACGGACCGCGCGGTCATGATCCTCACGACGGTCGCGGTGTCGATCTCGCTGCTGGTCTACGTGATCGTGGCGCAGTACTTCTTCGCGTTCCGGCTGGGCTGGTTCCCGGTGCAGGGCTGGAGCGACTCGCTGTGGACCAACCTGACCACCTACGCGCCGCTGCCGGTGCTGGTCGCGGTGGCCGTCGCGCTGTCGCCGTACACGCGGCTGTACCGCACCTTCTTCCTCGACGAGATCGGCCATGAGTACGTGCGCACCGCGCGCGCCAAGGGCCTGACCGAGAAGACCATCCTGCTCAAGCACGTGCTGCGCAACGCGATGATCCCCATCATGACCAACATCTCCGTGGCGCTGCCCGGCGTGTTCGTCGGTTCCTTCCTGCTGGAGGTCTTCTTCTCGATCCCGGGCCTGGGCCGCGAGATCCTGCTGGCGGTCAACCGCAACGACTATCCGGTCATCCAGGCCTTCGCGATCTACATCGCGGCGCTGACGATGGTGGTCAACCTGATCACCGACCTTCTCTACAAGCTCGTCGATCCGCGGGTGGTCCTCAAATGAGCGCAGTGCTGCCCACCCCCACCGCGGCCGTGAAGCCGCAACGCTCGCGCGGCGTCTGGTACGCCTCGTGGCGCCGTCTGAAGTCCGACAAGCTCGGCATGTTCGCGATGGTCGTCGTCGCGCTGTCGCTGCTGCTGGTGCTGGCCGCCGGCCTGGGACTGGTGGCCCGCGACTGGCAGAAGGAGACCGGCGTGCCCAACGCGCCGCCGACCTTCATGGGTCCCGCGCCGGCCGAAAGCGCCGGCGCCATCGCGCAGCCCAAGGGTCCGAACGTCGACCTCAGCGACATCGACCCGCTCGCGCCCAAGTACGCCGAGTGGACCGAGAAGGCCAAGCAGTACAAGACCGACGAGGCGCCGCGCGCCGAGACGCTGCCCTTCGGCGGCGACCGCCTGGGCCGCGACGTGCTGGCCAAGGCCATCAAGGGCGCCGAGATCTCCATCATGGTCGGCGTGCTGGCCGCGCTGGTGGCCACGCTCATCGGCACCGTGCTGGGCGCGCTGTCGGGCTTCTACGGCGGCAAGGTCGGCGACTTCCTGGAGTGGGTCTACAACGTCTTCACGGCGATGCCCAACATCCTGCTGATCTTCGCCTTCGCGGTCGTCTTCGGCCGCGGCGTGCTGCCGGTGGTGATGATCCTGGGCCTGGCGGGCTGGACCGGCATCTACCGCCTGGTGCGCGCCGAGTTCATGAAGCACTCGGTGCGCGAGTACGTCCGCAGCGCCGAGGCCATCGGCGCGAGCAAGAGCTCGCGCATGTTCAAGCACATCCTGCCCAACGTCTCGCACGTCGCGCTGGTGCAGCTCTCGCTGCACGTGGTGGGCTTCATCAAGAGCGAGGTCATCCTGTCCTACCTGGGCCTGGGCGTCAGCGTGGACCAGGTCTCCTGGGGCACGATGCTGGCCGAGGCGCAGAGCGAGCTGATCCTGGGCTACTGGTGGCAGCTGGCCGCGGTGACCGGCTTCATGGCGATCTTCGTCACGGCCTTCGCCCTCTTCACGGATGCGTTGCGCGACGCGCTCGATCCCAAACTGCGCGGTCTGGAGTAACGCCATGCTGTTGAGCATTCAAGACCTGAAGGTCGCCTTCCGCATGGGCAAGGTCGACGGCGTCATGCAGCGCCAGCTGGCCGTCAAGGGCGTCAGCTTCGACATCCCGGAGAACGGCACCGTGGCGCTGGTGGGCGAGTCGGGCTCGGGCAAGAGCGTGACGGCCATGTCCATCCTCAACCTGCTGCCCGACAACGCCGAGCGCACGGGCGCGATCCTGTTCCAGGGCCGCGACCTGCTGAAGACCTCGCTGCGCGAGCTGCAGTCGGTGCGCGGGCGCGAGATCGCCTGCGTGTTCCAGGATCCGATGAGTTCGCTGAACCCGGTGTTCCCGGTCGCGGACCAGATCATGGAGCCGCTGATCAAGCACCTGGGCATGAGCAAGCGCCAGGCGCTGGTGCGCGCCGAGGAGCTGCTCAACGAGGTCGGCATCCCCGACCCGAAGCGGCGTCTGAAGAGCTATCCGCACGAGATGTCCGGCGGCCAGCAGCAGCGCGTGATGATCGCCGTCGCGCTGGCCTGCAGCCCCAAGCTGCTGATCGCCGACGAGCCGACCACCGCGCTCGACGTGACCATCCAGCGTCAGGTGATGGAGCTGCTCGCACGCCTCAAGGAATCGCACAAGATGAGCATGCTGTTCATCTCGCACGATCTGGGCGTGGTGGGCGAGATCGCCGACCAGGTCGTCGTCATGCGCCATGGCGAGATCCGCGAGAAGGCGCCGGTGGCGGACATCTTCCACCACCCGCAGGATGCCTACACGAAGGCGCTGCTGGCCTGCCGGCCGTCGCTGACGGAGAACCCGGCGCGGCTGATGGTCATCGACGACCACATCGCCGGCCGCTCGGTGTCCGAGGGCAAGGGCAAGGCCAAGGATCCGGCCGCGCCGGTGATCCTCGAGGTCAAGGGCCTGAAGAAGAGCTTCTTCTTCAAGTCGGGCCTGTTCAGCAAGACCGAGTTCAAGGCCGTCAAGGGCGTCGACTTCCAGCTGCGCAAGGGCCACACGCTCGGCGTGGTGGGCGAGTCCGGTTCCGGCAAGACGACGATGGGCCTCACGCTGCTGCGGCTGCACGAGCCCACCGGCGGCCAGGTGCTCTTCGAGGGCCAGGACCTGCTGAAGATGAACGGGCCGGACTGGCAGAAGATGCGCCGCCGGATCCAGGTCGTGTTCCAGAACCCGTATGCCTCGCTGAATCCGCGCTTCACCATCGTGCAGACCTTGCTGGAGCCGATGGAGATCCACGGCATCGGCAAGAGCCATGACGAGCGTGTCGCCACCGCCAGCGCGCTGCTGAAGAAGGTCGGGCTGGACGAGTCGGCGCTGCACAAGTATCCGCACGAGTTCTCCGGCGGTCAGCGCCAGCGCATCGCGATCGCGCGCTGCCTGACGCTGCAGCCGGAGGTGCTGGTGCTGGACGAGGCCGTCTCGGCGCTGGACGTCTCGGTCCAGGCCCAGGTGCTGAACCTGCTGAAGGATCTGCAGGACGAATTCGGCCTGAGCTACATCTTCATCAGCCATGACCTGGCGGTGGTGAAGTTCATCTCCGACGAGGTGCTGGTCATGCAGCACGGCGACGTCGTCGAGCAGGCCGATGCCCGCGCGCTGCTCGCCGCGCCGAAGCAGGACTACACCAAGCGTCTACTTGGAGCAGTTCCCCGTGGTTATCAGGGCACGGAGCCCACAGCGAGCGTCGCCTGAGCCGCCCGGCTGGGGCCCCTCTTCGGAGGTATTAGGAAGGAATTGCCGGCTCCGCCGGCGGAGGGACTTCGCTCGGACTCAAACAGTCCTGAGGACTGTTTGTGCCTAGCGAAGGCCTGTGGCCTCCGGCCACAGGCACGGAGAAGAGGGGCGCCAGTCGGGCGGCTCTTGCTCGGTCCCTCGCCCTGCACCAAAAGGGAACTTTCCACAATCACGAAGGTCCCGTCCCCTCGCTCACGCGGGGACACCTCCTGCTGCCTCCCAAAGCGATGGCTAGAATGGCCAGCAAGTTTTGTGCCGTCAGGATCCCCCATGTCGCTTCGCCGCCCTTTGCTGTTGTCGACCGCGCTCGCGCTGGCCTTGGCCGCGCCTTTGGCGCGGGCCGCCAAGGACGACCACGCGAAGCCGCTGAACCTGGTCTTCGACCGTGAAGGTGCGATCGACAAGGTCAAGCAGCGGTCCGAGTTCAACGGCAATGTCATCATGACCAAGGGCTCGATGGAGCTGCGGGCCGACCGGATGGACGTGCAGGAGACCAGCGACGGCTACTACCAGGCCTACGCCAACGGCACGTCCGCCAAGCAGGTGCACTTCCGGCAGGACCGGGACAATCCCGGCGAGCGCATCGAAGGCCGCGCCGACCAGATCGAATACGACACCCGCACCGAGACCATCCGCCTGGTCGGCAATGCCGAGGCGCGGGTGATGCAGGGCGACCAGCTCAAGCAGGCGCTGTCCGGCGCCACCTTGAACTACGACAACCGCACCGAGCGCCTGATCGTCGAGACCGGCGTCGGTTCGCCGCATCCGAGCGGCCGCGGCCGCGTCGTGCTGATGCCGCGCAACGCCGCGAGCGAACCGCCGCCGGCCAGCAGCGCGCCGCTGCCGTTGCGCCCCAGCATCAACCTTGCTCCTCGCCAGTCCCCCCAGCAATGACGGAAGCCTCCACGAACTCCTCCCGGAGCCGCCTCCAGGCCTGGGGGCTGCAGAAGTCTTACGGCGTCAGGAAGGTGGTCAAGGACGTCCACCTCGACCTGCACAGCGGCGAGGTGATCGGCCTGCTCGGTCCGAACGGCGCCGGCAAGACGACCAGTTTCTACATGATCGTGGGCCTGGTGCGCGCCGATGCCGGCGAGATCCAGATCGACGGCCAGCCGGTGCAGACCATGCCCATCCACCAGCGCGCGCGCATGGGGCTGAGCTACCTGCCGCAGGAGGCGTCGATCTTCCGCAAGCTCAACGTCGAGGAGAACATCCGCGCCGTGCTCGAGCTGCAGCTCGACGACAAGGGCAAGTCCTGGCCCTCGTCGCGCATCGACGCGGAGCTGGACAAACTGCTCAATGAGCTCTCGATCGAGAAGCTGCGCGACACGCCCGCGCCGGCGCTGTCCGGCGGCGAGCGCCGCCGTGTCGAGATCGCCCGGGCGCTGGCGACGCAGCCGCGCTTCATCCTGCTGGACGAGCCCTTCGCGGGCGTAGACCCGATCGCGGTGCTGGAGATCCAGCGGATCATCCGTTTCCTGAAGCAGCGCGGCATCGGCGTGCTCATCACCGACCACAACGTGCGCGAGACCCTGGGCATCTGCGACCGCGCCTACATCATCAGCGAAGGGGCGGTGCTCGCCGAAGGCACGCCCCAGCACATCGTCGAGCATCAGGACGTGCGCAGGGTCTACCTCGGCGAACACTTCAAGATGTAAGGGCCGGGAGTCGACATGAGGCCGACGCTACAGGTTCGCCTGTCCCAGCATCTTGCGCTGACGCCTCAGCTGCAGCAGTCCATCCGTCTGTTGCAGCTGTCGACGTTGGAGCTCCACCAGGAGGTGGAGCAGATGCTCGCGACGAACCCGCTGCTGGAGACCGACGAGGAATTCGACGCCCCGCTGCCGACCGCGACGCAGGAACGCCTGACCGAGCGCGAGGAACGCGAGGAACGCGTCGCGCAGACCGAGTCGGACGCGCCCGCCGGGGACACGCCGGCCGGTGAGGAGATGCGGGCCGAGGAATTCGGCACCACCGAGCGCGACGACTGGGAGAACGGCACCGAGCGCGACGACTTCGACGGCATCCGCGAGACGCCGGGGAGCGCGTCGTCGTCCTCCGGCGGCGACGAGGACGAGCGACCCGAGACCGAGGCGCCCGACGAATCGCTGCAGGACGTGCTGCGCGGACAGATTCCCGGCATGAACCTGAGCGCGGTCGATCGCGCGGCGCTGCTGGCGTTGATCGAGTCGCTCAACGAGGACGGCTACCTCGAGGACCCGCTCGAGGAGATCATCGCCGCGATCCTCGGCGAGGACGCCGATCTGGAGCAGCGCGAGGATCTGCTCGACCGCTTCAAGGTCGCGCTCAAGTGGCTGCAGTCGATGGAGCCCGCCGGTGTCGGCGCGCGCGACCTCGGCGAGTGCCTGGAGCTGCAGCTGCGCACGCTGCCGCGCTCGCCCGAACAGGCGTTGGCGATCGTGATCTGCCGCCGGCATCTGGACCTGCTCGCCAAGCGCGACTGGCGTCGCCTGATGTCGCTGACCGGCTCGGACGAGGAACTGCTGCGCGACGCGCAATCGCTGATCGCCGGGCTGGAGCCCAAGCCAGGGCGCCGCTACGCGCGCAGCGAGAACCGGCCCGTCATTCCCGATGTGATCGTGCAGAAGGCGGGACGCAACTTCCGCGTCTCCATCAATCCGGATGTGTTGCCCAAGCTGCGCATCAACGACCTCTACGCGCAGGCGCTGCGCGCCACGCGCGGCGGCGTCAGCAATTCGCCGCTGGGCGGGCAGCTGCAGGAGGCGCGCTGGTTCATCAAGAACATCCAGCAGCGCTTCGACACCATCCAGCGCGTCAGCGAGGCGATCGTCGAGCGGCAGCGCGGGTTCTTCACGCATGGCGAACTGGCGATGAAGCCGCTGGTGCTGCGCGAGATCGCGGATGAGCTGGGCTTGCATGAATCGACGATCTCGCGCGTCACGACCGCCAAGTACATGGCGACGCCGTGGGGAACCTTCGAGCTGAAATATTTCTTCGGGTCGAGTTTGTCGACGGAGGCCGGTGGGAATGCGTCGAGCACGGCGGTGCGCGCGCTGATCAAGCAGTTCATCGCGGCCGAGAACACGACAAGCCCGCTGTCCGACAGCCAGCTGTCGACGATGCTCGGCGAGCAGGGCATCACCGTCGCGCGACGCACCGTCGCGAAGTACCGCGAAGCGCTCAAGCTCGCGCCGGCAAATCTGCGCAAGTCGCGCTGACGTCGTACTGCCAACGCCGCAGGCCCTCACCCCTGCGCTCTCCCGCAAGCGGGAGAGGGCGTCAAGCAAGGTCGGCGTCGGTGGGACAATCTGCTGCTTGATCCTCCCGGGCGCCACGGCACCCGACTCACGCTGCACCCACGATGTCCGATTCCGCCTATCACCTGTTCCTGCCCTGCGCCGCCGGCGTCGAAGACTGGCTGGAGGCGGAGGTGCGCGACATCCTCGGCCCTGAGGACTGCCTGCAGGGCCCGAAGGCCTTCCGGGGCGGCGTCGGCCTGTACGGCACGCTCGCGGCGGTGATGCGGCTGAACCTGCACAGCCGGCTCACGCAGCGCGTGCTGATCGAGGTGGCACGCGAGGAGTACCGCCACGAGGACGACATCTACGCGATCGCGCGCACCGTCGACTGGACGCGATGGATCACGCCGCAGCAGACGCTGCGCGTGGACACGACGGCACAGCGCTCGCCGCTGCACAGCCTGAACTTCGCGACGCTGCGGGTGAAGGACGCCGTCTGCGACATCCTGCGCGACGCCACCGGCGAGCGCCCCAGCGTCGACACGCGCTGGCCCGATCTGCCGCTGCAGCTGCATCTCACCGAAGACCTCGCGACGGTCTACGTCGACAGCTCGGGCGAATCGCTGTTCAAGCGCGGCTGGCGCGAGGACAAGGGCGATGCGCCGCTGAAGGAAACGCTCGCAGCAGCGATGCTGGCCGCGGCGGGCTGGAAGGGCACGCCCGAAGCGGGCGGCGCGCTGCACGATCCGTGCTGCGGCTCGGGCACGATCCCGGTCGAGGCAGCGACCATCGCCTGCAACATCGCGCCGGGCATCCAGCGCCGGTTCGCGTTCGAAAAACTGAAACCCTTCCAGTCGCTGCTGCCGGCCTGGCGCGCGATCAAGGAAGAGGCACGCGCGGCGGAACGTCCTTCGGCCGTGCCGATCTTCGCGAGCGACGTGTCGTTCCGGATGGTCGACTTCGCGCGACGCAACGCGGAACGCGCCGGCGTGGCGCAGTACATCCAGTTCAACGGCGGTGATGCGCTGGAGCGTCCGGCCCCCGCGCTGCCGGACGACATGGCCGGCACGCTGATGCTGAACCCGCCCTACGGCGAGCGGATCGAGGTCCGCGGCAAGGCTGGTACACAGCGCATGGACAGCGGCGCGCTGTCCGAAGAGCGCGATGCGGGCGACGACTTCTTCCCGCGTCTCTCGGCGCATTGGAAGCGCGCGTACACGCAGCATCCGGCGGGATGGACCGCGTGGCTGCTGTGCCCGGAAATGAAGTTGCCGAGCAAGATGCGACTCAAGGAATCGCGCCGCATCCCGATGTGGAACGGCCCGATCGAATGCCGGCTCTTCAAGTTCGACCTCGTCGCCGGCTCGGCCCGCAAGCAGAACGCAGGGAACACTGACTCCGACGAGTAACTCCGACTAAGGTGGGCCCCCTTGGTGAGGAAGAGCCTCCCCCGTCGATGCGATTTCTTTTCGAGGGAATGACCGAGATGATTCACGCTGAACTTGGACCTGAATTGGAGGCCTACGTGCAGCAGTTGATCGACAGCGGTCGGTATTCATCCCGGCAGGAAGTGTTGAAGGAAGGCGTCCTTCTCCTTCAGCAGCAGGAGCATTTGAAGGCCTTCAAGGCCATGCTCGACAAGGGCATCGAGGACTCGGAGAACGGCCTCGGTCGCCCTGCCGACGAGTTCTTCGACGAACTGCTGGCAAAGACTCGCAAGCGTCCCGAAGGATCCTGATGCACGTTCACCTCCTCGCGGAGGCTGAAAAGGATCTGCTCGATATTCACGAGTACATCGCCAGGGACGACGAGCGAAAAGCGAACGCCTTCTCACTCGAATTGCGCCGAAAGATCGCGTCGCTGTCTCACAGGCCGGATGCTCATCCGCTCATCGGTCGCGGAGACATTCGACGGCGGCTGCACGGCCGCTATCTGATCCTGTTTCGGCTCGATATCCGCCGCGACCGTGTGACGGTCAACCGTGTTCTCCATTCCGCTCGGGACATCGACTTGTTGGAACTTCTATGACCCACT
>NZ_DASVNZ010000096.1:0-7107 GCF_036486225.1 Roseateles sp. | reverse complement strand
GATGGCCGCCAGGTCGTCCTCGATGTCCCAGCGCACGTGGTCGATCAGCCAGTTGAAGTCGCCGGCCAGTTGCGCATCGCCCTGCACCCGCACGTCCGGACGCGCGCCCGACAGCGCCGCGAAGGCCGCGGCGGCGGGGTTGGACGCGTCCAGCTCGATGAGCAGGTCCGGTTCTTGCCTAGGGGCATCCTCGTCGCCCAGCCGTTCGAGCAGACCGGCGGGGGTGATGCGCAGGCGCAGGTCAGGGGCCGCCGGCAGCATGGCCGGCCAACCGGCCAGCCGCAACCGCAATGTCTTGCCCGTGTGCGGGGCCAGGCGCGCGGTGGCGACGGGCTCGCGGGACATGACATGGTTGAGCAACAGCGTGATGCGATCCTGGACTGCGGGCGCGAGGAGCTTGGACCATTCTTGAAGCATGGGGCGGATTGTAGGCAGGCCGCGACCGCGGCCCGGACACGGCGGAACCGGTGACAAGCTAGGGGGTCCCGTTACGAGTCCGCGAAACGAATTGAGCGAGAATTTCCGGCTCTGGCCGGGGAAGGACCACTGGGTGATGTTTGAGGACCGAAATTACAAGAGAACCTTCTACAGCGCGCCGCAGTCGGTCCAATCCTTCATCGCGGCCTTCCTGGAACCGACGCTGATCGTCCTGGTCTACCTGATGCTGCTGGCCTGGTTCGGCGAGCCGGTCATGCGCTCCACCTACACGCTGTGCATGCTGGTGTTCGCGCTGACCTTCCCGGGCCGCAACCGCTTCGCGGACCATCCCGCGAGCGCCGTCACCGACATCGTCGGCTCCTGGTTGATGCTGCTGCTGATCCTGGGCATGTTCGCCTACGCGACCAGCAGCTTCCATTACTTCGAACGTCCGGTGCTGCTGTGGTGGGCGGCGGTCACGCCGCTGGCGCAGATCGTCGCGGTCGAGATCGGCCGGCGCGTGCTGCGCTGGCGTTCTCGCCAGCCGTGGATCCGCCGCACCGCGGTGATCGTCGGCGCGGGGCCGCTGGGTGCGAAGGTCGCGCGGGCGCTGCAGTTCGGCACGGTCGGCGGCGCCGACTGCCTGGGCTTCTTCGAGGACCGCACCGACGACCGGCTGCATCCCGACTGCCTGGGCCGCGTGCTGGGCACCCTGCCGCAGCTCAGCGACTACGTCCGCACGCACGGCGTGCGCGAGGTCTACATCACCCTGCCGCTGGGCTCGCAGCCGCGCATCCTGCGCCTGCTGGAGCAGCTGCAGGGCACGACCGCCTCGCTGTTCTTCGTCCCGGACGTGTTCGGCATCAGCATCATCCAGGGCCGGCTGCAGGACGTGAACGGCGTGCCCGTGGTCGGCATCCTGGAGACGCCGTTCACCGGCGTGAACGAGGTCGTCAAGCGCATCAGCGACATCATCCTGGCCGCGCTGATCCTGGTGCTGATCTCGCCGATCCTGCTCATCCTGGCGATCGGGGTGAAGCTGAGCTCGCCCGGGCCGGTGATCTTCAAGCAGCGGCGCAACGGCCTGGACGGCGACGAGATCATCGTCTACAAGTTCCGCTCGATGCGCTCGATGGACAACGGCGCCGTCGTCAAGCAGGCGACCAAGGGCGACGCCCGCATCACGCCCTTCGGCGCCTTCATCCGCAAGACCTCGCTGGATGAGCTGCCGCAGTTCATCAACGTGCTGCAGGGGCGCATGAGCATCGTCGGGCCGCGCCCGCACGCGGTCGCGCACAACGAGGAATACCGCCAGATCATCAAGGCCTACATGGTCCGCCACAAGGTCAAGCCGGGCATCACCGGCTGGGCGCAGGTCAACGGCCTGCGCGGCGAGACGGACACCGTGGACAAGATGAAGGCGCGCGTCGAATACGATCTCGAATACCTGCGCAACTGGTCATTGGGGTTGGATCTCCAGATCATCGTTCGGACCGTCCGGCTGGTGCTGTTCGATCGCCATGCCTATTGATGACAAGAGATGACAAGAAGGGGACCCCACCGATGAAGCGACTCCACCGCCTGCCGTTGCCGTTCGTGCTGCTGGCCTCCGCGACGCTGGCCGCGCCCTGCTGGGCACAGAGCGACGCCGGCAGCCCCTGGTACGTCGGCGGCTCGCTGGGCCACTACTACACCAGCAACGTGTTCCGTTCCGCCGCCGGCGAGAACAGCGACCGACTGACCTCGATCAGCCTGCTGGGCGGCGTCGACCAGCGCCTGGGCCGGCAGCGCGTCTACGGCAACCTGCGCCTCAACGACACCCGCTACAACGACAACAGCCGGCTCAACAACAACGGCTACGACCTGGGCGGCGGCGTCAACTGGGAGACCGTGGGCAACCTGTCGGGCACGCTGGAATACACCCGCAAGCGCACGCTGGCCGACTTCAACAGCACCACCGCCGTCGCGCCCACGACCGAGAAGAACCTGCAGACCGACCAGAGCGCCACCGCGACCGCGCGGCTGGGCCTGCCGACGCTGAGCTCGTACTCGATCGAGGCCTCCTGGATCCACCGCGCGCGGGACTATTCGCTGGCGATCTTCGACACGCAGGAGTACCGCCAGGACGCGCAGTCCCTGGGCCTGCTCTACAACGCCAGCAGCGCGTGGCGCTTCGGCGTCGCGGGCCGCTACACGAAGGGCAAGGTGCCCTTCAACGGCTTCGAGTACGACCGCAAGGACGTCGACCTCACCGCGCTGTGGCGCGCCACCGGCTCCAGCAGCCTGAACGCGCGCATCAGCCGCAGCACCTCCGACAGCTTCAGCGGCGTCACCGGCGCGCTGAACTGGGATTGGCGCCCGGGCGGCCGCTGGTCGATGAGCACGCAGTTCTCGCGCGACACCGGCATCGAGACCTACTACCAGGGCATCACCAACGGCGTGTCCGACTTCAACCGCGTGCAGACGGCGGTGCAGACGCAGTTCAACTACCAGCTCACCGGCAAGCTCACGGCGCAGCTGGGTGCGGGCTACACCCGCATGAACCGCCACGACGACCAGTTCGGCACCAGCTACAAGGACAACACCAAGCAGTACAGCCTGGGCCTGGCCTGGCAGGCGCTGCGCAACGTCACGGTGGGTTGCCAGTACAGCCACCAGAGCCGCGACACCAGCAACGTGCTCTACGCCTACGACGCCTACACCGCCGGCTGCTACGTGCAGGGGATGCTGCGATGACGATGACGATGACGCGACGCCTCCCACCCGACGCATACTGACCGCCCCGCCCTCCGATCCACCGCCACCTTCCCGCCCGCGACCCGCGCGAGCCTTGACTCCATGGCCAACGAGACCATCCTGCTGACCGGCGCGACCGGCTACATCGCCTCCCACACCTGGCTCGCGCTGCAGGCGGCGGGGTATCGCGTGGTCGGCGTGGACAACTTCAGCAACAGCTCGCCCAAGGTGCTGGAACGGCTGACCGAACTCAGCGGCCAGACGCCGCTGTTCGAGAAGCTCGACGTCTGCGACGGCGCGGCGCTGGACGCGGTCTTCAACGAGTACCAGCCCGCGGCCGTGGTCCACTTCGCCGCCTACAAGGCGGTCGGCGAGTCCACGACCAAGCCGCTGAGCTACTACCGCAACAACCTCGACGGCCTGCTGACCGTGTGCGAGACGATGCGCCGGCACGAGTGCAAGCGCATCGTGTTCTCCTCCAGCGCGACCGTCTACGGGCAGCCGAAGACGCTGCCGCTGCGCGAGGACGCGGACCTGATGGCCGTGAACCCCTACGGCGCGACCAAGCTGATCGGCGAAGGCATCCTGCGCGACCTCGGCGCGTCGGACCCGCGCTGGCAGACCGCCTGCCTGCGCTACTTCAACCCGGTCGGCGCGCACGAGAGCGGCCGCATCGGCGAGGACCCGCGCGGCATCCCCAACAACCTGATGCCCTACGTCACGCAGGTGGCCGTGGGCCGGCGCGCGAAGCTGTCGGTCTTCGGCGACGACTACGACACGCCCGACGGCACCGGCGTGCGCGACTACATCCACGTCGTCGACCTGGCCGAGGGCCACGTCGCGGCGCTGGACTTCCTGCTGCGCGGCGACGAGTCGATCTGGGTCAACCTCGGCACCGGCCGCGGCTACAGCGTGCTGGAGCTGGTCGCCGCCTTCGCCGCCGCCAGCGGCCGCGAGATCCCCTACGAGATCGTCCCCCGCCGCCCCGGCGACGTCGCCGCCTGCTATGCCGATCCGGCGCTGGCGCGGGACAAGCTCGGCTGGACCGCGCGCTTCGACCTGCAGCGCATGTGCGAGGACAGCTGGCGCTGGCAGTCGGCCAATCCCAACGGCTTCGAAGGCTGAGCGGTCCCTGCGAGCCCGACAGCCTCCACGACCATCCGATTTCCAATTCAACTGGCGCGGCCCGACCCGGCCGCGCGACTGGCAGGGAGCAGTAACTTGAGCAAGACCTCGAACAAGATCGATGTGCAACCGGTGATCATGGCCGGCGGCAGCGGCACCCGGCTGTGGCCGCTCTCGCGCGCCGGCTACCCGAAGCAGTTCCTCGTGCTGAGCGGCAACAACAGCCTGTTCCAGCAGGCCGCCGGGCGCCTGGCCGCGCTGTCCTCCGAGGACATCGCGGTGACCGCGCCCATCGTCGTCGGCAACGAGGAGCACCGCTTCATGGTGCTGGACCAGTTGCGCGAGCAGAAGCTCGTGCCCGGCGCCGTCCTGCTGGAGCCGGTGGGCCGCAACACCGCGCCGGCCATCACGCTGGCGGCGCTGCAGGCGATCGAGGGCGGTGCGGATCCGGTGCTGGTCGTGACCCCGGCAGACCAGACCGTCACCGACGGCCCGGCCTTCACCGCCGCGCTGCAGGACGCCGTGCGTCAGGCCAGCGACGGCGCGATCGTGATCCTGGGCATCACGCCCGACCGCCCGGAAACCGGCTACGGCTACATCCGCGCCGGCGCCGAGGGCGCCGGCCTGCGCGTCGAGGCCTTCGTCGAGAAGCCCGACGCCACGACCGCCCAGAAATACCTCGACCAGGGCGGTTATTACTGGAACAGCGGCATGTTCGTGCTGCGCGCCAGCGTCTGGCTGCAGGCGCTGCAGCAGTTCCGCCCCGACATCGACCAGGCCACGCGCGTCGCCTTCGAGGGCAAGGCCGTGGACGGCTCCTTCGTGCGTCCGGCCAAGGACGCCTTCGCCGCCGTGCCCTCGGAATCGATCGACTACGCCGTGATGGAACGCTGCCCGGGCAGCCCGATCGCCCTGCGCATGGTGCCGCTGGACGCCGGCTGGAACGACCTGGGCGCCTGGGAAGCGGTCTGGCAGGTGGCCGACAAGGACGCATCCGGCAACGCCAGCCGCGGCGACGCCATCATCGCGGACAGCCGCAACACGCTGGTCCACGCGACCAGCCGGCTGGTGTCGGCGGTGGGTCTGGACAACATCGTCGTGGTCGAGACGCCGGACGCGGTGCTGGTCGCCGACCGCAGCAAGAGCCAGGACGTCAAGAAGATCGTCAACCAGTTGACGGCCTCGCAGCGTGACGAGCAGAACCTGCACCGCAAGGTGCACCGCCCCTGGGGCTGGTACGACAGCATCGACATGGGCGAGCGCTTCCAGGTCAAGCGCATCATGGTCAAGCCCGGCGCCTCGCTGAGCCTGCAGATGCATCACCACCGCGCCGAGCACTGGATCGTCGTGCAGGGCACGGCCGAGATCGTCAACGGCGACAAGACGCTGCTGCTGACCGAGAACCAGTCGACCTACATCCCGCTGGGCCAGGTGCACCGCCTGTCCAACCCGGGCAAGCTGCCGCTGGAGATCATCGAGGTCCAGTCCGGCTCCTACCTGGGCGAGGACGATATCGTGCGATACCAGGACACCTACGGCCGCAATTGACCACGGCCGCTGACCCTCACCCGGGGGGACGCGGCGGGCGGCGACACGAAAGTCGGACGAAAGTCGGATACAAAGCCGTCCTCGGAAAGAACAGGAGAAGGCCGTGTCCGTGATCGCCGTCGTCGGGTTGGGGTATGTGGGACTGCCGCTGGTGGTCGAGTTCGGCAAGCACGGGCGCACGATCGGCTTCGACATCGCCGTCGACAAGGTCGCCAAGTGCCGCGCCGGCACCGATCCGTCGCGTGAGCTGACCGACGCGGAAGTCCAGGCCGCCGTCCACGCCGAGTACCACAGCGACCCGGCCTGCCTGGCCGAGGCCGACGTCATCATCGTCGCCGTGCCGACGCCGGTGGACGAAGCCCACATCCCCGACTTCAAGCCCCTGATCGGCTCGTCGACCAGCGTCGGGCGCCACATGAAGCGCGGCGCGGTCGTCGTCTACGAATCGACCGTGTATCCCGGCGCGACCGAGGAGGTCTGCATCCCGGTGCTGGAACGCGAGTCCGGCCTGACCTGGAAGCAGGACTTCTTCGTCGGTTACAGCCCGGAGCGCATCAACCCGGGCGACAAGGACCACACGCTGACGAAGATCCTCAAGATCGTCTCCGGCGACACGCCCCAGACGCTGGACATCGTCGCGAAGACCTACGAGAAGATCATCCTGCCCGGCGTGCACCGCGCGTCCAGCATCAAGACGGCCGAGGCGGCCAAGGTCATCGAGAACACCCAGCGCGACCTCAACATCGCGCTGATGAACGAGCTGGCGATCATCTTCGAGCGCATCGGCCTGGACACCTCCGAGGTGCTGGAAGCCGCGGGCACGAAGTGGAACTTCCTGAAGTTCAAGCCGGGCCTGGTCGGCGGCCACTGCATCGGCGTGGACCCGTACTACCTGACCCACAAGGCCGACATGCTGGGCTACCACCCGCAGGTGATCCTGGCGGGCCGGCGCATCAACGACGGCATGGGCAAGTTCATCGCCGAGCAGACCATCAAGCAGATGATCGCCGCGGGCTCCCACGTCAAGGGCGCCAAGGTCAACGTGCTGGGCCTGACCTTCAAGGAGGATTGCGGCGACCTGCGCAACTCCAAGGTGATCGACATCATCCACGAGCTGCAGAGCTACGGCGTGGAGGTCCTGGTCACCGATCCCGCCGCCGAGGCCGAGGAAGCGATGCACGAGTACGGCGTGCGGCTGCACGCCTTCGAGGACCTGCCGCGCGCCGACGCCATCGTCGCGGCGGTCGCCCATCGCGAGTACAAGGCGCTGGGCGCCGGGGA
>NZ_DASVNZ010000089.1:0-10316 GCF_036486225.1 Roseateles sp. | reverse complement strand
CACCGCTCCGGGCAGGTCAATTGCGGAACTGGGGGGATCGCTTCGTGAAAGACGGACTCGGGAGGAGGAAGATCGAGGCATGGTCCCCTTCACCTGCGACCCCGTCTGCATGCCCCGGTCCGGCGAATCGCCCGACGAACGGTTCGCGCGGGCGCGGCCGCTGGCCGGCACGCCCGGCGAGGACTACGTCGTGCGGCGCGGCATCCCGCTGGCGGTCGCGGACGCCGCGGGCCTGCGTTTCGATCCGGATTGGGCGGGTCGTCCGGCAGTGCTCGCGGCGCTGCATGACCACGCAGGTGTGATGGTGTCGGTGCACGGTCGTTACCTCAGCACGCTGCGCGGCCAGGACAAGATGCTGACGATCGGTCCGGGCGGCGGTGTCGTGGACCTCGGCGTCGGCTGGCGCAACGGGAACGACGGACCGCTGATCCTGGTCGAAGGCCTCTTCGACGCGTTGTCGCTGGCGGTCTGCGGTTGCGGCGGTGTGGCGACGATCGGGCGTTGGGCGCCGTGGCTGCCGGGGGTATGCGCCGATCGGATCACATGGCTGGGCTTCGACGCCAACCGACCCGGCGAACGCGAAGCCGCCGCCTATGCGCAGCGCCTGTCGCGCGTGCGCCGGCTTCCGCCGCCGCCGCGCTGCAAGGACTGGAACACGGCGCTGTGCAAGCGCGGTCGCGCGGAGGTGTCGCGCTGGCTTCGAGAGCGCCTCGCGGGCCCTGATACTTAGCCCTCATGAACGAGAAAACCCGCACCGAGATCTACGTCAGCACCGATGTCGAGGTCGACGGCCCCATCCCCGGTCCGCATTCGATGCTGAGCTTCGGATCGGCGGCGTACCTCGCCGACAAGACCTTGGTGGCGACCTTCTCGGCGAACCTGGAGACGCTGCCCGACGCCACCGGGCATCCCGACACGATGGCGTGGTGGGCGCAGCAGCCGGACGCCTGGGCGGCTTCGCGCACCGACCTGCGATCGCCGCAGGCCGCGATGGCCGATTACGTCGCCTGGTTGGAGGGCCTGCCCGGACAGCCCGTGTTCGTCGGCTATCCGGCGTCCTTCGACTTCATGTTCGTCTACTGGTACCTGATCCGCTTCGCGGGCCGCAGCCCGTTCAGCTTCTCGGCGCTGGACGTGAAGACGATGGCGATGGTGATGCTGCGTCGCGATTACCGGCGCAGCACGAAGAGCGCGATGCCCAAGCGCTGGTTCGATGACCTGCCGCACTCCCACGTCGCGCTTGACGACGCGATCGAGCAGGGCGCACTCTTCTGCAACATGCTCGCGGAGAGTCGCCAGCGCTGAGAGGCGCAAGCGCACAGGCGCGTCGCGCACTGGCGCGGATGTCGCGGGCCAGGGAGACAAACGCATGGACCCGCGGCTGCCTGCATCGATGTGCTTTCGCGTGACGCGCTACTGCAATGCGCGTTGCGGCTTCTGCCTGGCGCCGCCGGATGGTGTGCATCCGGATGTCGCGCTGTTGAAGCAGCGCCTGGACTGGCTCGTCGCGCACGGCATGCGGACGGTGCACTTCTGCGGCGGGGAGCCGACGATCCATCCGGGCCTCGCCGAGTTGCTCGTCCACGCGCGGGCGAGCGGCTGCGTCACGCGCGTCACGACCAACGGCATCGCGCTGCCTGACGGACTGCTGGCCGCGCTGCGCGCGACCAACACCGCCGTGAAGCTGAGCCTGCACGGCGATCAGCCGCATCACGATGGGATCGTCGGACGACCGGCCTTCGATCTGGCCAACGCGCATCTGCGCGAGATGCTGGCGGCCCGCGTTCCGACCACGGTGCAGACCACGCTCGTCGCGGGCGGGGAGTGGGTGCTCGACTGGATGGCGGATCACTGCCTCGCGCTCGGCGTGCGGCGGCTGAGTCTCCTGCCATTCATCCCACGTGGCAGCGGCGTGCAGACCGAGGATCGCTACGGCCTGAGCCTTGCGCAACGCACGCAGTTGCGCGAGCGCGTGCGGCGCAAGCGCCAGGTCTTGCTGGGACGTCTGGATGTGAGGTGGCTCGACTTCGCGTCGCAGCCGCTGCCGGTCGTCGAAGCCGACGGCCGCGTGGTGCTGGAGCGGGCGAGCGAGGCGCTGGATACGGTGATCGCCGTGATTCCAGGGCCTGTGGTGCTGAGGAAGCGGGTGGCCGTCGCCTGACGGCCACGCCGCTCACTCGATGTTCTGCACCTGTTCCTTCATCTGCTCGATGGCGACCTTCATCTCGACCGAGATGTTGGTCAACTCGATGGCCGCGGCCTTCGAGCCCAGCGTGTTGGCCTCGCGGTGCAGTTCCTGCATCAGGAAGTCCAGCCGCTTGCCGACCTCGCCGCCCTTCTTGAGCAGGCGGTCGATCTCGTCCAGGTGCGCACGCAGCCGCGTGAGCTCCTCCGCCACGTCGATGCGCAGCGCATAGGCCGCCGCCTCGTTGACGGCGCGCTCGTGCAGCGACTGCTCGGAGATGGTCTGCGTGGCGCCGGTCGCGCTGAGCGCTTCCTGCCAGCGTTCCAGGAAACGCTCCCGCTGGCGTTGCACCGCGGCGGGGATCAGCGGCTCGGCTTGTGTGGCGAGGTCCCGCAAAGTGGCGACGCGCTGCTTGAGCATCGTTACCAATTTCGCGCCTTCGCGTTCACGCGCCTCGAGGAATCCCTTGAGGCATTGACGCGCCGCGTCGAGCACCGTCTCGTCGTTCGCCGAGGCGCCGGTCGCGCCGGTCTTGCACCAGTTGAGCGCTTCCTGGACGGTCAAACCCTGCGCTTTCGGCAGCCAGGATTGCACCTGCGATTCCAGCCGCGAAAGCCGGTTGAGCTGCTCTGGCTGCGGGTTCGGCCAGGAGGTGTCGGTGTCCTTGTGGGTGTTGATCCTCAGTTCGATCTTGCCTCGCTTGACGCTGCCCGAGACGAGCTCGCGCAGGGCCGCCTCGAGCGAGCGCAGCTCGTCGGGCATGCGGAAGCTCAGGTCGAGGAAACGTCCGTTCACCGAGCGCGCCTCCACCGTGACCGCGGGTTGGGTGGCCGGGCTAGGGGTTTCGCCGGAGTTCGCGGGTTGTGCCGTGGCGCTGGCATAACCGGTCATGCTGTAAACTGGCATCAGCTATCGGTAGAACAATCGAACCGCGATTATGTCAAAGCCGAAACCGGCGCCCTTGCCCGCAGGCACGGTGGTGGGGGGCTATCAGATCATCAAGAAACTGGCTGCGGGTGGATTCGGCGTCGTTTATCTCGCCGAAGACCCCGACCATCACTTGGTGGCTCTGAAGGAATACCTCCCCTCGTCCCTTGCAGAACGATCTCCCGGAGAACTCACGCCCCGCGTGAAACCGGAAAAACAACCCCTGTACCGCCTGGGGTTGCGCAGCTTTTTCGAGGAAGGCCGTTCCCTCGCGCAAATTTCGCATCCGAGCGTCGTTTCGGTGCTGAATTTCCTGCGCGAGAACGAGACCGTCTATATGGTCATGAATTACCTGCAAGGCGATACCTTGCAGGATTTCATCGTGACCGCGCGCGATTTGAAGCGTGACAAGGTGTTCCGCGAATCGACCATCCGGTCGCTCTTCGACGAAATCCTCAAAGGCCTGCGCATCGTGCACCAGCACAAGATGCTGCATCTGGACATCAAGCCGGCCAATATCTTCATCACCAACGACAACAAGGCGGTGCTGCTCGATTTCGGCGCGGCCCGCGAAGTGCTGTCCAAGGAAGGCAACTTCATCCGGCCGATGTACACGCCCGGCTTCGCCGCGCCCGAGATGTACCGACGCGACGGCTCGCTGGGCCCGTGGACCGACATCTACGCGATCGGCGCCTGCATCTACGCCTGCATGCAGGGCTATCCGCCCAACGACGCGCCGCAACGCCTGGAGAAGGACCGCCTGGGGCTGTCGCTCTCGCGCCTGCGCAACGTGTATTCCGACAACCTGCTCGAAGTGACCGAGTGGTGCATGTCGCTCGATCCGCTGACCCGTCCGCAGAGCGTCTTCGCGCTGCAGAAGGAACTGTCGCGCGAGACCGAGCGCCGCTACACCAAGCTCAGCTTCAGCGAGCGCCTCAAGCTGCAGCTGGAGAACCTGAAGACCGGGGCCAAGGCGTGAAGTTCTCGGTCTACCAGGTGAGTCGCCGCGGCGGCCGGGAGAAGAACGAGGACCGCATGGGGTATTGCTATACCCGCGAGGCCGGTCTCTTCGCCCTCGCCGACGGCATGGGCGGCCATCCGGACGGCGAAGTCGCCGCCCATCTGGCGCTGCAGAACGTCGCGGCGCTGTTCCAGCGCGACGCGCAGCCGGTGATCAAGGAGCCCTCGCAGTTCCTCGAGACGGCGGTGCTGCTCGCGCACCAGCAACTGCTGACCTACGCCCAGCAGCGCGGCATGAACGACACGCCGCGCACGACCATCGTCGTCGGGCTGATGCAGCAGGGCCAGATCTGGTGGGCGCATTGCGGCGACTCCCGCATGTACCTGCTGCGCGAGACCGAGCTGATCGCCCGCACCCGCGACCATTCCTACAGCGAGCTGCAGGAGGCGCTGGGCCGCCACGCGACCGGCGCCGAGCGCTTCAACCGCCACGTGCTGTTCACCTGCCTGGGCAGCCCCGGCAAGCCGATGATCGACGTCAACGGCCCGGTGCTGCTGCAGAACGGCGACCGCATGCTGCTGTGCTCGGACGGGCTGTGGAGCTCGGTCAGCGACGTGGACATCCTGCGTCACATGTCCGACAGCCGCTCGGTCGGCGACGCGGTGCCGGAACTCGTCGAGCAGGCGCTGCGCCAGGCCGGCGCGCGCAGCGACAATGTGACGGCCCTGGCCGTGGAGTGGGAAGGCGAGGGCGACGCCCCGGATTCCATCTCCACGCAGGACCTCGACCAGGAAGGCTTCGCCTCCACGATCCACGGGGCGACCCAGGACGTGCAGCTCGACGAAGCCGAGATCGATTCCGCCGTGCGCGAGATCCAGGACGCGATCCGCAAGGCCGGCAAGAAGCCCCACTGAAGGCACCAAAGGATTTCCTCATGAGCAGCAGCGCCACCCGCCCGCAAGGGCGCGCGGCGGACGCCTTGCGTCCGGTCCGCATCACCCGCCACTACACGCGTCACGCCGAAGGCGCGGTGCTGATCGAGTTCGGCGATACGAAGGTGCTGTGCACCGCGTCGGTCGAAGAGAAGGTGCCGCCGCACAAGCGCGGCAGCGGCGAAGGCTGGGTCACCGCCGAATACGGCATGCTGCCCCGCGCGACGCACACCCGCAGCGACCGAGAGGCCGCGCGCGGCAAGCAGACCGGCCGCACGCAGGAGATCCAGCGCCTGATCGGCCGTGCGCTGCGGGCGGTGTTCGACCTGTCCAAGCTGGGCGAGCGCACCATCCAGATCGACTGCGACGTGCTGCAGGCCGACGGCGGCACGCGCACCGCGGCGATCACCGGGGCCTACGTGGCCGCGCACGACGCGGTGAGCTGGCTGATCGCGCAGGGCAAGATCGCCGCGTCGCCGCTGAAGGACGCGGTCGCCGCGATCTCCGTCGGCATCCTGGACGGCCAGGCGCTGCTGGACCTCGAATACGTCGAGGACTCCGCCTGCGACACCGACATGAACGTGGTCATGACCGGTGCGGGACACTTCGTCGAGCTGCAGGGCACGGCCGAAGGCGTCGCGTTCACGCGCGCCGAGGTCGACGTGCTGCTGAACCTGGCCGAGAAGGGCATCCGCGAGCTGCTCGTCGCGCAGCGCGAGGCGCTCGGCCTGAAGTGACTCTCCAGGGATCTCCGCCGGCGGCCCCCGCGGGCGGAGACCCGATGACTCCCCAGTAATCTCCGTCGATTGGAGCAAGCGATGAAGTTGGTCCTGGCCTCCAACAATGCGAAGAAGCTGAAGGAACTGCAGGCGTTGTTCGAGCCGCTCGGCATTGAACTCGTGACGCAGGGCAGCCTCGGCATCCCGGAGGCGGAAGAGCCTTTCCACACCTTCGTCGAGAACGGCCTGACCAAGGCGCGCCATGCGGCGAAGGCCAGCGGTCTGCCGGCGCTGGCGGACGATTCGGGTCTGGCGGTCGACGCGCTTGGCGGCATGCCGGGCGTGCTGTCGGCGCGTTATGCGACGCTGTTCGGCCACGAGAAGAGCGATGCCGAGAACAACCGCGTGCTGCTCGAGAAGCTCGAAGGCATCGACGATCGGCGCGCTCGTTTCGTCTGCGCGCTGGTCGCGGTGCGTTCGGCTGAAGACCCCGAGCCGCTGATCGCGATGGGCCGTTGGCACGGCGAGATCCTGCACGCGCAGGAAGGCGAGGGCGGCTTCGGCTACGACCCGTTGATGTTCATTCCCGAACTCGGGAAGAGCGTCGCGGCGCTGGGCGCCGAGGCGAAGAACCGCCTGAGCCATCGCGCGCTCGCGTCGCAGGACCTGCTGCGCCAGATGCGCGAGAGCTGGCACCTTGGCTGACATCATCCGCATGATGCGGCCCGGCACGCTGACGCTGTCGGCGCTGCCGCCGCTGTCGCTGTACGTGCACCTGCCGTGGTGCATCCGCAAGTGCCCGTACTGCGACTTCAACTCGCATGAATACCGCGACGGGCGCGAGCTCGACGTGGAGACCGCGCGCAAGTACCTCGCCGCGCTGCGCTCCGACCTGGAAGCGGCGCTGCCGCTGATCTGGGGGCGCTCCGTCGTGTCGATCTTCATCGGCGGCGGCACGCCCAGCCTGTTCGCGCCGGAGCAGATCGCCGAACTGATCTCCGACCTGCGCGCGCGGCTGCCGCTGGAGCCGGGCTGCGAGATCACGATGGAAGCCAATCCCGGCACCTTCGAGAAGGACCGCTTCGCCGGCTTCGCGCAGGCCGGCGTGACGCGCCTGTCCATCGGCGTCCAGAGCTTCGACGACGCGAAGCTGCATGCGCTCGGCCGCATCCACAGCGGCACGCAGGCGCGCGCGGCGATCGAGGAAGCGGCGCGTGCGTTCGGCACCTTCAACATCGACCTGATGTATGCGCTGCCGGGGCAGACGCTGGCGGAACTCGACCAGGACCTGGACATCGCGCTGGCCTTCGATCCGCCGCACCTCTCGGTCTACCACCTGACCATCGAGCCCAACACGCGCTTCGCGAATTCGCCGCCGGAGCATCTGCCCGATCCCGATCTCGCCAGCGACATGCTGGACCTGATCACCGCGCGCACCGGTGCGAAGGGCATGTCGCGCTATGAGGTCTCGGCCTACGCGCGCGACGGCCACCGCTGCACGCACAACACCAACTACTGGCAGTTCGGCGACTACCTCGGCATCGGCGCCGGCGCGCACACGAAGCTCAGCTTCGCGCACCGGCTGCTGCGCCAGGTGCGCTGGCGCGACCCCGCGACCTTCATGCAGAAGGCCGCCGAGGGTCAGGCCGTGTCCAACGAGAACGAAGTCGCCCGCAACGAGCTGCCCTTCGAGTTCATGCTGAACGCGCTGCGCCTGCGCGAAGGCGTGACGATGCAGAGCTTCCTCGAACGCACCGGCCTGCCGCCGTCGGCGATCGCCAAGGCGATGGCGCAAGGGCGCGAGAAGGGCCTGCTCGACCTCGATCCGGCCGTGATCCGCGCGACGCCGCGCGGCTTCGACTTCCTCAGCGATCTGCAGGAACTGTTCCTGAGCGCTTGACCTGATCGGGTGACGCTCAGGTCGTGACCGGCATCTGCGGTGACTGCGGCGTGACCTTGCCCGTCGCCAGGCAGGTCTTCGCGCCGTCCAGCGCGGCGCGCGACTGCCCGGTCTCCTCGTGCAGCCACGCGATGAACGCGCGCACGGCGGGCTCTTCGCGCGACTTCGGCCGGTAGACGATGTGATACCGCTGAGGCTCCTTGAGCATCGCCTGCCTCGGCGCGACGCGCACCAGGCGGCCGTCGAGCAGCGCATCCGCGGCCAGCAGCTCGCGCGTCAGTCCGACGCCCATGCCTTGTTCGGCCGCCTGCAGCAGGATGCCGAAGTCGTTGAAGATCGCGACGGGCACGACCTGACGCCGCAGTCCGGCCTGCGCGAACCAGTCTTCCCATAACCCCGCGTCGCCCAGCAGCGGCGCCTGCGCGATCGCCTCAAGCGGCTCGCCGATCAGCTGGTGCGCCAGCGCCGGCGAGGCCACCGGCAGCATCGACAGGTCGAAGAGCGGCTCGCTGTCCAGGCCCGGCCACGGGCCCAGGCCTTGGCGTAAAGCGATGTCGAAGTTCTCGCGCTCCAGGTCGACGAGGCGAGGGGAGGCTTCGATCTCGATCGTCACCTCCGGATGCCGCGCGTGCCAGCGGCCCAGCCGCGGCAGCAGCCAGCGCTGCGCGAAGGAGGGCAGCACCGTCACGCGCAGGCTGCGCTGCTCGATGCCGTGCGCGGCCGTCGCGGCGCGCAGGCCCTGATCGAGCTCCTGATACGCGCGTTCCACGCCGCGCAGCAGCGCACCGCCCGCCGCGTTGAGCACGACGCGTCGTCCCTGCCGGTCGAAGACGGGGAAGCCGAGCTGCAGTTCCAGCGCGCGGATCTGCTGGCTCACGGCGGAGTGCGTCAGGTTGAGTTCCTCGGACGCCGCGCGCAGGTTCTGGTGCAGCGCGGCGGCCCGGAAGGCGGCCAGGTACTGGAGCGGAAGGCGGGGGGTTCGCATCGGTCGTCATCCTGTGTCGGTGCCTGTTCCGGATCGAGTTCTGGATCGAGGTCCGGGTCCGTGAACGGCTCCCATTGGGTAGCCAGACTGCA
This sequence comes from Roseateles sp., assembly GCF_036486225.1. Classification (GTDB taxonomy): domain Bacteria; phylum Pseudomonadota; class Gammaproteobacteria; order Burkholderiales; family Burkholderiaceae_C; genus Roseateles. The sequence continues at coordinate 1,615 of NZ_DASVNZ010000089.1, read as the reverse complement.
CAAGGAGGCAAGGATATAGCGTTTGGAGAGTGTTTGTTGGGCATCTAGCATTACCAGCACTGATCCAGAAATCCCTGCATTGCTCCCCGAACTCCCCCGATGAACGAAGGAACGACCATGAACGAGCCCGACATCACCGTCTGCTTCCACGGCTCTCTGCGGGCGTCCCGGCTGACGCCGCGCGTGACCCCGAAGCAGCCTTGCTACGCCTATTCGCCGTGGTCCCGCTTCCCGGTGATCGGCCCGGCGCTGACCGTGCTGATTGCCATCGTCTCGGCGCTGGCGCTGGTCTCGAACGCGAACGCGTTCAACGACGTCAACGCCGAGCTGCAGATCGCCGCCCGCGAGCAGCGCCTCGCGAAGGTCGAAGCGCAGCGGGTCGCCCGCGAGCAGGCCGCGCGGCAGGCGACGCTGGTCGCCACGGCCAACGATCGCCAGGCCGCCGCGCCCGCACGTGCGCTGCCGGCAGTCAACCGCACCGGCGACCGCAGCAACGAAGAAAAGAAGGGACGCGCCCAATGAGCACGACGACGCCTGCATCGATCCCGCCCACAGACCTCGTCCAGGCGCAGCTCGACGCCTACAACGCGCATGACGTCGAGGCGTTGGTCGCCACCTATGCGACCGACGCACGCCAGTACGAGTACCCCGACCGGCTGATCGCGCAGGGCGCTCAGGCCTTGCGCGAGCGGATGGCCGCGCGCTTCGAGTCCTCGCGCCCTCATGCGCAGCTGCTGCATCGCATCGCGGTCGGCAACGCCGTCATCGACCACGAGCGCATCGTCAACCAGACGCCGGACGGCCCCGTCGTCCGCGAGCTGATCGCGATCTACGAGGTCGACTCGACCCCGGCGGATGACGAACGCGCAGGCGAGGGCACCAATGCAAACGGGCGCATCGTCAGCGCCCGTTTCGTGTTCGGCGAGGAAGTCCCCGCCGAGAAGTGACGATCAGCCGGTGATCACACGCGGTTCATCGACATGCCCGCCGTGCTGCGCAGGCGCTCGATCAGCCGGGTGGCGATCTGGTGCAGCGGCAGCACCTCGTCGGCGGCGCCGGCGTTGATCGCCTCGCGCGGCATGCCGAAGACGACGCAGGTCGCCTCGTCCTGCACGAGGTTGTAGGAGCCCGCGTCCTTCATCGTCTTCATCGCCTTGGCGCCGTCCGCGCCCATGCCGGTGAGCATGATGCCCAGGGCGTTCTGGCCCACCACGCGCGCGGCGGAGTTGAACAGCACCTCCACCGACGGCTTGTGGCGGTTCACCGCCTCGCCGTCCTGCACGCGGGCGATGTAGTTGGCGCCGGAGCGCTCCACGCTGAAGTGCATGCCGCCCGGCGCGATGTAGCCGTGGCCGGGCAGGATCCGTTCGCCGTCCTGCGCTTCCTTCACGCGGATCTTGCACAGGCCGTCCAGCCGCGCCGCGTAGCTGCGGGTGAAGCCCGCCGGCATGTGCTGCGTGATGCAGACCGCCGGGCAGTCGGCCGGCAGGTTGATGAGCACGTCCTTGGTGGCCTCGGTGCCGCCGGTCGACGCGCCGATGAAGATGATCTTCTCGGTCGACAGCCGGCCCAGGCTCGCGATCGGCGAGGCGGGCTTGAGCGGCGGCGTCGCGCC